>SYHD01000173.1 GCA_005799265.1 Planctomycetia bacterium | reverse complement strand
GGCTACGGCGGCGGCCTGCAGCGGAAGCAAGCCTTGCTAGACCTTGAGCGGCAAGGAACGGCTGAACCACCAACAAAATGAAATGAGCCACGGATCAAACACAGATGAAACACGGATGAAAAAATTCAGTGTGAAGGATTCGATTTCATTGAACTGTCTTTTGTCCTATCCGTGTTTAATCCGTGTTTAATCCGTGGCCAAGAAATTTGTGCGAGCGCAGCTTACTTCGCCGGCAATTTGAGCAACTGCCGCCACGCCTCCGCGGTCGGTACCGTGTCTCGGCTCGTCAGTTCGCGCAGCGCATAGAGCGCAGCGCGGTGATACGGCGACCGCACCCCCGGTTCGGTTGGAGTCAGCTTTTCGCGGTACGATTTCGCCTCATCCACGCTCACCGTGCGAGAGCGAACGAGGAAATCGAAACGCTGCACCTCAGGCCATGGCGCCGCATTCGCCACCGGCAGGCTAACCGAAAAGTCTTGCCGCAGATATGTCACGTCCACGCGCACGAGAATGTCCGGCGAGGATTCGGGCTGATAGTAAGCCGCAGGCACGATCGGCTCGCCCGGGACCGGCATGCTGGCGGTGAAGACCTCGGGATTTTGATTTGGCGCGTTGCCCGGCGCGTGACACAACAGGCAATTGCGCTGGTGATTGACCCGTACGAGTTCACGCACCGTCAAGACTGACTCGTCGCCGACCGTCTTCGTGACCGGCAGCCGGGGATCCGGCGCTTCGAGCATCTCCAGCAAGCGCGGCACCAGATCGGTGCGTTGCAGGACAACCAACGCCTCGGCCGAGCGCTTCGCCACTGCGGGCAAGGGATAACGCAAACCGGCGAGAAGGATGTCGGTATAGTCCTTGTCGCGGCGGGTCTTCAATGTCGTCAGCGTAATCTTGCGAACGTCGTCCTCGTCGGCATAAATCGCGAGCTTGGCGAGGGCGCGGGTCGATTCGACGTGTGATAGCGTGGAAAGATACCTGGCGAGCCGTTGGCGGTGGTCGCCGCCGACGGGCCCGAAGATCTGCATCAAGGCGGCAATGCGGGCGCGGATGGCTTCGTCCTGCGCTTGGGCGTCGCGCTTGGCATTCGCCTTATCTTCGAGGGCACAGGCGTTGCGATACGTCTCCCAGATTTGTTCCGCGAAATCAACCACGCCCATCCCGCCCTGAACCTCCTGCGTCTGAGACACCGCTGACTCAAGCGGGGGATCGCCTAACCGCGCCGCCGCCTCGAGACGTTTTGCAAGCCCGCCCAGACCGCCGGCCGTCAGCATATGCGCTCGGATGGTGTTCACCGCGATGGCAAACTCCGTGTTGCGCGAACCGCTTAGTCGGCAGTCATCGCCCATGACGAACGGCAAACCCGCAAGATCGCTGCGCTGTGCCAGAAGTGCTTCCATGTAGGCGTCACGCTTTTTCTGATTCGCGTGATTGACTTTGGCAACCATGTGCGCGGTTTGCTTCAGCCCCTCGCCCGGTTTGAGCTTATTCGCCAGCGGTTCCTGAAAAGCCAGCTCCGGAACCTTTGCGAGATCGTCGTTCAACAGTGGACCGACAATTTGCGGATAGCGCGGCGGCGTCGGCAACAGCTTTTCGATCGGCGTCGTGGCGGGGATCTTGAACGCGAAGCGCGGCGTGCCCGGAATGTTCATCTGGATCCGCGCGGAAAGCAGGCGCAGCGAACGCTGCAAGCGATCGATCAGTGCGTTGCGTACCTCGTTGCTAATGTCGGGATGATCGCGTACCTGGATTAACGCCTCGCGTAATTTATCGGTCAACTCGTTCAGGTTGGCGAGGTCCGCGGTGGTCGGTGATTTGGTCAACATCAGGTGTGCTTTGGCTTTGGACAGAACGTCGTCCACCTGCTTCGTTAGCTTCTGCCCTTCGATCTTGATGCGCTCGCGCTGTTCTTTGAGTAGATCGTCCCCCTTTTGCGAATGATCTTGCGCCGAGCTGCCGTCAGTGATTGATGCGCTGGCAATAATGGCGAGGAAACCCACAAGCCTACGGAGCCGCCCTGTGCATGCCGACATGAATTGTTCCTTTCAATTGACCAGAACTTCCCCGATGTGTGGCTATGATTATGAGCGATTGGGGCCGTTCATGCAAGTCAATAATTCGATGAGCGATCGAAATGTGCTGCGGAGGTTTTCTTCAATGAAATGCGTAAGGCGATAGGTGGAAGAAAACATACCCGTCCTCTAATGCGACGCGGAGCGTCGCACCACATTGTGGCACGACGCTCCGCGTCGTGAACGGGTTCGGGCATTTGTTTGATTGCTCTTCGCTAGCAATCACGCTCGGACACGCGGATTTAGATCAACTCCCTGATCGGCTCGACATTGTCCAGCAAGTGCGTTGGCCGGCCGCTGTGATTCGGGAACGTGGTGCCGAGGTCGATGCCGAGCGTGTGATAAAGTGTCGCGAGCAGGTTCTGCGGAGTGTAGGGGACGCCGACCGGGTGGTCGCCGCGTGCATCGGTGCGGCCGATCACCTGGCCCATGCGCAGGCCGCCGCCGGAGATCAGGCTGAAGCCGGCATAGGTCCAGTGGCCGCGGCCGTCGGGAGTCGCGCCGCAACCGCCGCGGCCGACGACGGGGAAGCGGCCCATCTCGCCGCCGATCATCACCGTCACGTCTTGGTCCAGGCCGCGCGCGTAGATGTCGGTGATGAGCGCGTGAATCGCGCGATCGAGGCGTGGCAGCTTGGCGCGCAGGCACGGGAAGCCATGATTATGCGTGTCCCAGCTGGTGGCACTAATGCTGTCGCCGTTGCAATCGGCATTGGGCACGACGCCGCCAAAGGTCAGCGTCACGACGGGAACGCCGGCTTCCACGAGGCGGCGCGCCATCAGGAGTCGCTGCGCCTCGCCTTCGCCGTAGCAGGCGCGGAGTGATTCGGGCTCGCGGCTGATATCGAAGGCGTCGCGTGTCCGTGCGCTCGTGACCATCTCCAGGGCCTGGGCGTTGAACGCGTCGAGGCCTTCCATGATGCCATTCGCATCGATGTTGCGATTGAGTTGATCGAAGGTGCGGCGCAGCTCGTTGCGATCCTGGAAGCGATCGAGCGAGACGTTGCGCGGCAAGGCCAGGCTCTCGAGACGGTCGCCGGGCACGAAGGCCTTGTGCGCCAGGCCGAGATAGGCGGGGCCATTGCGGAATTCGTAGCCGGCCTTGCTGTCGAGCGCGATGTACGCCGGCAGCTGGCGCGGCCCAGAGCCGCTACGCAGTTTGCTGACCACGGAACCAAAGTCGGGACGGATAGCGAAGCCTGCCTCCGTCGGCTTCTTGTAGCCCGAGAACAATTCGACCGGATCGTGGAAGTTCGGATTGAAGCGCAGATTACGCACGAGGGCCAGCTTGTCGGCGATCTGGGCCTGGAGCGGCAGATATTCGCAAATGTCGAAGCCGGGCACGTTGGTGCGAATCGGATTGAACTCGCCGCGGATCTCGACGGGAGCGTTCGGCTTCATGTCGTAGGTGTCGATATGGCTGGGCCCACCCCACAGATAGACGTAGATGACCGCTTTCGAAGAGGAGCCGCGCTGATTGACGGCCCCACTCGCTCGCAACTTGAGCAGTTCAGCGAGAGACAGCCCACCCAGGCCCAGCGCGCCGGTCTGAAGGAAATTGCGGCGCGTAACGCCGCGGCAGAAGCGCAGATGGCTGTCGCCGAGGAACGTGAGCATGGACGGGTTCCTTTGGAAGAGGTCGGCTTGGTTCGCTTGTCGGTGGTCGTCAACGGGGGGGTGCAGTGATCATACCAGATACCTGGGCGGAATCAACCCATCGTTGGCATCGCTGCCATCTGGCGGGTGCGGTTGCCATCGTGTAAGTCGACCGGCAATTGATCGTGCCCGGCCACGACACGGAGCGTCGTGCCACAATGTGGTGCGACGCTCCGCGTTGCATGGCTCACGAATACGCCCAGGCCGCGAAGCGATAAACTATGTGGGAGGTCGGGCTACGAACCCAAGGGGAATCGTCATGAAGAAATCGTCTGTGGTTGCCGCGTTGACTGGTTTCGTCCTGATCGTGGCGGTCTGGTTGGCGTCTGGACAGGTTGTTTCGCCGCCGACGATTTCCTGGAATGGCAATCTCGCGACCATCGAGTGGACCGAGCTGCTCGCTGATCCGAAGGCTGCCAAGGATGAGACGCCGTTCGTCGTTCTCACCGGGCCGTACATCGGCTGGCTCACGCCGACGGAAGTGACCATCGGCTGGGAGGTTATCGCCGAGGCACGCGTCACCGAGTCGCCGTACGCCAGCTTGCCGGCCAAGTATCCTGACGACAAGATTCAATTTCGCTCGGTGCGTTTGATCGATCTCAAGCCCGATACGCTCTATCGCTATCAACTGAAGGCGCGGAATTACCAGAGCAAGATTATCAGCTTCCGCACGTTCCCGGCTCCGGATGCGACTTCCTTCAAGTTTGCGATGGTCGGCGACACCCAACGCGGCGAAGTCCCCGCGTCGGCGGCGATCGAGAGCAAACTGTTCGCCGATATTCTCGCGTGGAACCCAACGCTGCTTGTCCACCTGGGCGACATGCTCGGCACCGGCCGCGGCGATGGCTTGAACGGGCGCAAGGCCTGGTTCCGCACGTTGGCGCGCAATCGCGAGACGCGTGGCTCGATCTTCATGGCCCCGACGGCGGGCAATCATTGCTGGCTTGGCAGCGGCCACGGCTGGTACGCCGACTACTTTGCTGGCGTCAAAGGCCCGCGCAGCCTGGTCCGTGATGGCTCGCAGCCCCCCTTTTATTATTCCTTCGACGTCGGCAACGTTCACTTTGTCAGCCTGTGCACCGAGAGCGCCAAGCTCGCCGCCAAGAAGAACGTGGCCGACGACAAATTCAATGGCTTGCCATTCTCCTACAACGAACAACTGGCCTGGCTTGACAACGATCTGAAACGCACGCAGGCGGCCTGGAAGGTCATCTTCTTTCACAAGCCCTTCCACACGGCCGGCGGTTACCCGGCGCCGGATGACTTCCGCAAGGAATTCGGCGCTGTCTGCGACAAACATGGCGTGCAGCTCTTGCTCGCGGGCCACGATCATAGTTATCAGAAGACGAAACGCATCAAGAACGCCGACCGCACTTTGTCCGACACGGGCTCGGTGCAGGTCGTCAGCGGCGGCGGCGACATCAACCAATTCAACGCCGTCAAGAATCCGCCGGCGTGGAACGTCCTGCACAAGAAAATCAACCACTACGTACAGGTGGAAGTCAGCGCCGAGAACCTGCGTTTCACCGCAGTCGATGTGAAGGGACAGATCTTCGATGCCTGGAAGCTGCCGTTAAAAGGCCAGCCGGTATCGTTGCCCGTGCGAGAGGTGGAGGAAAAATGAAAGCTCAACTGGACCAAGGCGTAGTCGCACGTCAGGATGGCGTGTCTGCACCGGTGGGCAATGTCATGCGAAACCGATTACCCGATGCCGACTGGAGAACCGAATCATGCGGCTTGTTGACCACCCGACCGGCAACTATCGATTCTTGCCTGGAATTGCGCCCTACTCGTGCGGCGCCGTTTCCAGCCCTGGTTTCGAGATCGTCAACGTTACATTCCAGAAGCCCGTCCCCTACCGAACGGGTTTCGCGAGAATCGCGCGCTTGCTGGACGAGCAGGGCCGCCCCAAGACTGCCTTGTGCGCGATCTCGCTCCGGTCGCCTCGGCCGTACAGTTTCCAAGGCTTTGCGGACTTCAACACCGAGTACACGTCGATTCTCGAAAGCTGGGGTGTGTTCGTCGGTGACGCCAATCCGATCGCTCGGACGAACGTGGCCCCCGTCATCGACCCGCCCAGTGAACCCGTCTTGTACGGGTTTTCGTTCACGAGGTCCTGTCCGGGCGATCGACCGTCCACGTTTGTGGTCGCCGGCGCCGGCGAATTGCCCGAAGGGATCTTGACTCGAGACGAAATTGTTGCACGCGGCGACGCGTCGCCTCGAGGGCTCGCCAGCAAGGCTCGATTTGTCATGGATTTGATGGAGAGCCGGCTGCGAGGTCTGGGTATGGCCTGTGCGTCGGTCTCCTGTGCCAACGTGTACACGGCCCATTCAATCACCGATTTGTTGCCCGACGTACTCCTGAGCCGCATGGGTGCTGCCGCCATGCACGGAATCCGCTGGCATTTCAGTCGGCCTCCGATCGACGAAATCGAGTTTGAAATGGACCTGCGCGGCACGAGTACCGAACTCCGCTGCAATTGAACGCAGGCGCCTTTCGAGGAGTTTGTTTTCAGCAGCCGTTCACCTCTCTACCCCTGTTTTCAGGGGAAAGAGAGGTGAACGGTTACCATTCTTCATTGCAATGCGGAATGAAGAACAGAGAAGAGAGAATTGAGAAGCGATTCCAAAGTAGGGGGCATTCAGAGTTTTGGGGGGTCGAATGCCGCCCACTCCGGAATCTTGCAATTTTTTCAAGCAACTTGGCCTTCATCGTGTGGCGCAGGATTTCTGCCAATTTTGCCACGTGCGAGGAATTTTCGAGCTATGTTGTAAATGAGGACACTGTGTCACGCCTCGTAACCGTGCCGCGGAGGTCAGCGATTTACGTTTCCAACGGAGCCAGAGAGATGGCAACCCTCACTCGCAATGGCGTCCTGTGTGCGCCCGTCGCTCCCCCCCACACCGACGCGATTGACGATGAATTTTTCACCCTCGACGACTTCGAGGTCGAATTGCGCCGGCTTAACGAGGTCAATCAACAACTTCTTGACGAATTGAATCCCAGCGACAACACCCTCGATGAAGCGACGCCCGAAGCGCTCCGCGTGACGGAAGAAGCCGACGAGTTGGCGCAGTTGCGCGAAGAAAACCGTCTGCTCAAGAGTCAGCTGGAAGCATTCAGTGCGGCACAAGACGAGGAACCCTGGCTGGAACGGCAGCGCGAATACGAAATGATGCTCGAAGAGAAATCGGAAGTGATTCGCGGCCTGCACCAGAAAATGAACGAAATGCAGGAATCGGTCAGCTTCGCCCCTGAAGTCCCCGCGGCGCCGAGTGCCAGCAGCATTCGCCTCGGTCAGGCGGAGGAAATCCTGCGTTTGAAACGCGAGATGGACGAACAACGCCGGCAGCTTGAGCAAGACGAACAAGACATGATGGCCCAGATGCGCCAAATGGAAATAACGATGGCCAGGGAACGCGCGGAAATGGCCCGGCACCGTCAGGAGATTGTGCGCCTGCAAAAAGAATTAGCGCGCGAAACGGAGAACGCGAATCGCGATCCTGGGCTGCGCGAAAAACTGCACAGCCTGCGGCGCACGCAGGAATCAAAGATTGCCCCCCCCGCCGCGGCGGAACCCGTCGTGCAGAAAGATCAAGAAAGCGGCGGATTCTTCCGCCGCATGTTCGGATAATAATGCGCCGGCTAGCAGACGCCATGCACCCTTGCCAACCCGGTGCGTGGCGTTTTTTTCGCGGGTCAAGCGGCCTCGCTTGCCTTACGCTCCGTATTATTTCCTGATGGAATCCCTCCGCAACAAGACCGTCCTCATCACCGGCGGCTCGTCTGGCATCGGCAAGGCGACGGCCATACGTCTGGCGCAGATGGGGGCCCAGGTCGCGCTGTCCGCGCGCAATCGCGACGCGCTTGAGCAGGTTCGCAAGGAAATTCACACGGCCGGCGGCGCGGCGCTCGTCGCTCCCGCCGACGTCACCAATGCCGAGCAGGTCCGCACGGCCGTCGAAGCCACGGTCGCGCATTTCGGCAAGCTCGACATTCTGCTCGCGTCCGCTGGCCTGTCGATGCGGGCCTATTTCGAGGGTTCCTCCCTCGAAGCGCTCGAACGCGTCATGCGCGTCAACTTCTTCGGCACGCTCTATGCGACGCATTTCGCGTTGCCTCACATCAAGAAAACGAAGGGCTCGCTCGTTGCCGTCAGTAGTCTGACAGGCAAGCGCGGCATCCCATCGTACGCGGTCTACGGGGCGAGCAAGTTCGCGATTCAAGGCCTGTACGAAGCGCTGCGGCTGGAGTTGCTGAAGGACGGCGTTCACGTAGGCGTCGTCTCGCCGGCATTCGTCGATACGCCGCTACGCGCAAACGTGCTCGGCCCCAATGGGCAGCCGTGGGCCGTGCCGCCGCCGCCGCCGTTTCGCGTCTGGCCCGTGGAGAAATGCGTCGAGCGCATCATCCGCCTGATCGTGAAACGTAAACGGCAAGCGTTGATGCCGTGGTTCACTGGACCGCTCCTGGCGATCGACGAACTCTGCGGGCGCGTGCTCGGCGATCGCATTCTGTTGGGGAGGTTTCCGCCCGAGTCATGAGTTGGCCGCGCGCGGCTTACCGGTCGCCAGCAAGCACGCGAACGCCTAGCCGGAAGCGCTCGAAAGACATTTTCCTGGAATCCAGTCGGCGTTCTTTGACAAGCGGCAAATCGCGACCTACCTTTTGTCAGATAGAGATCTCTCGCGGCGCCTGTGAGGGACGGGCGGAATCGCGGCGAGATTTTTCCAACACTTCGAGGATTTGCCATGCTGTCTCGCATCAGGAATTTTGTCGTCGATTTCGTCGAACGTGAAGATGGGCCTACGGCTGTCGAATACGCAGTCATGTTGGCCTTGATCATTGTGGTCTGCCTCGCAGCCATCACGACGCTCGGCCAGAACGCCAATAGCACGTTCACCGCCATTGGCAACTCAATGAGCTCAGGGTCGTGAGTTCGAAACCGGCCGGCGCGGGCATTTCTCTATCCCCCCCCATGCCCGACCAGAGCTTGTCGCAAGCGGACAGGAACTCGCCCCCAAGAGCCGAAGAGAGTCAGCGTCAACCATATCGCTGCCCCTCTTCGGTTTGTTGTTGCGCGCCGCGACAATATGCTTCATACAATGATTGGCGTGGCGCAAGCGTCACGTTTGCGCATTTTTCTCGAGGCGTGGTGCGAGCGCGATACTTGCACTAGGATGTGCGTATGCGAACAGCGAAAAAGAAGTTCACCCTCGGGCTGATCCAGCCGAAATGCGAAGCCGAGCCGTCGCGCAACATGCGCGCGACGTTGAAGCGAATTCACGACGCGGCGAAGCAAGGCGCGGACATCATCTGTCTGCCGGAACTGTTCCTGTCGCACTACTTCTGCCAGCAGACGGATCTCAAGTTCTTCGAGCTCGCCGAGCCGATTCCGGGGCCAACCACGGAAAAACTCGGCGCGATCGCACGCTCGCTGGGCAAGGTGATCGTGGCGTCGCTGTTCGAGAAACGCGCCGCGGGCCTCTATCACAACACCGCGGTCGTGTTCGATGCCGACGGAACGCTGGCGGGACTTTATCGCAAATCGCATATCCCGGACGATCCGCTCTATCACGAGAAATACTATTTCACGCCGGGCGATCTGGGCTTTCGGGCCTTCGACACGCGTTTCGGGCGGATTGGCATTCTCGTCTGCTGGGACCAGTGGTTCCCCGAGGCTGCCCGGCTTACCGCGCTGCAAGGCGCACAACTATTGATCTATCCGACGGCCATCGGCTGGCATCCGCGCGAGAAGGCCCCGTTCGGTGTGCAGCAACACGACGCCTGGCAGACGATCCAGCGCGCCCACGCCATTGCCAACGGCGTCTACGTCGCGGCGATCAATCGCGTCGGCCATGAAGGCTCCGTGGACGGCGGGCTTGAATTCTGGGGCGCGTCGTTCGTCAGCGATCCGTTCGGTGTCATTCTCGCGAAAGCTTCGCACGACAAGGAGGAGATCGTTATCGCCGAATGCGACATGGCCCGCTGCGAGGAAGTGCGGCAAAACTGGCCGTTCCTGCGCGATCGCCGCATCGATGCGTATGGCAATCTGACGAAGCGCTGGGGGGACGTTTAGATAAGAAAAATCGGAGGCCAGCGCGATCGGGCCGTGTTTGATCGCTACGAAGGTGGGGCGACAAAGCGAAAATCGCCCAATACCAGGGCGATAAAGCCGCGGCGTCGAGCGAATCGGGAGAGACATTGAAAATGAGGGCGTGAGCGGCGGCGTGTTACTTCTTGGCCGCAGCGCCGGTTTTCGTCTGTTCGGCGCGAATTTCCGCTTCGGCTTCATACCAATGTTGCTTGTCGCAACCGTGTTTGCAGCCCCCCTTCATCCATTTTTCGAAGGCGCGCTTGGCGACCTTCTCTGACGGCAGGCTGACCTGAGTGGTCGGCGCTTGGGTCATCGCCGTGGACGGGGCGGACTTGGTGCTGGCGCCGCTGGTGGTGGTCCTGGACATGTCGTCCTCCCTGAGTGGAAAGTGTGGGGTTACCCATTCCCATATCAACGGGGACATTTCATCAAATTCCCGCGCGTGCGGCAAGGATTATTTCGGAAAATCAATTGTTTTGCCAAGGATAGTAAGTCGCGTTGCCGGCGGCCATTTGCGGCTTCGCATTCGCCATCATGCGTTGAAAAACCGGCGTGCTATCGCGGCTGAATCGGTGGCTCGCCTTTGGCGATCGCTTCCGGTTTTAGCGCCAGCGTGGGCGCTCGATGGCCGAACACGAGGAAATAGACGATCGCGCCGACGATCATGAAACCGACAGCGATCAGCGATTGCAACAGATCCGTCACGAACATGTTCACGAGCACCAGCGCCATGGCTGACACGTAAAAAATTGGCAGCCACGGGAAGCCCCAGCAGCGATACGGCAACGCGATCTTGTCCACGGGGTATTGGCGTCGGCACACGAAGATGGTCGCCACCGCCAGCGTTTCAAAGGCGACGGCGCCGAACATCGCGTAATCGGTCAGGATGTCGAAGAGTGCTTTCTTGAGGACTTCGTTGTACATGAGCAAGGCCGCGCCGAGTACGAGCAGGATCGACCATCCCGTGAGCACGACCCCGGCCCGCGCCGGTGTGCCGAAGGTCGGGTGCAGCTTGCAGAGGGCGCCAGGCGCCAGGCCGTCCTGCCCCATCGCATACAGCAAGCGCGGGCCGACCAGCAGATTGCCGTTGAGCGCGCCGAACACCGACGTCATCACCGCCAACGACGCGAGCAGCACGCCGATCGAGCCGAACAGGTGGAGGCTGAAAATGGTCGCCACCGGCCTGTCGCCTCCTTGCTCAATCATCTCGGCTCGGCTGACGACGACGTGATACGCGACATTGACCGAGCAGTACAGCACGATGACCGCTCCCGTGCCCATCATGAAAGCGAGCGGTAAATTGCGGTGGGGCTCCTTGACTTCCTCGGCGACTGGCGCGAGGTTCATCCAGCCGTGATACGCCCAGAGAATGCCGACCAGCGCTTTGCCGAACAGGCTCCAGTTGACGCCGCTCCATTTTTCCGGCCAGATCGGCGTCAGCAATTCCGGGTTCACCGCGGATTCGCTCGTGAAGGCCAGGAAAACAAACGGCAACAGGGCGATGCTCAGCAAGGAGAAGACCTTCACGGACGTGACGAGGACTTGCAAGCCGCCGCCAAGCACGGTGCCGCAGCCGTTGAGGATAGCCAAAGTGGTGATGACGGTGACCGTAACTCCTTGACGTTGCCAGAATGTCAGGACCTCGCCGGGCGCCCGCACGTCGTTGGCATAGCGCAGGATGTCGTGAAAGGATTCGGTGAATACTGTGGCCAGGGCGGCAATCGAACCGGAACGGATGATCCAGAACTCGACCCAGCCCCACAGGAAGCCGGCCCATCGGCCATAACCTTCGCGCAAGAACGCGTAGTTGCCTCCGGCACGCGGGTGGATGATCGCAATCTCGGCGACAATCAGCGAGCCGATGAAGCTCAGGACGCCGACGAGAATCCAGGCGATCATGATCAGCCCGAACTCGGTGAGGTTCTTCGCCACATCGTGCGGCTTCTTGAACACGCCGGAGCCGATGACGGTGCCGACGACGAGCGCGGTCGCCATCCAGGGGCCGAGCACGCGCGGCAGCCTGTCGGTAGGGGTCGAATGAGGAACGTCCATGGCAGGCCTCTTGATTCGAAAGCGAAGATCTCATTCCGCGGCCCGGCGCAAGCGATCGTGCACGGCAAGCCAGTCGTCGCCCGCGGGAGGGCGCTCGACGACGATGCGATCCAGGCCAGCGTCGTCGAGTCGATGCAGGGCGGCGTATAACTGTGCGGAATAGCTTACCGGATCAGCCGGCAGTAGAATACCCAAATCTCCCGGCCCATCCCCCGTGTCGAGGTGAGTCAACCAACCGATGCGCAGGCCTTGCTGGCGGAGTTCTTCGACGCGGCGTCGGCTGTGAGACGCGACCTCAAGCGCCGTGCGCGGCGCATAATGACGCCGCATCTGGCCGGGCGAACGCGCGGGCTGCGCGCTTGCTTCACGCGTTGTGCGCTCGATCGAGCCGATGACCGCTTCCAGCGCCGCCAGCGTTGCCAGGCCGGGCCTCAGCAAGCGCGGCGGATCGGTCGTCACGTCAAGCACCGTCGATTCGAGGCCTCCCGTCGTTGGACCGGCGTCGAGCAATAGATCGATGCGCTCCGCCAGGCCGCGCAGCACATGCTCGGCCGCGGTGGGCGAAAGCTCCGTGGCACGATTCGCGCTCGGCGCCGCCAACGGCAGCCCGCTCGCGCGCAACAGCGCCAGCGCTACCGGATGCGCCGGCATGCGCAATGCCACGGTCGGCCCCCCCGCCGTCACCAGATCGGGCACACACGACGCTTTCGGCAAAACCAGCGTCAAGGGCCCCGGCCAAAAGCGCGCGGCCAAACACTCGGCGCTGTCCGGCCAGTCGGCGCTGAGTGCTTGGGCGTCCGCGATTGAAGCGACATGAACGATCAGCGGATTCGTCGCCGGTCTTCCCTTGGCGGCGAAGATCCTGGCGACGGCGTCCTCCGCGAGCGCGTTCGCCCCCAGGCCATATACGGTCTCCGTCGGAAAGGCAACGAGGCCGCCTGCTTGGAGGTTTCGAGCTGCGCGCACGATCAAATCGGGATCGGGATGGAAGGGATCAACACGCAAGACGTCGCAGTGCATCATACTTTCACAGGGCGCGAATCGTTAGCCGGACGCGCAAGCGACGGATGAGATTCACGCGCCTTGGTCCGTCGCTTGCGC
>SYHD01000172.1 GCA_005799265.1 Planctomycetia bacterium | reverse complement strand
GTCGCTTGCGCGTCCGGCTAACGACGGGATGAGGTTGCCCTCGTACATGCAGATGCCGGTCGGCGAACCCTGGTACGTCTGCAAGAGATTGGGCACGACGCCCGGATCGTTGAGGTGCCAGTGGCGCAGCGGGATCTCGCTCTCCCAGTTGGTGCGTTTCTTCTGCCAGCCTTCGCCGGTCATCTCATCGACGTAGCCGAAGTTGCCGTACTCCATGACGTAGTTGATGCGCACGCCGCGGTTGCCGTCGTCGTCGTTGTCGGACTGCCACATGGTGCCGAAGGAATCGACGGTGACTTCGTAGTTGTTGCGGAAGTTATGGCCGAGCACCTCGAATTTGGAGCCGTCCATCTCGCAGCGAAAGACCATGCCCTGGCGATACGGCTTGGCGGAGTTGTTGACGACATTGCCAGCCAGATCGACGACTGGCTTGCCGTCCTTGTCGTGTACAGCATTTCCCGTATTGCCGAAGTTCCAGTACAGCCGACCGTCGGGGCCGAAGACGAACGAGTGGGCGGAATGGTCGTGCTGCGGCTGGCCGGTCTTGGTGAAAAGGAGCTCCTTCTTGGTGACTTTGTCGTTCTCATCGAAGTGTAAGACGAAGACATTGGGCGACGCGGAGACGATGACCTTGTTGCCCAGAACGCAGATGCCCATCAGCGAATCGATGTCCTTGCCCTGGTAGAACGTCTTGACGCTGTCGGCCACGCCGTCGCCGTCGGTGTCTTCGAGGATGAGAATGCGATCTCCCGCGGGACGCGTCTTGATGTTGCCGCGATAATTCTGAACGTCGCACAGCCAGATGCGGCCGCGGTGGTCGATGTCGAGGTTGACGGGATTGGTGATCTTCGGCTCGGAGACGAAGAGGGTCGCCTTGAGGTCGGAATGCACGTCGAGGTTCTTGACGGCGTTGGCGGGATCGTGAACCTCCGCCGACGGCTGCGGCTGCGGCGGCTTCTTTTTCTGCGCCTCACCCTTCAGCGAAATGAGGCCGAGCAATCCCACGACGCCGACGAAGAAGACCCAACGTTTCATGGCACGAGCCTCCGGGGGAAGAATGCGGTTCGGGAAGGACAGTATAGCGATTCCAATGAGCGCTGAGCCTCCGAGCAATCGAGAATTGTTGGCGAGAATGTTGGTAAGGGCGCGCGGTTCGACCTCATTGGCCGTGCGGGCGGCCGCCCTTGCTTTCGATCCAGGTCTTGAGTGGTCCCGTCGTGTCGCCGATGATCGGACTTCGATCGGTGGCATTGCGCTGGACCATGAGGGGCGGGACCTCGCCGGCGACCTGGAAGCTGCCGCGGGTCTTCTTTTCGGGAAAATCGACAACGCCGATCGTCAGGGTGCGCTGGATGGCCTGGGCGCCGTTCGAGTAATTGTCAATTACTTTGTCGTTGTTGTGCAGGATAAGGATGACGGTGAAGGCGTCATCGACCTTGGTGGCGCGTCGGTCCGCGCGGAGCAGACTCTGCGCAGCGCTCAGGGTCGAATTGGTGCAATCCCACACGAGTACCTTGTCGCGGATCGGGACCTTGCCGAAGCCGCCTTCGGCCGGACCGCCGAAGGGGAGTTTCTTCAGGCCCTCGGCGGTGTTTTTTTGCCAGGCCGTCTCGTTCAGGTTCAGGACGAGGAGCCAGATGCCGCCGCCCAGACACAGCAGCGAGAGCACGACGGGAACCGCGATGATGACGGCGATGAGGCAGCCCAGTCCGCTGCTCGAACGACGACGCGGCGCGGGACTGGACCAGGCGCCGGGGGGCGCGGCCGCGGTGGCGTGTGTGCCAATGATTCCCTGACACGACGGGCACTTGCCGGTTGTGGCTTCTTCGTTGGTGAGCAGCAGTTGGCAATGAGGACAATGGACGGCCATGATGAAAACCCGCACTGAATATCTTGTGGCTGTTTGGAGCAAGCCCAGGGGTGAGGTACTCCGAACCCTTGGGCTTGAATTTTGAACTGTAATCGAAATGCGGGCCGCTCGCAAGAACTCAGCGCGGACATGTGGGAGGTGGCGTCGGCGGCGAGGGTGGCGGACCGCCAAAGGGGGTCGGCGGCTGAAGCTGCGCGCCCGGTTGATAGCCCGGCAACGGCAGCGGCGGCGGCACCACGCCAGGCATGATTACGCCGGGCACCGTGGGCACCGACGGCACGAGCGCGCCTTGCGGAATGCCCACGCCGCCGTAGGGAATCAACCCGGCCTGCGTCGGGCCCATCTTGCCCGGCTTGAAATAGTCGCACAGGTCAACAACCGGATGGGTGCTGCACGCGGAGAGGAAGCACAAGATGATGAGCCATCCGGGGTGCGGTTTCATGGGGTGCAATCGCGGCTATACGGAAAAACCCTGATAGCGCACCGGCAACGGCCCAGCCTGTTCGAGCAACTGGCCCAGCGCGTCCATCAGGCCTTCCACAACGAGGCTTACTTGAACATATCGGCCCAGGTGCGTCTCCGTCTCAAGACAGCGTTCCAGAAGCGCGTGGATTTTCTCGGGCGCAGCCCGTTGTGCCAGGGATGCCAGCAGCGGCAACTCTGCGGAATCTGCCGACCGCGCCGCCGCCCCCGCTTGCACCCGCAGCGCGTCCGTGAATGATTCGATGATGAGCCGCAACATCTGGCTGGCCCGGCGACGCTGCGACGCGGCCTCCTTGCCCGCTTCCTCGGCAAATTCGACAAAACTCTTGGCCAGCCCGACGCTGTCGATCTTCGGCTGCGTGAACCCAGTCAACAGCTCGCGGCGAAACTTCCACAGCGATTCATCCGCCAACGCCAGCGCCTGCCCGGGACTACCGCCGGCGAGCCGCACGAGACGATCGAGCATCGCGCCATCGTTGATTTCCTGCTTTTGCAGCAAAGTCCGCACGTGAGCATCGGCGAGCGGCGCGAAGCGGACGAGCTGGCAGCGCGAGCGGATTGTCAAAAGCTGCCGATCGAGGCTCGTGCCGATCAGGAAAAACACCGAGCCAGGCGGAGGCTCCTCCAGCGTCTTCAGGAAGGCGTTCGCCGATTCGTCGTTGAAATCGTCGGCGTCATCGACGATGGCGATCTTGCCGCGGCCGCGCGCCGTCTTCAGGGAGAAATCGTGCAGGAATTGCTTCATGACCTCGATGGGGAATTCGTTCTTGTCCTCGGGCCGGCCGATCATGAAGAGATCCGGATGCGTGCCGGCATCGACGAGCAAGCAGGCGTCGCATTGATCGCAGGCGTTGAGCGCGTCTCTTCCGGGGGAGGTGGATTCACAGAGCAGCGTCTTTGCGAGTTCGCGCGCGAATAGTTTCTTGCCGACACCCACGGGGCCGACGAAGAGATACGCATGGGCAAGCCTGCCCCGCGCGACGATGCCGCGAAAGGACTCGACGCGCTCTGGATGGCCGAGGATGTGGGTCCAAGACATGGCTGCTGCCCCATCCCAGGGATTCGCTTTGCTTATCCCTGGGCTTGGATGGATTTCATGACTTCTTGACGGATACGCTCCTGAACAATGTCCACGGCCGGCGTCGCATCAATGACGCGCAAGCGATCCGGCCGCCGCGCCGCCTCGGCGAGAAAACCTGCGCGCACATTCGCGAAGTAGGCGTCGCCGCGGCTTTCCAGGCGATCGGCACTCGGCTTGCGGCGCGCCAGCGAAACTTCGGGCGGCAAATCGAGAATCAGCGTCAAGTCGGGTTCGACGCCGTCGATGCCGAAGGCGCCCACCTGCCACAGCGCGGCCGGATCGAGCCCGCCGGCATGCCCTTGGTAAACGACGTTTGCCAAGAGAAAGCGATCGGCGAGCACGATTTTCCCGGCGTCGAGCGCGGGGCAAATCACTTCCGCGACGAGCTGAGCCCGACTGGCCATGAAGAGGAGCGCCTCGGTCGTCAACGCCATCACGCCCCGATGATGCAGCAAGATCTCGCGCAGTTGTTTGCCCAGCTCGGTGCCGCCAGGGTCGTGACACGGGACGACATCACGCCCCTGGCCGCGCAGCCACTCAGCAAGCAGCCGGCACTGCGTTGATTTACCGGCGCCGTCGACGCCGTCCAGACAGAGGAACCAGCCGCGCGGCATGTTCTACTTGCTCTTTTCTCGTTCGGCTCGCAAGAGCAGCCCCGTGTGCTTCGAGGTGTCCTGGCCGTTGGCGCGCAGGTAGCCGCCTTCCTTCTTCTGGCCAGGCAGAGTCAACGTCAACTCGTCCTTAACGAGCGTGTAGATGCACGGCAGCGAGCCTTTGCCGGTGAGGTCCATATTCTTCGGCGATTTTTCGGGGTCGAGCACGAGGCCGAAGGAGAACGACTTGTCGCCCTGGTGCAGGTAGACCTGATAGCCCTCGAAACTGATGGCGTCGAAGCCGGCCTGCTTCGCCGACAGTTTCGTGCCCGCCGCCTCGGCGCCGACGATTTTCCATCTGCCTTGCAGCTTCTTGGCCTCGGCGCGGGCCGCCTTGCTCGGAGGATAATCGTCGGCGAAAACCTTGACCACCTTGCAGTCGCGCAGCTCGGCAGCGAACAGCGTGTCCTTGTGGCCCTGGACGGTACCGCGGATGCGCACCTTGTGTCCGGTGCGGATGCCTTCGAAGTCGGGGCCGGACTCTTCGCAGCGAACCGAGTGGGAGACGGGATCGCCGGGCTTCTTGTAGCCCTCGATCATGAGAAAGACCTTGCCCGGCTTACCGTCGAGGGAGGTTTCCTTGACGCCGGCGCCGGTGACGATGCCCTCGACGGTCACGGTTTTGCCCTTGTACTTCTTGTCGAACGCGGCGCCCGACTCGGTGTAGAGCTTGGTGAGGTCCATGGCGGCAACGATCTCTTCGTCCTTAGCCTTGCCGCCGGCGCCAAGCCGGTCTGATTCCGCGCCGAGAAGGATGATACCAATCAGCAACACGCACTCGATTCTCATGGGTAAACCTCCGGTTGATCGTCGATAATCGCAAACATCCGAGAACAATGTGGCGCGACGCTCCGCGTCGCGTATCACGACGCGGAGCGTCGTGCCACAATGGGGCTTGGTAATCGTCAAATCATCTCGTCCGCATGATAGCTCGATCGTACGAACGGCCCGCTGGCGACCTGCGAAAACCCGAGCGACCGCGCCAGCACCGCCAGCTCGTCGAACTCCGCCGGCGGCAGGTAACGTGCCACCGGCACATGCTTCAGCGTCGGCGTCAGGTATTGTCCGAGCGTCAACACGTCGCAAAATACGCTCCGCAAATCGCCGAGCACGTCGAGCAACTCTTCGCGCGTCTCGCCCAGGCCGAGCATCAGGCCTGTTTTCGTCACGATGTGCGGCGCCTTCGCCTTCACGCGCGCCAGCAAATCGAGGCTGCGTTGATATTCCGCCCGGCCGCGCACCTTTTTGTAAAAGCGCGGCACCGTCTCCGTGTTGTGATTGAACACCTCGGGCTCGGCGGCGATGACGCGATCGATCGCCGCCGAATCGCCGAGGAAATCGGGCGTCAGCACTTCGACGACGGCGCCGGTGCGTTGTCTCACCGCCAACACGCACTGGTAGAAGTGCTCGGCTCCGCCGTCGTCGAGGTCATCGCGCGTCACCGAGGTGATGACCACGTGCCGCAGCCCGAGCCGATGGGCTGCCTCCGCGACGCGCTCGGGTTCGTCGGCTTCGAGCGGATCGGGCGTGCCGCGCGGCACGGAGCAAAAGCCGCACGGGCGCGTACACAGATTGCCCATGACCATGAACGTCGCGGTGCGGCGCGACCAGCATTCGGGCCGATTCGGACAGCGGGCGCTTTCGCAAACCGTCTCCAGACGCAGTTCGCGCACGAGATTGTTCGTGAAGGCGTTCTCATTGCCCATCGGCAACGGGCGCTTCAGCCAATCCGGCAAGCGCCGCGTCGGTGCGGCGTCGATCAACGGCAATGATTGCATGACGCCTCTTCCCCCCCCCCTCTGGTTGTGCGCGCGTTTCGCATGCACCTTTGCCAGCCCGTCCAAGTAGGACACTTGCACTACCTTGACTCACCATTTCCCCTAACCCGGCTTATTCACCGTAGAGAACGCAGAGAGTGTAGAGTGGGACACATGAGGAAATCTAAATTGCCAACGAGAACTATGTGTTTCTGTCAACTGATGACGCCCCCTTGATCCAAGTTCTTTCTCACACTGTTTTTGCACTTTCTCCGCGCGCTCTGTGGCGAATAATCCGAGCGAAATCCCAAAAAACCGCTGTATTCCGCGCCCCGCCAAGCCGATTTTCCAAGAAGGGGAATCGGCTTGAATTTCACATCGTCATTAGTGTAGTGGAAAACCGGGTATTTTGGCGTGGTAGTAGCCGTTCGATGAGGTCATAGTATTTTCGGGCGCTGCGTTTGCACAAGACGCGGCGAACGCTTGGCGGCAGGCATCCCGAAGACCCCACGACCCAACCGCTGCCTTTCCCCTAGTAGGACTCCCATTCATGAGCTCCCTCTTTTTCTTACGCCGCGCATTCTGGCCCCACCTGGGCATCTGCCTCGGCGTGTGTACGGTCGCGCTTCTGGCGCCGTCCACAACGCGGGCGCAGGATCCCGTCGAGGAACTGCGGCAAGCGCTACGGCTCGGCTCGACGGAGTCGCTTCTGCCCCCGGCATTGGTCAAGAAACGCAAGGAGCTGGTCGAGGCAAGCCGCAACAAACTTCAAACCATCGCGCACTATCGCCGCGCCTATGTGCTCGAGGAATGGTACAAAGCCCCCCCGCCCGAAACCCCCGTGAAGGGGGACGACATCGAAAAGGACCGCCGAGAGATCGGCACGCTGCTCACGCATGTCATCCAAAAAAATGCGGCCGACGCGGACCCGGCACGCCGGCTGGCAATCGCCTTCGTGATCGCGGAGCTGGCCGACAGTGATCATCCCGATGTCCGCAAAGGCAAGTTCGCGCGCGGCTTTACGGCGGTGGCGCGCACCTTGGCCACGGACCAGGACGTGAACGTTCGCCGCGCCGGCCTGCACGCCATCGGCAAGATCATGCCCAAGCCCGGCGATGTCATCCAGACCTTGAAAGACACCCTTGCCAAAGACGAACTCGCCCCGCGCCGCCTGGCAGCCTACGCCTTGACCGATCTCGTCAAGAATGCCAAGCACCTGCGCATTGAGGATGACAAGAAAAGGGAACACAACGAAGAGCTCGACACCATCGAGCAAGTCATCGCCGCCGCCGCCGGGGCCTTGAGCGACTCTGACGAGCATGTGCGCGGCTACTGCCTGCAATCGATCCACGAGGCGGCGAAGGCCCTTAATGATTGTCTGGACACACCGATCCCGCAGGTCGTGCTTGACAAGAATCTCAAGGCGACCTTCGACGCATTGAAAAAGAGCAACGGCCCGGTGCTGCAAACGCTGCAAGACCCGACGATCAAGATCCGCTTGGCCGCGCTCCAGGCGCTCGATCAGGTCGGTGTCGCGCGCGCCAAGCTCCTGCAAACAACCGACGTAAGCCAACGGCTGCGCGACCTGCCCGCGGAGAAACGGCGTTTCACCAGCCAACTCTTCGACGGCATCGCGACCGCGGACCCGTTCCACAACATCGTGAAGGGTGAATGGCGCATCCTGGCCGCCCTATTGGATGACGGCAATGTCCGCGTGCGCCGCGGGGCCATCGATTTGCTCGAACAACTCGGCGACGAGCTCACACCTGCCGCCGAGCAGGATATCGCCCGGGCCTTGCTTGACAAGGATTGGCTCGTCCGCTGGAGCGCGGCCCGCACGATTCGGCATATCCCGGCCAAAGATGTCAGCAGCAAGGCAGTCGCCGCGCTTGCGCGGGTGCTGAAAGACCACGATCCCGACTTGAGCGCCACCGCCACCGTCACCATGCAAGGTCTGGGCAGCCATGTCGCCAACGCCGTGGCTGCGCTGGACAAACGCGAACGCGACGAGACGCTCGACGCGCTGGCGTTCGCGGTCACGAACGGCGGCAAGGTCGAGTCCCGCCGCGATGCGGACAACCGCCTCGCGGCCATGCGCATGCTCGTCAGCATCGGCGGTGCCCCGGCCCAGCACGCCATTCCAAAGCTCATAGACGCTCTGACCGATCCCGACGTCCGCATCCGCCGCGCCGCCGCCGAGACACTCGGCCAGTTCGGCCCCGCGGCCAAGGATGCCCTTCCCGCTCTCCGCGCCGCGCTGAACGACGAGAACAACGACGTGCGCCTATTCGCCGGCGAAGCGATCCTCAGCATCGAAACGCGGAAAAAAGATCTTTAGACAGCACCACGGGTACCTTGACGTCAGAGCGAAGAGTTGACGTGAACTTCGCTTACGCTTCAGGCTCTGCTAACGATACTCACATCTTGATGTCGATCTTCGCCACGAACAATCGTTGCCGATCGCCGGTTTGGTACAGCTCTTCCAGCAGCGTCTCCACGCTGGGCTGGAGGTTGCGCAGACCGCCGACTTTTTGGCCGTTAACGACCAAGGCGAACGGGTGTTCGAGGTTCATCATGGCAGGCGTAATCATGAACGTGAACTGTCGCGTGCCGGTGACGCGCAAGTTGGCCTGGTTCCAAATCTTGGCGCCGGACTTGTTGTCCTTCTCGTTGCCGACCGAAAGATTGCCCTGGAAGGTCGCGGGCTGATAACTAGTGAACCACTTATTGCGATGATCGGCCTGGTGCTTGTCATTGATGCCCTCGCACTTGAGCCAGTAGAAACGATTGTCGGCGCTACGCGAGGAATGAAACTCCTCGCCCAGCGCGCCGCCGAAGTTGGCCCGGCCCAACTCCTTCAGCGGCATGTGGCGTCGCTTGCGGGTCAGCCAGTCGAGCGACTTCTCGACCTCCATGCCAAACCATTCGCTGCCGCGCCCCTTGTACTCGACGTACAGGCATGTGTACGGTGGGCGCGTCCACTCCTTGTAAAGCTCCTTCATCGCCTTGGCGTTGGCGCCGTTGCGGTCCCCTTCGATCACATAGAACGGCAAATATTGCGCGTTGGGCCAATAAAAGCGGCGCGTGAACGGCTGCAGCGTGCCGTTCATCGGCGCGACGCCGGCGAACTGATCGGGATGCCCCAGGCCGACATCGAACGCGAGATTGGCGCCGTCCTCCCAGCCGAACATGTAGACGCGATCCGAATCCACTTGAAAGCGTCGCCGCAGATCGCGCAGCGTATCCAGCACCAGGGCGTGCTCCGCGGCCGAGCCTTGAGCCTTGGCGCGTACGACCTTGTTCCCCGCCCACAGCGGCGCAACCAGGATCAAGCCGTGTTTGGCCGCCTCGTCGGTGAAGCGCACCAGCATATCCTCGGCCTTCTTCTCGCGGCCGCTGTGCAACAGCATCAGCACCGGATACGCGCGTAGGTGGTTATAATCGGGCGGCAACTGCACGAGATAGGAACCTCCTTCCGAATCGGTGAGGTCGATCTTGATGGTTTGGATGTTCGTGTCGAGCAGCTTGGCGTCGTGGGCGTGGGACGGCGGCATCATTTGGATGAGTCGACCGATCACATCCGCGGGGAGATCGTTGTCGCGCTTGAAGGTGCTGAAGACGTTGGAACGTTTGAACTGATTCTCGTTGCGCAGATAGTCGAGGATGAACGCGCGCGCCTCGGCCAGCTTCAAGCCGTGCTTCACGTCCGGCTCGGCCGCCTTGGGCCCTTGCAGCCAGCCGGAGACCGCGATTGCCATCACTTCCTCGGCCTTCTGGCCCGGCTTGCGATTCGCCTTCACATCCATCTCATATTGCTGCGCGAACTGCACGAATGTTTCGAGCCGATCGATGGTGTCGAGATGCAAATCCGCGGCCATGAACTCCGCAGCCTTGGTCCAGACCGGCGTCTGCTTCAAGATGGTCGCGAATGCCTTGAGATAGGTCCGCGCCTGCTCGATGTCGCTCTTGGCCTTCTCGTACCGCGCCTTGAGATCGACGACCTTGAGGCGATTGTCCGGGGTCACAATCTCCTTGTAATCGAGCCGATCGTAGGCGTCGAGCCGGTCCATCGCCACGAGATGCTGGCCAACCTTGACGCGCTGCTCGAGGTCCTTGACAAACGCGTTGGCGCGATCAGCCTTGAGCTTGGTGAGCAGTTCCTCGGCGGTCCGTTTATCATTGGGGTAGGCGCCGATGAGGCGTGTCAGCTCCCCTTCCGCCTCCTTGTGCCAGCCGGCCTCGTGCATGAACTGCGCAACCAGCAGGAACTTCTCCTGTTCCTTCAGGGCCCTGTATTCCTTCTTCTCGCTCATGATCTGTAAGACGATCTTGCGCGTCAGCTCCGGGCCGAACTCCTGCGTGAAGTAGACCAGGTTCCATTCGTAGTCCGTGCTGGCGACCGTCACGTAGCTCGGCGAGATGATGCCGATGCGCTGTTCGATCTCGATCGGTCGGTTGGTTGCCGTATTGAAAACCTGGACGATGCGTTTGCCCTTTTCATCCCAGCGCGGAATGCTGTCGAACCGGAACGACGCGCCGATCTTGAGTTCCTGGCGAATCTTGTCGAAGCGTACAATTTTCATCGGCGGCTTGACCGTGCCGGGCTTGAGCTGGAAAACTTCCTGCACGTTCGTCGGCGGGAAATAGATCCTGCGCACGTAATCGTCGATGTGGAAGTTGCCTGATGGGATGATGAACGGCCGGCCGCTCGCGGGATCGTAGATCGTGTCGCGGACCTGCTCCTCGACCTTGCCCTTGATGACGTAGCCGTCCTTGTAAATGACGTGCGCGTCGCGTTTGGTCTGCGCGGCTGCGAACAACGGGAGAATCGCAAGCAAGGACAACCCGAGCCAGCATCGCGATGGGATCATGAGCAACCTCGCTGAAAGCAGAGCACAACTCTTCCCGGAAATCGTGCCGAGCGGAATGGATGGGTTGATTTTCGTCGATTCAGGTATCGAATGCAAGTAGGAGTTGCAACAAAGCGGGTTTCGTTCACTAACCCTGAGCGCAAGCGAGGGGATGGCAGGATGCCTCGCGAGGGAATATTGTAACTGCAAGACCATCTGCGATCCCCTCGCTTGCGCTCAGGGTTAGTGAACCGATAAGAGATACTCCATGCCGATCCGATTTCGTTGTGCGTATTGCGAGCAATTGATGAGCATCGCGCGGCGCAAAGCGGGGAAGGTCGTGCGTTGCCCGAAATGCGCCGGCGAGATCATCGTTCCCGTCCCCGAAGGGACAGCGCCGCCGTTCGAGGAGGAAGATTTCGACGTGCGGCTCGAGGTTTCCGCCGACGTCAGTGCCCCGACCTCCGTCGCCGCCATGCAGGATCCGGGCGTTCAAGCGGTCGTGAACGCGCCCGCCCCGGCGCCTGAGCCGCGCCGCCACGGTGTGTTCGTGCCGATGGGGATGCTCATCGTTTCCATCGGCGTCGTCATCATGCTATTGATCTTGGTGTTCGTGCTCGGCCTGATCCTCGGACGGCAGAGCGCGATCCCCGTATAACCGCTTGCGGCTTAGCGTTCGCCGGGCGCCGCGCGAGCGCTTTGGCCGTAAGAGGCATTCACGGATTCTTGAACGGCTGCCCCTTGAACGTCGCCGGCCAGCGCGGCGCCATGAGCGTCGCGTTCCAGCGCTCCCAGTCCGCCTGCATCGCACGCACCCGCTCCGGAAACTGCGTGGCCAAATCCTTCTCCTGCCCGATGTCCTTCGACAGATCAAACAGCATGGTCGTCTTGGCAATATTCTCGTACTCCTTCGTGCCGAGACTTGGCCGCACCAGCACCCAATCGCCTTGACGAATCGCCATCTGCGACCCGAAGCGCCAGTAGAGCGCGTCGTGCGGAGCCTCGGTCTTCTTGCCCTCAAGGAACGGCAACAGATTGACGCCGTCGAACGTCTTCGCATTCTTCGGCGCCGCCTTCGCCGCGGCCAGCGCGGTCGGCAATATGTCGAGCGAGATGATCGGCTGCGGATACGTCTTGTCCGCGGGGAGACGCCCCTTCCACTGGATGACGAACGGCACGCGAATGCCGCCTTCCCAGGTGTCGCCCTTGCTGCCTCGCAACGGGAAGTTGAGCGCGCCGTTCGGCGCGAACTTCGTCGTCGGGCCGCCGTTGTCGCTCAAGAAGAAGATGATCGTGTCCTCTTCGAGATTAAGCTCGCGCAGCTTCGCCAGCACCGTGCCGACCGCATCGTCGAGCTTGCGCGTCATCGCCAAGTACGTCTGGCGTTTGGCGTCCTTGACATCCGCGAACTCCTTCATCGCTGCGGCCGGTGCTTCCATCGGCGTGTGGACCGCATTGAACGCGAAGTACAGGAAGAACGGCCGATCCTTGTTGCGCTCGATGAACGTCGTCGCCTCCTTGGCAAGCACGTCGGTGAGGTAACCATCGAGCTCGGCCTTCTTTTTGCCGCGCAAGATCGGGCCGTGCGTCTTATCGGCGGCCTCGGTGTAGCTATGCATGCCGGTGAGGAAGCCGAAGAAGTCGTCGAAGCCGCGCGCCTGCGGATGCTGGGCGTCTTCCTCGCCGAGATGCCATTTACCGACGAGTCCGGTGGCGTAACCGGCTTGCCGCAGAAGGTCGGCGATGGTGCGTTGATCGAGCGGCAATCCGTCCTTGCCGCCGGCACTCTTGAGGACCGGATTGAACTCGTGCCCAAAACGCTGCTGATAGCGTCCGGTCAACAGCCCCGCGCGCGTCGGGCTGCAATAGGGCGCCGACACGTAGGCGCTCGTGAAGCGCACGCCGTTCTTCGCCAGCGAATCGATGTGCGGCGTCTTGATCTGCCTGGACCCGTGCATCGACAGGTCCGCGTAGCCGAGATCGTCCGCGAGCAGAATGATGATGTTCGGCTTGCGCGCCTTGTCGCCGGCGTAAAGGTGTAGAGGCGTAAGAATCAGAGCCGCGATCACGATGACGATGCGCATGGGAGTCCTCCAAATTGCCTGCCGATTACGGCGGGAAGTTTACTCAAGTATCACGCGACGCTAGCGGCAATTCAAGCAGAATCGCCTCCGCAGGCATCAAGCTTTTCTCAATTTCGCTTCAGCGATCAATTGACAAAAAATGTCATTGCCGTTATCGTAGCGCCATGGTCAGGGTAAAATTGACCACCGAGGCCCGTACGCAACTCTCCGAGCTGCCGCGCCTTATAGCTCTACGCATGGAAAAGCTGTTGGGTCGATTGCGTCTCTGGCCGGAGGTGAGCGGCGTGAAACGCCTTCGCGGCGACCTGGCGGGGAAGTGTCGTCTCCGGACCGGCGATTATCGCTTGCAATTTCAAATCGAAGAATCGAAGAGGACGCTAGAGGAGACTCGGCTGGTGAAGGGAAAAGAACTCACGACCTATCTAGAAATCGTGGATTACGAGATCGTCGTCGAAAAGATTGGACACCGCGACGGATTTTACGAGGACTAGCAATAATGACGCTAACGGCCAAGACCGCGAAAAAAAAACGCTCGCCCGTCAATAACGTGAACGGCCGATTGCGCGCCGAAAACGCTCGGCTGCGGGCGCAACTCGATAAACAACCCTCGTTGCTATTGAACGATGCCCCTGACCTCCCCGCGCTGCCTCCCGCCGATGAACGCGGCCGCTATCCTGCCATCGAAACCGCCCGGGCCCTAATCGCTCGCCAGATCATACGTGCCCGCAAAGCCGTCGGGTGGACCCAGGCGGAACTCGCCGTTCGCGCCGGAGTGCGCCAGGAGACTATCAGCCGAATCGAAACCGGCAAACACTCGCCCGGACTGAAGACCATGGCCAAGATCGACCGGGCTTTGAAGAAGGCGGGGGTGTGACCACTCGCTCACAAGCGGTGGCGGCATTTCAGGCAAATTCACCTCGTTCCACGACAGCCGTTTGTGGTAGACTCGCCGCCATATCACGGAGGCTACCATGTGCGGCATCGCAGGGATGATCGGCGAACGAATCAAGGACGAAACTGGGCCGCTCCAGACACTCGCGCATCGCGGGCCGGATGACTCGGGTTGGACCATACACCCAGCTCACGCCCGGCAAACCCGCGCACATTCGCTGCTCTTGCATCGGCGGCTGTCGATTCTCGATCTCTCGCAAGCCGGGCATCAACCGATGGCGTCAGCCGACGGAGCGTACACCCTCGTCGTCAACGGCGAGATCTACAACTATCGCGAGCTGCGTCAGGAGTTGCAACAACTCGGCTGTGCGTTTCATACCGAGACGGATACGGAAGTTCTCTTACAGGCGTACATCCGCTGGGGCCCCGCATGCCTTGGCCGGCTGATCGGCATGTTCGCGTTCGCCGTCGAGGATGAACGCCGGCGCGTGCTGTTCTTGGCCCGCGACTTCTTCGGTATCAAGCCGCTCTACTATTCACGCACGCCGGGCGTCTTCGCGTTCGCGTCCGAGATCAAGGCGCTGCTCGAATGGCAACCGATCAAGCGAATCGTCGAACCGCAGCGGCTGTACGATTATCTGCGCTTTGGCCGCACCGACCATGGCGCCGCCACGCTCTTTCGCGACATCAAGCAGGTGCCGGCGGCGCATTACCTTGAGGTCCCGCTCGATCGGCCGGAAGAGGGCCAGCTCGTCCGCTACTGGAATTTGCCGGCGGACGGGCCGCTCGATCTTTCGTTTGACGAGGCAGCCCGTCGTGTTAGAGAATTATTCTTACAGAACATCAACCTGCACCTGCGCAGCGACGTGCCGATCGGAGCGGCCCTGTCCGGCGGGATCGATTCCTCCGCCATCGTCGCCGGCATGCGCGCGGTCGAGCCGCGGACGGAGATTCACGCCTTCAGCTACATCGCCGACGACCCGGCCGTCAGCGAAGAGCACTGGGTCGAACTCGTCGCCGGCCGCACCGGCGCGATCGTGCATAAAGTCCGCGCCAACGCGGACGAGCTGGTTGCCGATCTCGACCATCTCATCCACACGCAGGACGAACCGTTCGGCAGCACGAGCATCTACGCCCAGCATCGCGTCTTCCGCTTGGCGAAGGAGCACGGCATCAAGGTAATGCTCGACGGCCAGGGGGCGGACGAAATGCTCGCCGGCTATCGCCATTTCGTGCCGGCCCGGCTCGGCTCGCTGGTGCGAAGCGGCCAATTGGCTGAGGCATATCGCTTCGCCAGCCGGGCCAGCCAGTTGCCCGGCATGCGCGGCCCTTTGCGGCTTTGGTTGGAGACGGCGCGCTTGCTAATGCCCTCCGCCGGCGCACGCTGGGCGAATCGCTGGCTCGTTCCATCCTGGCTCAACGCCCGTTGGTTTCGCGCACGCGGCGTTCATTTGCACGCCGCGACGGGATCGGCCGATCGCGACATGCTGCGCGGCGAGTTACGGCAGAACATCCTCGAGACGAGCTTGCCGATGCTGCTGCGTTACGAGGACCGCAATTCGATGGCCGCGTCGATCGAAAGCCGTGTGCCGTTCTTGACGCCGAGCCTCGCCGAGTTCTTGCTGAGATTGCCCGAGGACTATTTGCTCTCCCCAGACGGCACGACCAAGAGCGTCTTCCGCCAGGCGATGCGCGGACTCGTGCCGGATGCGATTCTCGATCGCAAGGATAAGATCGGCTTCGTGACACCGGAGGAACGCTGGCTCAAGACATTGCGTCCCTGGATCGAGCAAACGCTGGCGAGCGCGCGGGCACGCAGCATTCCGGCGTTCAACATGGACGCCGTCCAGCGTGACTGGAACGCCGTGCTCGCGGGCAAGGCGAGGTTCGACTTCCGGATCTGGCGCTGGGTCAACCTCATTCGTTGGGCGGAGCGATTCAACGTGGAATTTGTTTAGCCGCGGGTCGCAGACCCGCGAGGCTCTACGAGCCGCGGCTAAACGACGATGCGCTGGTCGAATGGATGAATGGTGCACATCCTCTTCTTGACGGGGAAACTCGCCGAGCCCGCGCTTCGGCGCATGCTCGCCGAGCTTGCGCCGCGCGCCGGGTTCGAGTACAGCGTCGGCGTGTTGCCGATCACGGTGGCGGCCCTCGCGACGACGCCGTGGATAGAACGCCACCACACGCCGGACGCCCACGTCGATCGCATCATATTGCCGGGACTTTGCAATGGCGATCTGACCGTGCTTCGGCAATCATGGGGCCAATTCGCCATCGAGAAAGGCCCCGCGGACCTGCGCGATCTGCCTGAGTTCTTCGGCAAACCAAGCCAGCCCGCAGCGGACTACGGCATGTATGACATCGACATCCTCGCGGAGCTAAACCACGCCCCACGCCTGTCGCGCGACGACATCTTGGCGAGAGCGCGCAAGGCGCACGCGGACGGCGCCGACCTCATCGACCTCGGCTGCGATCCCGGCACGCGCTGGAGCGAAGTTGGCGATACGGTCAAGGCGCTGCGCGACGAAGGCCTGCGCGTCTCTCTGGATAGCTTCGATCCGTGGGAGGCGGCCGCGGCGGCGAAGGCGGGGGCCGAGCTGATCCTCAGCGTCAATCACACCAACCGCGCCGCCGCCGCCGACTGGGGCTGCGAGGTCGTCGCCATCCCCGATACGCCCGCCCAGTGCGAAGGGCTCGCGGAGACGATCGAGTATCTGCGCAAGCGCAGCGTCCCCTTCCGTGTCGATCCGGTGCTCGAACCGATCGCCTTCGGTTTCGCGGCCTCGCTGGGCCGATATCTGGAAACGCGCCAACGCTATCCCGACCTCGCGCTGATGATGGGCGTCGGCAACCTGACCGAGTTGACCGACGCCGACTCCGCGGGCATCAATGTTCTCTTGCTCGGCTTTTGTGAGGAGCTCGGCATCCGCAGCGTACTGACCACGGAAGTCATCAACTGGGCCCAGAGCAGCATCCGCGAGCTCGACCTGGCGCGCCGCCTGGTCCATCATGCATGCAAACAGCGCGTCTTGCCGAAAAAGCTCGAACCCAAGCTCATCGTCCTGCGCGATCCGAAGTTGCGCGAACATGGCGAGGAAACCTTGCAGGAGCTGGCGGCCCACGTGCAGGACAAGAACTTCCGCCTCTTCGCCGAGCGCGGCAAACTGCACGTCATCAATCGCGACATGTATCTGCAAGGGACCGACCCGTTCGAGCTGTTCGCCGAGATGCTGAAACGGACCGACATCGACCCGGCCCACGCGTTCTACCTCGGCTACGAGCTGGCGAAGGCGCTGACGGCATTGACGCTTGGCAAAAATTACACGCAGGACCAGGCGCTGCGCTGGGGGTTCTTGACCGTGCCGGAACGCAATCATCACGTGGAATAATTCGTTTAGCGCTCGCATGCTCGCTTCCGAGCGCTAATGGAATGCCGGCGGCAACAAACAATAGAATACCCCGCATGACCGCGACTCTGGAAACGCCGCGCCGCGCGCCTCACGTCGAACCGCTGACGGGACTGACGGCGTGGGAGACTTGCCTGCGTCTGGCCGATAGGGACCACCTCGTGTTTTTCGATAGCGCCCAGCGTTCGCCGCTGGGACGCTATTCCTACATCGCAGCCGACGCGCCAACGTGGCTGACCTCGCAGCGCGGCTGGATCAGTGAGAACGGCCAGTTTACCGCAGTGGCCGATCCGTTGACGGTGCTGGCACATCGTCTGGCGGAATTCGCCGTCGAACCGATCGACGACTTGCCGCCATTCCAGGGCGGCGCGGCGGGACTTTTCAGCTACGATCTGTGCCATCACATCGAAGTGCTTCCGCGCGCCGAGTACGATGATTTTCGTATCCCCGATCTCGCCGTCGGCGTCTACGATTGGGTCATCGCGTTCGACCATGAGGCGAACCGCTGCTGGCTGATTTCGACAGGCTATCCCGAATCGGACCCGCGCCGGCGCGAAGAACGTGCACGCACACGAGCCGAGGAAGTCCTGCGCCGGCTCGAACGCAATCCCCCCGCTCCCTCTGGGAGTGGGACGGGGGGTGAGGGTTTGGCCATCGAGACGCCGCAATTTGCCGTCGCTGGCCTGCCCGGCATCACCAGCAACATGGATCGGCCGCTGTATGAGCGAACGATCGACCGCGCCATCGAGTACATTCGCGCGGGGGATTGCTTTCAGGTCAACATTGCTCAGCGCTTGATGACGCCCGCCAGGATGCCGCCATTCGAGCTGTACGAAAAACTGCGTACGCGCAATCCCGCGCCGTTTGCCGGCTGCTTCGATCTCGGCACGCATAGGATCCTGAGCGCCTCGCCGGAGCGTTTCCTGCGCGTCGATGGCGGCGAAGTCGAGACGCGCCCGATCAAGGGCACGCGCCCGCGCGGCAAGACGGCCGAGGAGGACCAGCGCCTCGCCCAGGAGTTGTGTGCCAGCGCCAAAGACCACGCCGAGAACGTCATGATTGTCGATCTTTTGCGTAACGACCTCGGCCGCGTCTGCGCTTACGGCAGTGTTCATGTCGATGCACTGTGCCGACTCGAAAGTTATCAATACGTGCATCACCTCGTCTCGGCGGTGCGCGGACGGCTACGCGACGGATGCGGCCCTATCGATCTGTTGCGTGCGGCATTTCCTGGCGGATCGGTCACCGGGGCGCCGAAGATTCGCGCCATGGAGATCATCGCCGAGCTCGAACGCACCGCACGCGGTCCTTACTGCGGCAGCCTCGGCTGGATCGGCTTCGACGGCGGCATGGACACCAATCTTCTCATACGAACTTTTTTGTACAGCAACGGCTGGCTGGACTTCTCCGTCGGCGGCGGCATCGTTGCCGATTCGACGCCGCGGCAGGAATATGATGAGACCTGGCACAAGGCGGAGGGATTGCTGCGAGCACTGAGAGATTGAATTTCGTTTAGCCGTGGGCCGAAGACCCGCGCGGTTCTGCGAATCGCGGCTAAACAATGGAATACGTCATGATCCTCGAAGGCATCGTAACCACTATTGGCCCCACGGGCGAGATCAACATCGCCCCGATGGGTCCGCGCGTCGAGCCCGACATGCGGCGCTTTCTGCTGCGGCCGTTCAACACCTCGACGACGTATCACAATCTGCGCGCCCACGGCGAAGGTGTCTTCCACGTGACCGACGACGTGCTGCTCCTGGCCCGCGCCGCGCTCGGACAACTGATCGAGATGCCTCCGTTGATTCCCGCGTGTGTCGTGCGCGGCTGGGTACTGCGCGCGGCGTGCCGGGCGTACGAGTTTCGCGTCCTCAATATCGACGACCGCGACGAGCGCGTGAATATCGAGATCGAGGTGGTGTATCATGGGATCTTGCGCGAGTTCTTCGGCTTCAACCGCGCCAAGCACGCCGTCATCGAAGCCGCGATTCTGGCGACGCGCACCGATTTTCTGCCGCTCGACGAGATCGAGGCCGAGTATCGCAAGCTGGCGGTGATCGTGCAAAAGACGGGCGGCGAGCAAGAGAGAACAGCGTTTGCGTTTTTGAGCGCGCATGTGGCGGGGGTGAAGCGATGATTCGCATCCGCACGGGAAGTCGCTTGCATTTCGGTCTGTTCGCGTTGCCCTCCGAGGATGCGGAACCGTGGTTGAATCAGGAAGGGGAGCCGGCACTACCGCGCCGACAGTTCGGCGGCGTCGGGTTGATGATCGACAAACCGGGTATCGAACTTACGGTTGAGGACGCGAGCACCTCCTCGGCACAGGGGCCGCTTGCCGAGCGGGCGCTGCGATTTGCACAGACCTACTGTGCGACCATCGGCGTCAGCAGGAGCTTCGCAATTCGAGTTGAACGTGCCTCGCCCGAACACGCCGGCCTAGGCACGGGAACCCAGCTTGGCCTGGCTGTGGCGCACGGCGTGGCCAATCTGATCGGCCCACACGAGCGCACCCTCGATGCCGCCGTGCTGGCAGAGGGAATCGGACGCGGCCTGCGCTCCGCAATCGGCATCCACGGTTTCGAACGCGGCGGCTTTCTCGTCGAGGCCGGCAAGACGTCCAAGGATGCTGTTTCGCCCTTGATCTTCAAGCAGGAATTTCCGCGGGACTGGGGCGTCCTTCTCATCTTGCCGCGCGCGTTGCAAGGGACGCACGGCAGCGGTGAAGTCGAGGCATTTGCCGGCCTTGCTCGCCGGAAGCGTGACGATTGCGCCACCGAATCGCTTTGTCGGATCGTGCTGCTCGGCATGCTTCCGGCCCTCGAGCAGTCCGACCTCGCAGCGTTCGGGGAGGCGCTGTATGAATTCAATCGGTGGTCGGGCGCGATGTTCAAGACGGCACAGGGGGGGATCTATTCCAGTCCGCGCGTTGCAGCGATTGTCAAGGAATTGCGCATGCTGGGGGTCAAAGGCGTCGGCCAGAGTTCTTGGGGGCCGACGGTGTTCGGGATCGTTGACAAAGGGCAAGCCGCCGAGTTGCGCGACCATTTGCAGCGCGAAGAGGATGTGGATGTGATTATCGCGGCGCCGTGCAATCACGGGGCGGTACTGAGTACTGAGTACTGAGTACGCATTGCGAAAAAAAGCCCAGGGATTCGCGTTGCTTACCCCTGGGCTAGATGGTCGACAATTAGCTCGCAATCCGAATATCCGCCAGCTCTTCCTTCACCGCCGCGTAATGGCTCGGCTCCATGCTGAAGGACGCCGTGCCGCTCGTCACATTGCGCAGGTCGCTCGTGTAGCCGAACAGCTCCGCCAGGGGGATGTAGGCGTGCAGCATGCAGCGGCCCTTGTCGGACGACAGGTTGAGGATGTTGCCGCGCCGGCGGTTGATGTCGCCGGCGAGCGTGCCTTGATAGCTCGATGGCGCCAAGACCACCACATTCATGATCGGTTCGAGAATGATCAGCCCCGCCATCGACTGGGCGTCGCGGAAGCTATCGATCGCGGCCAATTTGAACGTGTCGGCCGAGCTGTCCACGTCGTGGGCCTTGCCGTCGATCAAGGTCGAGCGGACATCGACAAGCGGGAAGCCATACTTCGCTCCCTTCTGGCAGCCGATGCGGAAGCCCTGTTCGACCGACGGGATATATTCGCGTGGCACGGCCCCGCCGAAGATCGCGTCCACGAAGTAGATATTGTTCGGATCGGGCTTTTCGCCGTCGCCTTCCTCCTCCAGTTCGAGGTGGATCTGCTCGATCATCTCCTTGGTAAGCGGCTCATAGCGCATCTTGATGACGGCGTACTTGCCGCGACCGCCGGACTGCTTGATGTAGCGCGTCTCGAATTCGATCGCCTTCGCCAGTGTCTGCCGATACGCCACCATCGGCTTGCCGACCGTCACTTGCACACCGTGATCGCGCTGCAGCTTGTGGATGGAAACCTCAAGGTGCAACTCGCCCATGCCGCTGATGATGAGTTGGCCCGTCTCCGGCTCCGTCTTGGTGCGCAGCGTCGGGTCGTCGCGGACCATTTTGCCGAGCGCCTCGGCCAGGCGTGTCTCATCGACGTCTTTGTGCGGGATGATCGCCTGCGAAATCACTGGCTCGGGGAAGCGAATCTCCTCAAGCGCAATCGGCTTGTCATCGGCGCACAGCGTGTGCCCGGTATGCGTGTATTTCAGGCCGACGACGGCGACGATCTCGCCCGCCCCCGCGCTTTCCAGACGGTCGCGCCGGTCGCCGAACAGCCGATAGATGTGGCTGATGCGTTCCGACTTCTTGACGACCGGATTCATGATGGTGTCGCCCGGCTTCAGGACACCGGAGTAGATACGCAGGAACACGAGATCGCCGTGCTTCTCGCTGACGGTCTTGAACGCCAGCGCGGAGAACGGCTCGCTGTCCTCGGGCTTGCGCAGGGCTTCTTCCTTCGTCTTCGGAACCGTGCCTTTGACCGGCGGTCGATCCGTCGGCGAGGGGAGATAATCGTTGACGGCATCGAGCAAGAGCCGCACGCCGTAGTATTCCTTCGCCGAGCCGCAATGCACCGGCGTCAGCTTGCCATTGAGCGTGCCGACGCGCAGGGCGTGGCGGATCATTTCTTCGGTGATCGGCGTGCCTTCGAGGATCGCGGTCAACAACTCATCGCAGCCATGCGAGGCCGCTTCGAGAAGCTGCTCGCGCCAGTGTTTGGCGTCGGCCTGGTACTTCGCGGGGATGTCGATCCACGAGTACTTCATGTGCGTGACGTCCTTCGGATCTTGCTTCCACATCTTCATGCGGATGAGATCGATGACGCCCTCGAATTCGTCGCTCTGCCCGGCGGGGATGGTGCAGACGGCGGCCACGATGCCCAGCTTTTCCTTCATCTCGTTGATGCAGTTATTGAAGTCGGCGCCCATGCGGTCGAGCTTGTTGACAAAGGCGATGCGCGGCACGTTATGACGATTGGCCTGGTACCACACCGTCTCGGACTGCACTTCGACGCCACCGACGGCGCAGAAGACGCCGACCGCGCCGTCGAGCACGCGCAGGGAGCGTTCGACCTCGGCCGTGAAATCGACGTGGCCGGGCGTATCGATCAGCGTGAAGCGATGATCGTTCCACTCCAGCGAGACGGCGGCGCTGTTGATGGTGATGCCCTTGGCCTTTTCGAGCGGGTCGAAGTCGGTGGTGGTGTTGCCGTCATCGACGTCGCCGGACTTGTGCTTGGAGCCGCCGAAGTAGAGGATGCGCTCGGTGGTGGTGGTTTTCCCAGCGTCCACGTGGGCGATGATGCCGATATTGCGAACTTGGTCAAGCATGGCTGGCGATGGGCCGCGAAACCTGTTTAGCCGCGGTTCGCAGAACCGCGCGGGTCTACGACCCGCGGCTAAACACATTCCCCGTCCGCACCGTCTCCTGAAACAAAAAACTCGCGACCCGCCGAAAACACACGTTTCCGGTAGGTTCCCGCAGTATTCCTATCTATCTTGGACTGCTTGGTGGGTTGCCGGGTTCGACTTATCACCCCGGCGAAGAGACCGGCCGTCAATGGGCGCAAGGAACAGTCCATACGATTAAGCACCTATCACGCGGAGAGCGAAACAGGTAATAGTATTATATCTTTTGATGCAGATTTGTCGAGACGAAGTGAGAAAAATGCGTGCATCCGACCGGGAAACGGAGAACCGAGGACTGACAACCGAGAATGAAAACGCGAGCATTGTTATTTTCGCTCGTTCTCGACCCTCGGTTCTCCGTTTCCCGGTTTCCCGGTTTGGATGTACGACTCAACTTCTCTTCACGTTGCGGTGAAGCTAATTAGGCAGAAATCTAATCATCCACGCGGCGCATTGCCTTGCCCCGCGCCAGTGCGTAAAGTTCACCACAGCCGTGCCGATCGTCCATTGCTTCAAGGAGCCAACATGAACCGATCCCGTTGCCTGGCCTTCCTCCTCGTGCTCTGCCTCGCCCCATTTTCCGCCGCACAAGACGCCCACTATCGGCCCATACTCAACGCCAAGGACGTCGAGGCGACGCTCGGCACGAGTTGGTACGGCGTCTATCTCAAGGACAAGAAGATCGGCTACTGCAAGATCGGCTCCGAACGCGACGGCGGCACCATCCTCGAGTCGATGACCATCAACATGAAACTCGTCTCCTTCAACAAAAAGGCCGAGGTCAAGATCAGCCAGACAATGCTATTTGAGGCCAAGGAACCGTATCGCCTGCTGCAAGGCGGCTTCGACGCGGACGACGGCGGCTCGACCACCAAGATCACCGCCAAACGCAAGGACAAAGGCTTCGAGTACACCATCGTCGCCGCGGGGCAGAAACGCACAAAGGAGGTCGCCGAGCTTGATTACACATTGGCCGACAGCATCGGCTCGGAAGTCTGGCTGCGCACCAGGCCGCAGGTCGGCGACAAGATCCTGGTGCGCTCCCTCGACATCGAAGATTGGAAGAACGATGAACTCACGCACACGATGAAGGCGATCAAGACCAGCCTCGTCGGCGGCGTCGATGTGAAGTTCCACGAGGTCGAGAGCCGCAGCAAGAAAACGATGATCTCGTACCTCTCCCGGCACGACGACAAGGGCAAGGTCCTGTCGAGCCACATCGCCATCTTCGAGCTGCGCCGCGAAACCGAGGAACAAGCCAAGAACACCGAGTTCTCCGCCGACATCTTCGTTCTCGGCATGGCCAAGCTCGACCGCGGCGTCGGCCACACGACCAAGCTCACCGAACTCGTTCTTGAAGTCGACGGCAAGGAAGGCGACTTCCTCAAGAACGGCCCACGCCAGACCGTCGTCGAGCAGGCGGGCAAGGGCCGGCTCATCAAGATCGGCAAGAAGCACGGCGTCGAAGCCAAGGCGACCGCAGCCGAACTCAAGGAAAACCTCGAAGAGACCAACGCTTACGCCATCTCCAATGCCAAGATCAAGGCGCTGGCCAAGGAAGCCATCGGCGACGCCAACACGGACGAAGAGAAGGTGCGCCGCATCGTCGCCTTCGCCTATCGCACCATCAAGCCGGAGATGATCGCGACGCTGCCGAACATCCATGACCTGATCGAGAAGAAGAGCGGCGATTGCAAGTGCTACTCGCTATTCGTCGCGAACCTGAGCCGGGCCGCGGGCGTGTCGTGCCGGGAAGTCGCCGGCCTGGTGTACATGGGCGATGACGCGAAAGCGTTCGGCGGACACGCGTGGAACGAAGTCGTCATCGGCGGCGTCTGGGTGCCGATCGACGCGACGCTGAACCAGATGGAGCTCGACGCGGGGCACATTTCCTTCGGCGAAATGCGCTCGGCCACCAGCGCGATCCTGCAAAGCGCGGGGAAGCTGTCGTTTCGCGCGGTGGCATGGACGAGCAAGTGAACTTGTTTTCGGCGACGAGGAACAGCCGCGCACTCAGGGTGGGCTGCGGCCCACAACCCAATTGGCCATTGAGCATTAACCATTGACCATTCTCCATTGTTCACCAATGGACAATGGAGAATGGTTAATGGCTAATGTCCAATGCGTCCGGCCTGATCGTCCGCCCTGCCACCTATGCCACGAATCCTCGTAAACCGCGAGGATTTGTTTGGAATATCAATGAAGAAAGCGGCGACGCAAGATCCGCTTACTACGTGCGGGCTCCTTAAGAAAGTTCATTTCCGATAGTCCTTGCCGAGCAGTAGATCGACCACCCAACAGCCGAGCACATGTTCGCCCGGTTCGCGGCAATGACTGAGAATCTCCGCATCGGCGCAGCCCGCTTCCTCCAGAGCGTCGGCGAGGATCGGCAGATCACCGAAACGACGCTCCTCGTAGATCTTCGCGGCGATTTGCGGGATCGTGGCGTCGCGCCACGACAGCAGGCTGTCTTCAATAACCGTGACGTGGAATGGATTGCCAAACACCTCGCGGACGACCCGGCACAGGCGCCCCTTGCCGCCACGTCCTCGTGGCTTCTCCAAGCTCTGGAGCAGATCATACGCGGTGCGATTCGCCGCTTTCACGGAAGATATCTCGGTGGTCGCGCGCATGGCCGTTGCAGCGAGCCAGAGGTGGCCATACATCGGCTTGGGCCATTCGCCCTTCTCGCTGCCACGACGCGCCAAAGCGTGCTTGGAGATCCGATCATCGGCAAACGCCTCCGCCGCGTCAACCATCTTCTTGAATCGCTCGGGCACCGGGTCGTCCCACAGCATTAATCGACATGCCCCGCAGGCGAATAAACGAAGCTTGCGCCGGCCGAGTTTGGTTTGGCCGATGTCGTGCTTCACGCGCATGTGGTTCAAGAGCCGGCGATAGCTCGTCGTCGAGACCCACTGTTTTTCGAGTTCGAGCTTGTCCTTCAGCGCCATGCCAAATACTCCGCAAGATTTGCACTCGGCTGAACGTCAATCGACGCCTGTCCCTTGCGAAACAAACGTGCCGGCGCATCGTGCAGTATCACCGTTACCCCATCACACAGGAGCACGCCCGCTTCGTAAAGGCCGACGACGGGCGTGTCATTCATCTCATGGAACTCGCGCAAGCGATCGTCGCGCGTTTCGCCGAAGTGCTCGACGAACGTTTCGCCATCCTTGACCCAGTTCATGCCAGTGTAGTAGTGCGCGTTGACCTGGAACGGCACCAACCCCAGCGCCGTGAAGCTCGGCGGCGGCACGATCGGCATGTCGTTGGTCGTCATGATGGTCGGACAGGCGACGTTCGTGCCGGCACTGATGCCGACGTAGGGCACGCCGGCTCGGACCCGCCCGCGAATCGCATCGAGCAGATCGAACTGGTAGAGCGCATTGAGCAGGCGAAACGTATTGCCACCGCCGACGTAGATGGCGTCGGCTTCCGCGACGGCGCGGCGCGGATCGGCGGCGCGATGGATGCCGACGAGTTCGTAGCCCGCGTCGAGGCCGCGCTCGTTGAGAACTTGCACGTACTTGTCGTGATCGGCGAGGGCGTAGGGGATGAAGAGCACGCGCTCGATCGGCCCCAGATGCGCACTGAGACGCGTGCGTAGTTTCGTGATGCGTTCCGGCGTGCGAAAGCCGCCGCTGCCGAGCAGGACGCGCATGAGACATCTCCTTCGTACGCACGCTCCGAGCCGGCAACAAGCAATCGGCCTATTTCATCCGACTCAGCTTCTTGAATGGCGGCGGCGCCGCCGGCGCGTCGCGATCATCAACGACGGTCGTGCTTTCCTCTTCGATTACCGGCCGGCCGACGTCGAGCTGGTCGGCCAGGATCTCGGTACGGAAGAAGGTGACGCCCCCGCGCAGCGCTTCGACATAGACCTCGTAGCGAACCTGCGCGCCGCCGTCGATTTGCGGCAACGTCTTGAATTCGATGATCTCGCCTCCCTTGACAGCCTCCCGTTTCTCCAGCAGCGGCGGCGTGGTCTTTTCCAGCTTGAGCGTGTCGGGGATGAATGCCCGCACGCGCAGGTTCGTGACCGGATCGTTCCCTAGACTGCGCACGACGATCGGATAGCTCACCTTGTGCCCGATAAACGACGGGTCCGTCCCGTCGCGATCGTGCATCTCGACGGAAATGGCCGAGACGCCGACGAATTTCGTGCAAAACTCCGTCTCTTTCTTGACGCCGTGATCGGCCACGGCCGCGACTTTGAAGCAGAATTCGCCTTTCTCGTTGGCCCGCAGGGAGAGCTGAAGGCTGTGGCTCGCGCCGGGATCTAGTTGGCCGAGGTTCCACGCCGCGCCGTTCTCGATCGCCTTGCCCGGCTTGCTCGTCGTCTCGATCTTCATCTTGTCCGGAACCAACGCCTGGATTTGCAGATTGGTCACCTTCGTCTTGCCCTTATTGGTCACCATGATCTCATACTTGCCTGCCAGGTTCGTGTACTGTTCCTTCGGCCCGCGCACGGTAAGCTCGATGACAGGCAGATCCTCCGGCCTCGTCACTTCGGGCACCTCCGTGATGAGGGGAGGCCTGCCGGGCAAGCATGCTTGCCTGGTCACGAGGCACACACCGTGTTCGAAGACGACGCGCACGCAGTTCTTGACATCCTCCTTGTTCGTCGGCTGCAGCGTCAGGACGATCTCGCGCACCGCGCCCCCGCCGATCGTGCCGAGGTTCCAGTGCAGGTCCGGTCCTTGCTTGGTCGGCTCCGGATCGGACTTCACGAACTTGGCATTCCCCGGCATCGTATTCTTGACGACGACATGATGCGCCTCCATCGTCGAGCAATTCTCGACGCAGATGCGATACTCGATCGTCCTGCCAGGCTCCGTACACTTGGCCACGCGCACCTTGAGCTTGATAACCGGCGGCGGCGGATCCTTCGGCAGACAGTCGTCCGCGAGGTCCGCGCCCGCACGTCCTTCGAGCTCGGCCGCGGTCGTTCGTCTGACGCCAAACGTCGGCGCAAACGAGAAGGGCAACGTCATCATCGCGAAGAGGACCGCGCCCAAGACCAGGCGCGCGCAGGTGTTGGCTGTTTTCATGTCGCCACGATTTCGAAAGTTGTTCGCCTGACATGCGCTGGGGGCGCCGCGCCCGCCAAAAGGCGTGCGCGAGCTATGGATTCAACCATTATCAATCCGAACAACCGATTTGTCTTGCCCAAACCTGCAAAACCGCGGCAGGAAAGGATTCGCTGATCGTTACAACCGGTACAATCGCGCAGCTAAGACGACCTGCTGCTCTTGTATCGTGGGCGCGGTCCATCTATAATTTCATCACATCGGGGCGTGGCGCAGTTTGGCTAGCGCGCCTGAATGGGGTTCAGGAGGTCGCTGGTTCGAATCC
>SYHD01000171.1 GCA_005799265.1 Planctomycetia bacterium | reverse complement strand
TTCCTCGACGAGGTCGGCGAATTGAACAAGAACATCCAGGTCAAGCTGCTGCGCTTTTTGGAGTCGGGCGAGATCCGTCGTGTCGGCGATACGGAGCCGTTTCGCGTGAACGTGCGCGTCATTTGCGCCACCAATCGCGACTTGAAGGAAATGATCAAGAGCGACGAGTTTCGTGAAGATCTCTACTTCCGTGTCAACACTTTTGAGATTCGCCTGCCGCCGTTGCGTGAACGCCGGCCGGACCTTCCCGAACTGGCGCGTCATCTGTTGGCGCGTTCGGCGCGTCGGCCGATGGAACAGGTTGCGTCTCTTTTGACGCCGGAGACGATCGACGCCTTGCTCGAATACCAGTGGCCCGGCAATGTCCGCGAGTTGGCCAACGTCATGGAACGCGCCTACATTCTCGCGGCCGGCGGCCCGATTCATCCTGAACATTTGCCGCATCAAGTCCTGCAAAGCGAACCAGCGACGATTAGCTTCCCGACCACGGACACGCCGATGCCAGCCGTTATCCGCATGCAGCCGAAAACGCTAAGGGAAGTGGAGAAGGATCATATTCTGTGCGTGCTCGACAAGCATCAAGGCAACAAGGTGAGCGCCGCGGCCGAGCTGGGGATTGTTCTGAAAACACTGTACAACAAACTCAATCAATGGCAGGAAGAAGATCATCAGCAACGGCACGCGGGGTAAGTAGGGCGCATTCGAGTAACACACACGCTCGAAGCGCAAGCAAGGATTGAACCCCTTGCTTGTGCTTCGAGCGTCTTATTTCTACCTTCCCTCGGCCAACAGCAGGTCAAGAATTTGTGTCGGTTTTTCATTGACCGGCATTAGCCCCCGTTTGGGCGTACCCGCTTCAACGAACACCTTCACGCAGCCGATGCACAAACGATCGCCGGTGAAGAGCGTCGCCTCGGCGACGGATTTGCCGTTCAGCAGGATGCCGTTGAGGCTCTGCAAATCGTGGATGCGCCACTGTCCGTTCTCGAAGACGAAACGGCAATGCCGGCGGCTGACTTCCGGAAACGCGAAACGCAGGTCGGCGCTCGAATGTCGGCCGACGACCGCGCTCGGGCACGCGAGTTCGAAACGGGCCAGCTCGCCCTCAATGCGTAGCCAAAGCGGCATGAAGCCCGCCGGCAAATTGAAGTGCGGCGCCTGCGTGGTGTGGCGCGCATGGCCGATGATGACGCGCTGGTCGCTCACGTATCGTTCCCCCGATAGAGACCCATTCAGAATCGGCGCGTGATACCATAAGCGTCAGGTCTGGCAAGAGCAGATTTTTCAAAAGCTGAGTATCAGCGTCTTCGTTCCCAGCCAGAGCTTGTGAATGAAGGAGGCTGTTTCGCACTCTGCAATTTGCCTTGCGCAATCCATATCATTGCCAAGTCATCACCGAAAACGAGGTCCGAGCCATGCACGACCACTGGATCGCCGCGCGGATGAAACAGATCGAAGTCTCGGGAATCCGCAAGGTCTTTGATCTCGCGGCTCACCTGAAGGATCCGGTCAACCTCAGCATCGGCCTGCCGCATTTTCCGATGCCGGCCGCGATCAAGGACGCGGCCAAAGGGGCCATCGACGCGGACAAAAACGCCTACACCGTCACGCAGGGCATTCCCGAGTTGCGTGCCAAACTGTTGGCCGAAATTCGTAAACAGGTGCCGACGAAAAGCGACCGCGAGTTGATCGTCACGAGCGGAACGAGCGGCGGCTTGGTCCTGGCGCTGTCATGCATTCTGAATCCCGGCGACGAAGTGATCTTTTTCGATCCCTATTTCGTCATGTACCCCCACTTCATTACGCTGGCGGGGGGCAAGAGCGTCATCGTCGATACCTATCCTGATTTTCGCATCGACGTCGCCAAGGTCGAAGCAGCGATCACGGCGCGGACGAAAGTGATCATCGTCAACAGTCCCGCGAATCCAACCGGCGTCGTCCATCAACGTGAAGTCCTGCGCGATCTGGCGCTGCTGGCGCGCGAACGCAAGATTCTCCTGATGAGCGATGAGGTCTATCGCGCTTTCTGTTACGACGGGCCATTCGTCAGTCCGTTGGAATTCAATGACGATACGCTCGTTCTCGACGGCTTTAGCAAGGCCTACGCCATGACGGGTTTGCGCTTGGGGTACGCTCACGGGCCGCGGCGGTTGATCGAGGAAATGATCAAGATGCAGCAGTTCACGTTCGTGTGCGCGCCGAGCGTCGCGCAATACGCCGGGATTGTCGCGCTCGATTGCGACATCGCGCCGTTCGTCGTCGATTACAAGAAGAAGCGCGATCGTCTCGTGGCTGCCTTGAAAGACTGCTATGATCTCGTTGTCCCTGGCGGCGCGTTCTATCTCTTCCCGCAAGCCCCGCGCGGAACCGGCAGCGAATTCGTCGCGGCGGCGATTCGCAATAATCTCCTCATCATCCCTGGAGGCGCGTTCAGCAAACGCGACACTCACTTTCGCATCAGTTATGCCGTCAACGATCAGATGTTGGAGCGAGGCATTGAGATTCTGCTACGGCTGGCGCGATCGTGACGTTCTCTCATTCCGGCGATTGACAGTCGGCCCAGCGTGACCTATCCTTGCGTACCAGAGAACTTCTTGCCCGTAATAGGTATGAGGATCCCGTCATGAGCATGCTGTTTTCGGCTGCCCTGGTACAACCCGTGAAGAACCCCTATTTTCGACTGGCCGAGCAGCGCGCCGGTGAGCGGCATTCCTGCTCGCTCCAGGCCACGTCTCAGCCGATGGAACCGGGTAAGACCCATTCCTGTGACGCCCAGGTCCACGATCTTTCGCAGGGCGGTCTGGGTATCACGCTGTGCTATCCGTTTCGCCCGGGCACGTATCTCGCCGTCGACCTGCAATCGCCGGAAGGCATGGTGCGCACCTTGATGGTTTGCGTCGTGCACGTTCACGATCAAAAGGACGGCAAGTGGCGCCTGGGCTGCGAATTCGTGAAGCCGCTGAGCGAAAGCGAAATGGGTTTGTTTATCTAGTTCGTGGTTGGTGGTCCGCGGTTAATGGCCATTACCAACGGGTCGACACATCGTCACAGGTGACCACGGATCACGGACCACCGTTTTTTTGCTTTCGCTACCGCCGCCTGGCCGGTATAACAACAGCGTTGCCGTTGTTGTTATCGAGGCTGATCATGCACTTTCAATTTGGCATCGTTCCGAACAGTTCCAATATGCCGCCCGTGCCGCCCGCCGCGCCTGAATCCGTCCCCGAATTGCTTCGACAAATTCTGGATCTGCAACGTCATGAACTCCAGCAATTGCTGGAAGTCCAGAAGGAGCATCTCGACCATGCCCGGGCGGCGCGTCAAGAACATGCCGGCCGTTCGCATTACATCCTGTCGCGCTGGGGCGAGGATTATCCGGAATTCGCCCCCAATTGCCAGAAGGCGTATCCGCTGATGGAACGCGCCTACATTCAATTGCTCGTCAACATGGTCGAAGAGTTGGCCGAGACGGAAGACGGCATGGACAATGAATTCGCGGTGCAGGCTTTCATCGACCGCTACGGCATGAAGCTCGGCCAACTCCAACATTTGCTGGCGATCGTCGGCCCGATTTCGGAGGCGGCCCGCCAAGCGGAAGAGGCGAAGCAGCAGCAGGGATGAGTCCGCGCGCTTAGGTCATGGCGCGTTTTCTTCCGAACTGTAGGGCCGCAGCCACTGGATAATCTCGATGCGGTTGCCGTCGGGGTCATGGATGAAGAAGCGATCCGCGCCGGGGATAAGCGTCGTCTCCTGGATCGCGAGCCCCAACCCCTTGAAGTATTGGCGGGCCGCTGCCACATCATTGACGCGCAAAGCAAAATGGCGCGGACTGTTCGTGTCCGGCTTTTCTTTCAGCAAGCAGTGCAAGTGCTGATCGCCGAGGTCGAACCAGAGCGCTTCGAAGTCAAAGGTGCGCGGCTTATGGATCGGCGTCAGCCCAACAAGGTCGCGATAGAACCGCCGGCTGCGCTCCAGGTCGGTGATCAGCACGCTGACGTGGTCGAGTTTGCTTACGGTGAATGGCGGCATGAGACTGTCCTACTGAGAATTGCCCAACGCGGCATCCGTCTCAAACATTACGCGGGCTGTCAACGAGAACGCAAATGGGCGCCGATGCCGGCGGCGAAAAATTCCATGCGGCCGCAACGCGGACAGCAGTAGACGTCGAATTGTTCTTTATGGATCGCTAATTCCGCGAGGTCGCCGAGGACGCCCCAGTTGTAGCCCTCGTGAAACGCCTTGGTGCCGACGAACTCCAGTTCGTGGTGACAGCGAAGGCACGTGATCGGATTTCTCTTCGTTTGCGATACAGCAGGAGGCCGTTCGATTGCTCGCTCGTCAAACGGCTCCGGCGCGGCTGGCTCGGGGATAAAGTCATCGGCCTTGCGAAAGCTGGCATCCTCGATCCCTTCGCGAGACGTGCCGCAACTCCAGCAGACGTCGAAGTTTTCCTCCAAGCGCTCATGACATTTCACGCACTGCCACATGACGCTCTCCAGGCGCGGACGCCCTTGTGCACGTATCATTGCTGCCGCTGGACGCATGCGAATGAGTCCGCTACCGCCGCAGATGCCGCTTTGGAATCTCCGCCCCCGCGACATACGCGAGTTTACCTATCTTGCACATCTGGTAGACGTTGATGCGAAAGTCCGGACAGGTGCTGACCAGGCAATAGGCGTCGGTAGGTGAAAAGCCGTATTCGGTAATGAGCCAGTCCATGAGGTGAAACGTGGCCGTCTCGACCGCGACTTCGAGCGGCTTGTTGGCATTGACGGCGATCAGGGCGTCGGGCTTCTCGATGCGCATCCAGGGGATCTTTTTCACTTTGATGAGATCGAGCTTGACCTGCACGGTCGCCTTCGTCTCGGCCGCGGTGCCGGTGAACTCGGTGTCGCCTTGCGATGCATGCACGTCGCCGAGGTAGAAGAGCGCGCCGGGATGATATATGGGCAGATAGATACGATTGCCGACGGCAACGTCGCGGATGTCGAGATTGCCGCCCCATTCGCCCTGGCCGTCGAGGCTCGTCGTTACCTCACGATCGGGCGCGACGCCGATGGTGCCGATGAAAGGCGTGATCGGCCAGGAGATCTTGCTGTTGAAGTGCAGGGTGCCGTCACGCGTGGTGCCGGAGGGGCCGGGCGTGTGCTGGAATATCTTGGTGGTGTACTCGTTCGACAGCTCTGGCCAGCGTGTCGATTCACCTAAGGGACCGCGGCGAGGGCCTACGGCGATCCACGAGTAGCTATCGACGGTGATCGCGTCGAGGGTGACGACGAGCATGTCGCCGCGCTCGGCGCCATCGAGATAGATCGGCCCCGCGATCGGATTGGCGAGCGGCGGCGTCTTGTCGAAGCCCGGCCGTTTCGCGGGAAGCGCCTTGTCGGCCTCGCTCTTGAAGTAGCCGGTGCTGGCGTCGTAGGTTTCCAACTCAAAGCTCTCGCCGGGCTTGACGCGTAGGAGCGGCTCGTCGCGCCAGTCGAAGGCGTATTTGCGGGCTTGTTCGCGTAGGATGCGTTGCATGACTCCCCAATCCTTTCCAAGACCAATTATCAGCCGCCGCCGTGCGTTACACGGAGACATGAGTCCCTATTGGAGACTTCTCCAAAATCCTATGACAAACTGCAATGCGCCGCAAACGATTGCGCCGTGGAAGACGTAATAAGTGCCGCCGGATTCGCGCGCGGACGAGTAAGTTGCGAATGTGAGAAAAATGCCGATCACGCAAACGATTGCGCCAATCCACATGTGGCGGCGACCGTCGGAGGCGCGCTGGCCGGGATCGTAATCGTATTCGGAGGCGGCAGGGAATCGAGGCAGGGGATCGTTGGCGCGTTTTTCTCGCTGCAATTCGATGACCTTATCGACCCACGGCCCGGTCTCCTGGGCGGCATATCCCATCGCGATCAGCTCCTGGCAGATTTCCGCCTTGGTCAGGCCGCGAGCGAGACAGTTCACGACGTGGTAATAGAGTTCGTCTCCCCGAATCACCTTCGGCGCGACCGAGTTGCTCGACTGTACGTTAGGGAAAGGCTCGGCGGAAAACGCGCCGTAGTCTGGATGGCGAGGGTCGTCGGCGGGCATGAGGATACCTCCGGTCGATGCATTCAAGCCCCGAATAGGCCCAGCTACGATGCTTCGATGCGGCTCAGGATCAGGATTTCGATTGCGCCAGTCCGCGGAAAAACTGAATGCCGCCGAAGATGATGGCGCCCCAGGCGATGACGTAACGCCCACCGCCGCTCGCGCTCATGAGCGTGCCGAAGGTGATGACGATGCCGACGAGGCAAATGATGCCGCCGATCATCATGTTTCGCGAGCCGTCCTGTCGCGATTCGCCGCTCATGTGGGCGTTGGCCTCGCTATTGTTGCGATAGCTCACCGCCACCTGGATGATCTCATCAGCCTGACTCTGGGTGTAGCCCGCGTCGAGCAGGCTGCGACGTACGTCGGAGGGTTTGCTTCCTTTCAGCAGACATTCCAGGGCATAGGTGTAGGCCTCGTCAGGAATGTTGCCCTCCTGCGCCGCATCGTTTTTCTGATTGGGCGTCGACGGGGAAGCTTGCGGCTCGTCGGGTTTGCCAGGCGTGGGATTGAACATGGATGCAGTCCTTGTGGTTTGCAGGCGCAGCGGGAGCGTGAGCGGATTCTGCCAGATGGGGTTACCAATTCACCATCAATTCATCAGCCCCGCAATCGGCTCCGCGTAATACAAATGATGCGGCCGATTCGTCGCGTCGCGCCACATGAAACTGCGCGGGATGCCGAGTGTCTCGTAGATCGTCGCGGCCATGTTCTCTGGCGTTTGCGGCGCGGTCGCCGGGTAGCCGCCGTTGCGGTCGGAGGCGCCGATGATCGTGCCGCCGCGCACGTCGCCGCCTGCCAGGAAGGCCGTTTGCACCGCGCCCCAGTGATCGCGGCCGGGCAACGCGTAATACTGCGGCAAATGGCTGATGCGCGGCGTGCGGCCGAACTCGCCCGCCATCACGATCAGCGTCGTCTCCAGCAGGCCGCGCGCGTCGAGATCGTCGAGCAACGCCGACACGCAGCGGTCCATCGGCGGCAACAGGTCGTTCTTCAAGTGCGGGAAGGCGTTGCCGTGCGTGTCCCAGGTCTCGTTGCGACCCAGGTTGACCTGAATCATGCTCACGCCAAGCTCGACGAGCCGGCGCGCCAACAGACACGAGTAGCCGAACAGGTTACGGCCGTAGGCTTCTTGGACTTGATTGCTTTCGTTGGACAGATCGAACGCGGAGCGTACCCGGCTCGACGTCAACAGCGAAAGAGCGCTCGTGCGATGCTGGTCGAGATCGAGGGCGGCGGCGGAGCGGTCGAGCGTCTGCTGCTGGCGATCGACGAGATCGAGCAGGCCACGGCGCGTCTCGATGCGGCCCTGATCGATACCTTCGGGCAGACGCAGGACGGGCGGCTGGAAGACGGGTGTGCCGACGTGCTCGTGAGGCCGCTTTTGATGATCGAAACAAGTGGGGCAGGCGCCGTAGCCGGGGCAGTTGTGCGACGCCTGGATCAGCCACGGATCGTGCCGATGGCCGAGTTCGCCCGCGTATTGGCCGGGGATGATGCGCCCCGAGTGATGGATGTAGTTGAACGGCACGACCGCTGCAGACGGCAGACCATTGCGCTGCGGCACCAAATGTCCCGCCAGCGACGCGATCGACGGGAAGTCGCCCGGCCGCGGCATCACGGGACTAAAGCCGACCGGCGCCTGGCTGCGGCCCGTCAGCATGATGTGATGGCCGAGCGAGTGATCGTTCGACGGATGCGTCAACGAGCGGACCATCGCCCATTTGTCGATGCGCTCGGCGAGCTTCGGCAAATGCTCGCTCATGAGCACGCCGGGAATGCGCGTGCGGATGGGATCGAACTCGCCGCGAATTTCGGCGGGTGCGTCCGGCTTCGGATCGAAGCTGTCCTGCTGGGCGAGGCCGCCGGAGAGGAAGAGGTATATGACGGACTTCGGCGGATTCGCCCCTCTCCCTCTGGGAGAGGGATCGGGGCTGAGGGCCGACGCGCGCATGGCGAGCACGTCGGCGAGCGAAAGGCCCATCAAGCCGATGCCGCCGGCTTGAAGCATGTCGCGGCGCGTGAACTTGGGATGGTGCAACGGTTTCATGATCCCCCCCTCTTGCTTGCAACTCACTTCCAGGATGCCTTGCAGTCCAGCGATCGCGTCCGAATCCATTGGTCGTCTGGTGAGGCCCGTGAGGGTAGGTTTCGGCTAAAAACTTTGGCCGGCATGGGTTTGCTCCTGCCAGAACTTGAATTTCGTCTGCCTATTGACTCAACTCTTTCTAGCACAATCCGGCGGCGTTCTCAAGCCTTTTACGGCTTATACATCACATTCTTGAACTCAATCACATACCCCTCCGCCTCGACGCCAAAGAATCCGCTTGGCACCTCGCACGATTTCCATTCCGCGGTGACGGCGCCGTTGACCCACAGCGTGACGTTCTTGCCCTTGCAGGTGATCTCGTAGACGTTCCACTCGCCGGCTTCTTTGCCGCGCTGGGGCACTTTCGCCAGCTTGTTGCCGGGGACGCCAGCCTTTTTGCCGTCACTGAGGGTGCTGCCAAAGAAGTTGCCGACATTCTTGCTGCCGACCTGGGCCTGATGCCAGATTGAGCCGTCAGCGTTGTTGCGCACATAGACGCCGCTGTTGTAGCCTTTCTTGCCGTCGACCTTTTCGAAGCGCCATTCGATGTGGAAGACACCGTCGGCGAAGTCCTTGTCGTAAAGCAGCATCTCGTGATAGCCGACGCCATTGCAGACGAGCGTTTTCTTGGTCGCGTCGTACTTCCACGGATTCGGCTCCTTGAGCTTCGATTTCGGCGGGATCGAGACGCGTTTCCAGTCCTTCAGATCGGCATTCGCCAGCAGATCGGTCCAGCCTTTCGGATCGCTTTCAAAAGCGCTTTTGGACTCCTTGACGTCGCCGGCGTTCGAGGTCGGCAGCCAGATGATGGGGGTAAGGGCGATAGAGAGCATGAGCCAGCGCATGAGAACCTCGTTTGGTGGGATGGTTGACGGTCTCCGCTCATCCTAAACCAATCGGTCGCTGGTTGCCAGAAAAATACAGCTCACGCGAAGGCGCAAAGAAGACAATGCGTTGTGGAGAGTGGAATCCCGCGACCACGTCGTTTCTTTGCGCCTTTGCGTGAGATTTGTTGGCCGATTTTGATTGAACCTGAGCGCGACGCGCATTACATTCCACCTTTACTCCATGAGGTGCAACATGCGCGTTCTCTGCTGGCTTTTCCTGTTGGCGGCGTCTTCCAGCCTTCTCCTTCCTATGCACGCAGGCACGCCGAAAAAGCGCGTGCTGCTCCTCTGGCAAAAGCCCGATGGCCATCCGAAAGACACGCACGAATACGAACTCGGCCAGCGTATCCTCAAACGCGAACTCGACAAGATTCCCGGCATCGACGTGACGCTCGCCAACGCCGACGATCCATGGCGCGACGGGCCGGAGCTGCTCGCCAAGGCGGACGGCGTCGTCCTGTTCGTCTCGGAAGGCGCGAAGTGGCTCAACAGCAATCCAGAGCGTCTCGCGGCGTTTCAAGCGTGCGCCAAACGCAAGGCGGGCCTCGCCGTCCTGCACTGGGGCATGGGCACGAAGGACGCCAAGAACATCCAGCCGTTCGTCGACCTCTTCGGCGGCTGCCACGGCGGTCCGGATCGCAAGTATCAGATCGTCTCGACCGACGCCAGGCCCGTCGGCAAGCATCCGATTCTCAACGGCCTCGCGGATTTCAAGGCGCGCGACGAATTCTACTACACGCTCAAATTCGCCAAGACCAAGACGCCGCTCCTCAACGTCACGATCGACGGCGAAGCGCACACCGTCGCCTGGGCTCTGGAACGCGCAGGCGGCGGCCGTTCGTTTGGCTTCAGCGGCCTGCACTTTCACGAAAACTGGCAGTCGGCTGATTATCGCCGGCTCGTCACGCAGGGGGTGTTATGGACGGTGGACATGGCGATTCCGAAAGATGGGATTGCCGTGAAATAGTCGGCAGCGTGGGAATTTGATTTCTAAATAAATGGTAACTCTTTAGCCGTATGAAGTACATCTTTGCTCGAACCGCCTGTTTGGGTATCCTCTGTGAGACACACGGAGGGTTTTACCATCACGGCACTGGATGTCTCTCTGGGGCCGAGCCTCACAGAAGCGGAGGCTCGGGCCA
>SYHD01000170.1 GCA_005799265.1 Planctomycetia bacterium | reverse complement strand
GTCGTCGGGGCAAGGGAGGTAGTTGTAATCGGGGCTGCGCAGGAAGCCGAAGCCGTCGGGGAGCGTTTCGAGCGTGCCTTCGCCGAACATCAGGCCGTTCTGCTTGACCCGTTCTTTCAGGATCTTGAAAATGATGTCCTGCTTTTTCAGGCCGCTGTACTCGGTCAGATTCTCGTCCTTCGCGATCCGCTGAAGCTGGGCCATCGTCATCTGCTGCAATTCGGAGATGTGCGTGGTGCCGCGTTTGATCTCCTCGTAGCGGCTATTCGTCTCCGCGTCAAAGCCGATGTGCTCCTGTTCGTTGTCCTGGGAGCCGGGCGGGGGCGCGGCGATGGCGGTTCTCGCGTCGTCGAGGATGTCTTGGCCGAATCCGCTTGGCGCATCGGTCTTGGCGGCAGGGCGCGGGCGGGTGGGACTGGCGTCTTTACGGCCTCGTAAGTCCGACATGGACGTTCCTCCTAAAGAGCTGGCAGAGATTGGGAGGTTCTGTTCCTCTCTCGCAGACGGACGCGACATGGCTAAGACGTCGTCTGCGAACACACCAGCGGTAGGCACGGGAATGATGTTTGCGTGGTGGCACAGCCTCCTGACCGTGCCATGTTCAGCGTCGTGGCCGCTCAACCTTGCGGCCGTCTCTCAAGTCATGAGTTCTATACCGTCTTGCAAGACCTGTGGTTCATATCTTGGAGAATGAAGGATGGATTCTAGCAGATAACCTTCCACAACACCAGCAAATCTTTCACCTGTCGCTTTACTTTATCAGGTTCACCGTCATTGACGATCACGGCGTGGGCGTGACGCTTCTTTTCAGCCAATGGCAACTGCACGCTCTCGCGGCGATCCAGCTCTTTTTCGTTCCAACCACGGGTTTGCTGTAATCGAACCAGGCGAAGCTCACGCGGGGCGTCCACGAAGACGATCTTGTCGCAATGGCGATGCCAACCGGTCTCGATCATGATGGCCGCGTCAAGGATAGTGCATTTTACACCGCCTTGGGCTTTGGCAAGCTCGATTTCTTCAAGAATTCGCTTTTCGATGTATGGGAACACGAGCGACTCCAGCGCGTGCAACTCCTTGCGCTCCGTGAAAACGATGCGGCCGATCTTCTTGCGATCCGCGTGACCGCGGTCGTCGAGAATAGCGTTGCCCCAGCATTCGACGAGCTTCGCCTTGATGTCGGGCTGTACGAGGGCTTCATGGCCGAGCTGGTCGGCGTTGATGAGGTGGCCGCCGAGTTCGCGCATAGCGTCGGCGACGAGGCTCTTGCCGCTGCCGATGCCGCCGACGATGCCGATGATGGGGATCATGCGCTTCACCGCCAGTGGTTAAGGACGATGAATTGATCCGCGATGGGGACGTTGGCAGCGAGAAGGTTTCGCAGGGCTCTTACGATGCCGGCGGCTTTCAGATCGCGCGTGGGATCGTTGTCTTTACGAACGACGAGGACACCGGAATGATGACCTCGCAGGTCGATGACCAGCGAATGAAGTTGCTTATAGTCATCATGATTTCCCGTGATGATCGCCCGGCCATTTTTTCCAGCGTACCGCAGGTGGACTGGGTCATCGTCGCCCGACAATCCGACATCCGTTGGCAGTTGAACATCATGCCCGGCTGTTCGAAGCAGTTGGGCAAGAAGCGGGGATGCGAAGTCATCATCCAGATAGAGATTCATGAGCGCTGAATCCGATATTGCCGACGTATTTCAGCCTCTTCTTGCGGCGAAAGCCGGCCATCAGGCTTTTTGCTCGCCGCATCGATCAACGCTTGTTCGCGCGCATAATCCGCCAGCAACTCCGGCGGGTCCGATTCGCAATACGCGATCGACTCCAATACCGCCTCGACGGGCAGATTGAATTGTGCCGCAATCTCTTCCGGGGAGAACTGCTCCGGTCCGGCGTACCAGCCGTACAAAGTCCGCGCCGAAATGCGCGTGCCGCGGACGAAGAGCTGTTGGTACGACGATCTTGGCTTCGGCGCCAGGTGCTTCCAGGAAGTGGAGGGGGGGGTATTCATAGCCGAATTGTACCACAGAGCCAACGATTGAGAAGGCGTCTTTTTCACGTCGCCGCTTGTGGCTCAGCGCTCGCACGGTGCCCGGCGAGCGCTAAGCCGCAAGCGGCGGTCAAATTTCGCTCGTGTCATGCCAGTTCGCCCCGACGCTCATGTCCACGCGTAACGGCACCTGCAACCTGTCGCCGAGCGATTGCGTCATCTCCTCGCGCACCAGCTTGACGATGCTCGGCTGCTCCGTCGGCGGCAGCTCGAACACCAGCTCGTCGTGAATCTGCAACAGCATCCGCGCCTGGCAATTTTCGCGTTTGAGCCGGCGATGAATGTTGAGCATCGCGACCTTGATGAGATCGGCGGCCGAACCCTGGATCTCCATGTTGATCGCCTCGCGCTCGGGCTGGTTGCGCCCCTTGTAGCTCGTGTTCGGCCGCACGCCTTCGATCTGCCGGCGTCGGCCGAGGATCGTGCTGACGTAGCCGCGCTCGCGGCACGTCTTCAGGAGCGTGTTCTGATATTCTTGCACACGCGGGTACTTTTGAAAATAGGCTTCGATGAACGCTTCCCCCTCCATCATTGGGATGCCGAGTCGATTCGCCAGGCCGCGAGCGCTGATGCCGTAGATGACGCCGAAGTTGACCGTCTTGGCGGCGCGGCGCATCTCCTCCGTGACGGCAGCGTCAGCCACGTTGAAGATCTTCGCCGCCACCATGGCGTGAATGTCGCGATCCTCGGCAAACGCTTGCCGCAGCGCTTCGTCGGCCGAGAAATGGGCGAGCAGTCGCAGCTCAATCTGCGAATAGTCTGCGGTCAGCAGCAACCAATTCTTTTCGGGCAGAAACGCCTGACGAATCTGGCCCCCCATCTCCGAGCGGATCGGGATGTTCTGCAAGTTCGGATCGCTCGAACTCAAGCGTCCCGTCGCGGCGACGGTCTGCTGGAATGACGTATGTACGCGACCGGTGCGCGCGTTGACGATGGCGGGGAGCGCATCGACGTATGTCCCCTTGAGCTTCGCGATCTTGCGATGTTCGAGCAGCTTGCGCGGGAACGCAACGTTCGGATTGTCCTGCGTCGCCAGTTCTTCGAGCGTCTCCTGGTCAGTGCTCGATTCGCGCCCGATGTTCGTCTGCTTGGTCGGCTTGAACTTGAGCACCTCGAAAAGGATCTCACGCATCTGTGGCACCGAGTTGATGTTGAACTCGCGTCCGGCCAGGACGTAAATGTCCGCTTCGATCTGCTTGAGCCGGGCGTCCATGTCCGTGCCCAGGCGATTCAGCAGCGGGCTGTCGAGGCGGATGCCGGTGAACTCCATTTCCGCGAGCACTTCGATGAGGGGGATTTCGAGGTCGTCGTATAGGTACATATCTCCCCTCTCCCCCGGTACTCCGGGGGAGAGGGGTTGGGGGTGAGGGGGCCGCCCTTGCAACGGCGTGTTCTCATCAGGGGTTTTGCGAGAGGGAGTCTGTCGTTGCACGTTCGACCCCCTCACCCCCGGCCCCTCTCCCCCTGAGTACAGGGGGAGAGGGGAGGAATCACCTCGCTTGAAGCCCAATTTCACAAGCATCGGCTCCAGCGTCTCGCACAAGCGCCACGCGACGTCGGCGTCTTCGCCCGCGTACTCGGCGACCTGCGCGGTCGGCACCTGGTCCATGCGAATTTGCTTCTTGCCTTTGCCGATCAGGTCGCTTGTCTTGATTTTCGGATGACTGAAGTATTTTTCGGACAGCGCGTCGATGCCGTTGCTGCGCTCGCCGGCGTGCAGCAGGTAATGGGCGATCATCGAATCGCCGACGACGCCGGCCACGCGAATGCCGTTACGCAGGAAGACCTGCCAGTCGTACTTGATGTTTTGATTGACTTTGCCGATCTTGGCGTCTTCGAGGATCGGCTTGAGACGCGCGAGCATCGTGTCGGGATTGAGTACGGCTTCGCCCTTGGGGCCGCGCACCGCCAAATACCACGCCTCCGCTGACTGCCACGAGATTGCGACGCCGACGATATCGGCGTCGTGCGGATCGAGCGACGTTGTTTCCAAATCGACGGCGAAGCGTGCTTGCTTCTTTAGCTGCTCGAGGAATTCCGTGAAGTCAGACTCGCGATTGATGAGGTGGTATGTGTGCGGCCAATCAGACGATGTTGCCGCCGCTGGTTCGCTGACCGAGTCGCCAAAGAGACTACCTTGTATGACTTGCTTGCTCGGCTGGGGCGCCTCTTTGATGTCGGCGCGTACCTGCTCCGCGAAGGTACGGAAGCCCCAGGCGCGGAATAACTCGAACAATTTGAGTCCGTCGCCGTCGCGCAATCGCCACGTATCCCAGCTCACTTCGATCGGCACGTTGCGATCGAGCGTGACGAGCTTGCGGCTCAGTTCGAGCTTGGGCAGGAACGTTTGCAGGTTCTCTTTTTTCTTCCCCTTGAGATCGTTGACGTGGGCGATGAGGTTCTCGATCGTGCCATAGTCTTGCAGATATTTGCTCGCGGTCTTCGGCCCGACGCCTTCCGCGCCGGGGACGTTGTCAACCGAATCGCCAACCAGCGTCTGATAATCGACGACTTGCTCGGGCCGCACGCCCCAATCGTTCTTGAGCGACTCGGCGTCGAATACCTCGCGCTTGCGCAGACTGAATATCTTGATGCGCTCGCTCAACAGCTGCCGACAGTCCTTGTCGCTTGAACAGATATAGACATCGAGACCTTTCTCCGCGCCGGCCTGAGCCAAAGTCGCGATGAGATCGTCCGCCTCGAAGCCCTCACGCAAGACTACGGGAATGCGCATCCCTTCCAGCATCTGCAAGATCAGCGGTATCTGCAACTGCAAGTCGTCTGGCATCGGCCCGCGATTGGCCTTGTACTCGGTGTACATCTCGTCGCGAAATGTCTTGCCCGGCGTGTCGAAACACACCACCAGGTAATCCGGCTTCTTGTCATTGCGCAGATAGAGCATGTCTTTCGTGAAGCCGAACAGCGCGTTCGTCGGCAATCCCGACGGGCTGGTCATCTCCGGCAGCGCGTGAAAGACCTGGAAGATCAACGAGAATGCGTCGACCAGATAGAGAGTCTCGGCGGGCATGGGATTTTCCGGAGATGACGGGATCGCGACAGCGCAATTCTAAGAGGCCGGTTCGCGCTGTCAAGGGACTGTATTACGAGCCGCGACACGCTGAGCATGAACGCGCCAACCCTCCGTGGATCAAACGTGGTCGCCACGATCCGGTAGCTCGCTGTGCGCGTCGGCGTGTAGACGATGCGGGTCCCGCGCGGCCCCATGCTCTCGTCTTGAAAGGCGATGATCATGCCGTCCATGTCGAGCAGCTTCAAGTAGGGGGAGAAAGCGTTGCTGGTGAGATCGATGATGTATCTCTGCCCGGCGACCATCGGCACATCGTAGGTCCGAGCATGGAATTCGCACCGCAACGGATCACTGGACGTCATCTCGTCCTTCACGCGGAAGAGGACGGTGAGCTCCTGCATGAAGATGGCGTAGAAGCCTTCCAGCAGTGGGGCTTTTGCCGATGCGATCAGTCGGTAGGTGCCGGTTGCTGCGGGGCGATAGACGATATATCCTGGCAGCGTGTCGAAGTCGTCCGTGTCGCGTGCCAGCATGTTCCCGCGCTCGTCTTCAATCATCAACGCGGCGTTGAATTCGGTCGTCTCGATGCGCAGGGCATACGTTCGGCCCGCCACCATTTCGACATAGTGATGGCGGAACGGGCATTGCCTATTGCCATTGGGCCCCGAGCAGCTGAGAAAGCCACTGAGGATGATTTCGCCGCGTGGTTGCGTAATCGGCTGTGCCGAAGCCAGACTACTCGCAAAGAGCAAGGCTACGATGGCCGTAAGAATCCACGCGAGCCAGAAAATAGGCGTGCAACGGCTCATGATCGTCCCTCCCGATGTGAATCTTGTGATTGGTCGAAGGGAAATTGTGCAATTCCAATACCGTCGCGGCTAGCAAATGGGTAAGTCCGTAAGAGGCTTTGCAGTCATTATTTACGACGTCGTATTGAAGTGCTTCGGAAACGGTGGTGTGACGAACAGGCGCACTCTCTGGGGAATGATGTGCGGAACAGAACCAGATGCCCCGCAGTTTACCGGGATTTTTCCGGCTACTGGCCGTAAATGGCGGGGGATGTCATCATCCGCGATCGGCGCTCACCGAGAGAATCTTCTTGACACAACTTGAGTCCACGAGTAGTTTTAGCTGATATACTCATGGCATCGGCTGCGTTCTCGTTCCGTTCAGGGCGGAAGTTTGGGGGGTATCCTCTTCCGTTAGGGAACATGCGCACGCCGACTCGGTCCCACCTGTATAGCCGAAAGGGCCATCTTATGTTGAACATTCCCGGTCCCGCGATGCGATTTTGCGATGGCATCAATCGCCGCGGCTTCCTCAAAGTCGGCGCCTTTGCCTTCGGTGCTACGTGTTTTTCCCTTACGGATGTTTACCGAGCTGAGGCCCAGCAGAATGCCGCCTCCTCGCACAAAGCGGTCATCAACATCTACCTCGGCGGCGGTCCGGCCCACCAGGACATGTGGGACATCAAGACCGAAGCTCCTGTCGAGATCCGCGGCGAGTTCCAGCCGATTCAGACCAACGTCAACGGCATCCAGATCGGCGAGGTCTTCCAGCGCATGGCTCGCGTGATGGATAAGTGCGTCGTCATTCGTTCGATTACGGGTTGTGCCGATCGCCATGACGCAGTGCAGTGCTTGACCGGCTGGCCGCACGATTCGCTGCGTCCCCTGGGCGGCCGTCCGAGCATCGGCTCGGTGCTATCCAAAGTGCATGGCCCGGCCGATCCGTCAGTGCCGCCATTCGTCGGACTGGCCGCGCCGACGCAACATCGTCCTTGGGCGGATGCAGGCCAAACCGGCTTCCTCGGCACGCCGCATGCGCCGTTCCGTCCCGAAGGCCCCGGCATGGCGGACATGCGTCTCAACGGCGTCTCCGTCGATCAACTCGGCGATCGCCGGCGTCTGATGCAGAGCTTCGACGCTCTGCGCCGCGACATCGACATCAATGGCACGATTCAAGGCCTCGACGCCGCCCAACAGCGCGCCCTCGGCGTGTTGACTTCGAGCCGGCTGCTCGACGCGCTCGATATCTCGCGCGAGCCGCAAGCGGTGCGCGATCGCTACGGGGACGGCAAACCGTATCAGTACCAGTTCGACGGCGCTCCGACGGTCAACGATCAACTGCTGGTCGCGCGCCGCCTCGTCGAAGCGGGTGTTCGCTGCGTCACTTTGACCTTTGGCCGTTGGGATAGCCACGGGCAGAATTTCGCCTTCATGCGCGACCACGGCGGCAAACTCGACCAGTGCCTGAGCGCGTTGATCGAGGATCTCGACATGCGCGGCATGCTCAATGATGTCACGGTCGTCGTCTGGGGCGAGTTCGGCCGCACGCCGCGAATCAATGGCGGAGCGGGACGCGACCACTGGGCGCCGGTGAGTTGCTGCTTGATGGCAGGTGGCGGCATGCGTACGGGCCAGGTCATCGGCGCGACCAATCGCCTCGGCGAAATCGCGGCCCAGCGCCCGGTCTACTCCGGCGAAGTCATCGCCACGGTCTATCGTAATCTCGGCATCAACCCAGACACGGTCAACATCAACGACCCGACCGGCCGCCCGCAGCACCTCGCCAGCCATCCCGCGCTGCCCGAAGTGCGTTAGCCATCGCCGCATGCGGCTTTTGAGTAACCAATCCCACCTCCCGCGAGGTGGGATTTTTTTGTTATAATAGCATTCATGCAAACCGAATTTCCCGTACTCGGTCAGCCAGCGGAGATGCTCATGGGCGCGCCCAAGCTGCAGCCTCGCTATACGGTGGATGAGTACCTGACACTGGAGCGCGCGGCCGAAGAACGGCACATTTATCTCGATGGCGAGATCATCGCCATGGCTGGCGAGAGTCTTTCTCATGGACGAATCTCTGTCAATGTCGTCGTGTCATTAGGCATGCAGATGAAAGGCAAACCTTGTGAAGTGCTCACCAAGGACACCAAGGTTCGCAGCGGCCCGATTCCGATGCCTGGACGTAGCCGGAAAGGCTTATTCTCTTATCCCGATATCCTCGTCGTGTGCGGCGAAATCGAACACCACGACTCCCATCGCGATGTCATTCTGAATCCAAAAGTCATTATTGAGGGTCTTTCGGAATCAACGGAAGCCTTCGATCGCGGGGAGAAGTTCGAGCGCCTCCAGAAGCACAATCCCACGCTGACGGATTATATCCTGATTTCACAAGACAAGCCTCAAGTCGAGCAATTTCGTCGCAAGCCGAATGGCGAGTGGTCGTATCGTCTCCATTCGGGATTGAATGCCAGCGTCGCGATCGTGTCGATCAAGTGCAAGTTGAAGCTGGCGGACGTGTATGATCGCGTCGTCTTCGCCAACGATGAATGACGTCGGCTCACGGTAAGGAGGCCCGCCATGGCAAAATCCGATCCGCCGCGCATCGCCATTTTGGGCGCCGGGCCCATCGGCCTCGAAGCGGGGCTATACGCGCGGCAACTCAAGCTGCCGTTCACGATTTTCGAGCAGGGCCGCATCGGCGAGCACATGTGGCGCTGGGGGCACGTCAAGTTGTTCAGTTCGTTCGGAATGAACGCGACGCCGCTCGGGCGTAAGGCGATTGCCTCGACCAAGCTCGATCATCCATTTCCCGCGGACGACGCCTGCATCAGCGGGCGCGAGCACGTCGAGCGTTATCTGTTGCCGCTTGCGGACGTGGTGCGCGATCGCATCAAGACCGAGACGCGCGTCATCAGCATCGCCCGCGCCGGCTTTTTCAAGCATGAAGGCGCCGGCGATCCGGACCGCGGCAAACAGCCGTTTCTTCTGCTGGCACGCGAACGCAATCAAGATCGTGTCGAACAGGCCGACATCGTCATCGACTGCACCGGGACCTACTCGCACCATCGCTGGCTCGGTCCCGGCGGCATCCCGGCGCTCGGCGAAACGCAAGCGGAACCGCACATCGCGTATGGCCTCGTCGATGTCCTCGGCGACGCCAAGAAAGACTTCGCCAACAAGTCGGTCCTGCTCGTCGGCACCGGCTTTTCCGCGGCGACGACGGCGTCGAGCCTGGCCAAGCTCGGCCTGGACCATCAGTCGACCTGGACGACCTGGATCGGCCGGGCCGCCCATTCGCAGCCGCTGCGCCGCATCCCGAATGATCCCTTGCGCGAACGCGACCGTCTCGCCGCCCATGCAAACAATCTCGCCACGCGCACGGACGACAACGTTGATTTTCTCGCCAGCACGACCGTCGAGGCGATCGAACTTCTCGCCAACAATCAGAGCTTCAAGGTCACGCTACGCAGCGCGGGCAGCAAGAAGACGATGGAGTTCGAAAAGATCATCGCCAACGTCGGCTACACGCCCGACCGTGCCTTGTATCGCGAATTGCAGATCCACGAGTGCTATGCGACTTTCGGCCCAATGAAGCTGGCAGCATTATTGGCGGGCACGAAAGCGCACGACTGCATGAAGGAAGTCGGACACGGCCCCGAGTCGCTCAAGAACCCGGAGCCGAGCTTCTATGTCCTCGGCGCCAAGAGCTATGGCCGTAATTCGCACTTCCTGTTGCGCATCGGCTTCGAGCAAGTTCGCGATGTGTTCACATTGATCACCGGGGACGCGAAGTTGGACCTGTACAAGTAATTGTCGCTTGCGGCTAAACGTCGCGCGTACGCAAGGCCGCAAGAGGCGAATAGGATTCGGACGATGGCAGAACCACCACCGCGGACGGGTTCTTGGCTGCGCTGGTTCGTGCTCCTCGTCATGGTTGCGTGCGTTATCGGGTTCTACGCATTCGGACTGCACGAGCACCTCTCGTTTGACAACGTGCGCGCCAACCTCGACGCCATCGACGTTCAGGTGCAGGGCAACCTCCTCCTCGCCGCCGTTGTATTCTTCTTGCTTTACACCGCGATGACGGCCTTGTCGGTTCCCGCGGCATGGGTGCTGTCGCTGCTCGCCGGCGCGTTGTTCGGCCATGTGCTTGGCGTCGGCGTCGCGCTCCTGGCGGCGACGTGCGGCGCGACGCTGGCGTTCCTGAGCAGCCGATACGTCCTGCGCGACTGGGTGCAGGGACGCTTTGGCAAGTATCTCGAAACGCTCAACCGCGGCATCGAGCAGGACGGCGCGTTCTATCTCTTTTCGCTGAGGCTTGTCCCATTCATCCCGTTTTTCGCGATCAACCTTTGCATGGGCCTGACGCCGATCCGCACATGGACGTACTTCTGGGTGAGCCTCGCGGGAATGTTGCCGGGCTGTCTGCTCTACATCAACGCCGGGACAAAACTGCGCGAGCTGCAACGCCCGAGCGACGTGCTGTCGCCAGGGTTTATCCTGTCGTTTATTGCGCTGGGATTGGCGCCGCTGGTGTTTCGTAAGATGCTGAGGTGGCGTAAGAGAGAAGGGAGTTGATTCATTGCGGCGTTAGATTTGCAACGCAAAATCTCAAGTCCCGAGAGAGTCAGCCGCGCTGCCAGAACGCGAGTGAAGCTTGCGGAAGCGTCACCCGCATCCCGGCACTTGCGGCGTCGCAATCACAAAACGCGCTTGAGCGCGCTCCTCCGGGCTGTCTTGGCTCGACGGAAAGGTCCGCCTACTTTACGCGTTTGAATTTCTCTTCCTTGCCTTTGTTTTTTCCTTCCAGCGGCGAGACGATCATGGATGTTTCCGTCACGACGACCTTGGCCTTGTCCAATTTTTCCTTGCCTTTCTCTTCAATCTTGGTTTCGACGATGTCATTGTCCAGGATCTTGTACGTTCCCGATTTGCTGAATTCGGGCTTGCCCACCAGCTTCGCCGTTTCCTCATCGAATTTCACGACCATGGTCATTTTGTTGTCCTTGGTGAATTCGATGAAGATACCTTTGATGCCCTTGGCTTCTTTCGTGCTTTCGGGTTCCCATTTGCCGACGATCAAATCCTTGAGCGTCTTCTTGTTGCCGCCGCCCGCGGCAGTACCTTGGCTGTCGGCAAGCGTGGTGATGCCGAGAACGACCAACAGGACCATGATCGAAGGCAACAGACGATTCATTGGAAGGCTCCTTGGGGTAAGAAACAAAGTAACCGTTCAGCTCCCCTCTCCCCCTGTACTCAGGGGGAGAGGGGTCGGGGGTGAGGGGGACGAACGGTCGGTTGCGCGGCGCCCCAACCCCTCACCCCCGGCCCCTCTCCCCTGAGTACAGGGGAGAGGGGTGAACGGTTACGAAACAAACAGTGCTGCCGGGTTTGCAATCGAATCAACCGAAGCGCCACATCTGGCTCCGTCAACGAATTACCGGCTAACGATCAATGAGCAGCATATCCGCCACGTCGAGCCGCAACGTTACTACGGTCGCGCCGCCTTGGGTCTCGGATTTAAGGACGCCGCGCTCGACGCTACGGATGGACTTCGGATTCGTCACGCCGGCGATGCGCACGACCAGTTTGTCGATCGGCTGACCGGTGTAATTGATGAGCGGGATGGCGAGCTTGCCTTTCCCGTCGATGCAGGTCGTCTCGACGAGCGGCTCGCTGCATTCGACCGGACGCTTGAAGCTGACGGGGAGCATATCGTCAACGAGCTGACGACGCAGGTCGGCGTCCATCTTGGTGGGGAGGAAGTGGTTGTAGCCGGCGTCTGTGCCGCCGCGGTCCGCCGGAAGAATCGGCAAGCCGCTGCGTTCGTAGGCCATGCCGGGGAAGAAGGCGTACAGGATCGCCTTGCCTTTGCCTTGCGATTTTTCGATGACGGCCGGCGAGGTGTCCTTGTACTTGGCGATGACCTTGCCGTCGCCGGCAACCATCGATTGTTTCCAGACGAGCACCGGGACCTCGGTCTTGTCGAGCTTGACCATGTCGAGCGGTTTGTACAACGGCAGGTCTTGCTTCGCGAGCACCATCGTCAGCTTCGGGTCCTTGTAGAGCGTCTGTGACTTGACGCCATAGAGAGCCTGGACGTCGGGATTCGCTTTCCCGAACTCGTCAAGGAACCCGCCGCCGCACAGCGCGACGAGCGTGCCGCCCGCTTCGACCCATTTCTTGAGCCCCTTGACGGCGTTCGAGTGCAAGTACTGCTGGGTGACGTAGATGACCTGGTAATCCTTACACAGGCCTTCGATGACGTCGTCCTCGGTGACGAAATCGACCGGGACCTGGGCATGACGCAGGGCGTAGTAGATCGCCTTGCGTTCGTGATTGTGGATGCCGCCCTTGGAATTGGAATCGCCGGTCATGATCTCATCGACGCTCGACAGGAGCAAGCCGACCTTGGCGGGGCGCACCTTGGCGTCGAGCACGTAATCCTCGAAGACGCCAGCCTCGTGCGTGACCTTGTGGATCTCACGCCACATGCCGAGATCGTGCGTGGCGACATAGTTCTCCGTGCTGCCAACGGCAAGCGGCGATGCGCAGAAGTAATTGATGAGCGTCGCCCCATGAGCGATGCACGTGTAGTACGACAGGCGGAAGCTGCGCGGCGTGTTGCCGGGGCTGTGCGGCATCACGTACATCATGATCGGCATGTTGTGATACTTGGCGCCGCAGCGGAAGCCGGAGGTCAGGTAGCCGGAGACCTGCACGCTGAATTCAGGGATCTGCCAGACGTAATCCTCGCTCCACGGCATATTCATGGCGCGCATCTTGAACGGGCGCACCCACTGCATCTCCGTGACCATGAAGTTGGCGTGCGGCGAATAGTTGGCGCCGGTGAGGATGTCCTTGCCGGCGTTCTCTTCGAGCCATTTCGTCGCTTGCGCGTAGTGCTCGATGCCGGCATTGGTTGAGTAGAGGGATGAGTAGTAGAACCAGGGATCATCGGACTTGCCTGTGAACTTGGCGTTGTCGGCGCCAGGGACATTCTTCGATTTCAGCCAGGCGACGAACTTAAGGTTGAATTCGGCTTCCTTTCCCTTGGGCGGCGTCAGCGGTGAGATGTGGATCTCGTCGCCGAAGCTGATGACTTTGATCGTCTTGGCGGTGCCGGCTTTCATGGCATTCGCCCAGTTCGACTTCTCGGAGCCGACCGGCCAATGGGCGACGAGCCGCGTCTTGCGTTCGGGGACGCCGAGTTGCTTGCTCCAGAACGATTCGCCGGTGAGCGTGTTGCTGCCGAGGGCGAGGGAGAGCTTGGTCGCTTCCTCGCCGAGCGGACCGGGGTTGGACATCGCGCCGGAAAAGGCGCCGATGCCGTAGATGGGCAAGCGTTTGGGAACGCTGCCCACTTTCGGGAACTTTTCGACCTCCATGCGCAGCCACTTGACGGCTTCGAGTTGCGTGCGGATGACGGGATTGGCGGCAACGTTGCCGGGTATCTCGAAGGTTTCGTCCTTGAAGGTGACAGTACGGACGCTCTTGATGCCGCCTTTGCCGTCGGGGACGCCGAACTCTAACTGGAGGTAGGTCGGACTGGCCTTGCCCCTGTAGATGGCCTTGGGGAACCAGGTGCTGTCATTGAGCGAATCGAGCGCCTGTCCGACGGGAACCCAGGCGGAAGTATCGCCGGGGTTCAGGTATTCCTCGTCGGGGATCGTCAACGTCGGCTTGCCTTTCGGTTGCTTCGGGTTTGGGGTCACAAGTTTTTCGAGGTCGAGGCTCGGTGCGATAAGCTTGCGTGAAACCGCATGCGAGCGCGGGCCGGTGAGCTGATACTTCGTCGGATCGACAAGCATGCCGCTCTTGACGACGCGAATCGTCGGCCAATCGCGGATGTGGATGTAGTAGGGGGAATGCTGTCCGCCTGACGATGGCTCGATCACGGGGACACACGGCGCGACCGCGTCCTTGGGATTGGTGATGCGCACGAACAGATCACCGTCTTGAACAAGCCAGCCGTCGAATTCGAGATAGCGCGTTTTCTTCTGCGCGGCCATGCCTTCGAGATCGTTAGTCAGACAGATAACATCAATGTTTCGTCGCGCCGCGTTGATGCGTGGTTTGCCGGCGTCGAGCTGCGGCCCGGCGAGGAGGCGCAAGGTCGCGGGGCCTTGGGCGAGCTTGACGGGTTCGCCTTGCTGCCAGACGATGTTGTCAGTGCCGCCCCACCAGTAGCGTTCCATGGCCACGCGCTTGTTGCCGTTCAAGGCCCAGATCTTTGGATCCTCCAGCTTGCCGAAGAGCTTCTTGTAAGCAATTTTACCTGCTTGCTCGATTTCGAGCGTGAACTCGACGGAGAAATCGACCGGCTGCTCGAAGCGCGCCAAAACGTGAAACTCACCGGCCGCGGGAAGCACGATCTTCTGCGTGGCGATCGCGTCTTCCTTCACTTGCTCCGGGGCGCCTAAACAGCCCATGCGTGAAAGAAACGTGATCGCGAAGGTCGAGGCATAGTAGTTCTCCTTGTAGGGGACGACCTTCCAGGCGCCTTTCTCGACGGTGAAGTCCTCCGCCTCGGCGAGGAGGCGGATTGGCTTCTCCTGGCCCATGGCTACTGACGTGGCGAGCGAAAGCACGATCACGGCAACGACGAGAGGACGCAACATGGTAATCTCCGGGTTGAGGCGGTTTGCTTGCAGTTGAGATATGAATCGGGGAGCGAAGCGGCGAAACAGAAAGAGACGCCGTCGATTTCGTGCTTTCATCGTGGAACCTTGTATCGTACAATAACGTCAAAGGATTAATGGAGGATTCCGCGCGTTGGCGAAGAAAGGGACCGTCCATGTCGCAGGTCGTTCAAGCCAAATGCCCGCATTGCAATAATGTGCTGCGCATTCCCGCCGAGTGGCTGTCGAAATTGATGCGCTGTAAGCACTGTGAGAAGATGATCCAGGCAAAGGACAAGAGCGCCGCGACCAATTCGACGAACGTTGCCGCTGGCGTGCCAGCCTCGATTGCGAAGCCCAATCAGTCCGTGCCGATCGCCAAGCCGGCGCCCGCCGTGGAAGCCGTCCCCACGTTTGCGGTGCCGCCGCAGACCCCCTCAAACGCCCCGTTCGGATTCACTGGGGACGAACCCGTCCTGGCGCCCAAAGTCGCCAAGCCGAGCAAATCGAAAGCCGGTGGGTTGCTTCTCCTGGTCGTGATGTTCTTCTTCCTGTTCATGATCGGCATCGCGGGGGCCGGTTTCGTCGTCTACAAGGTCGCGGCGAATTGGGGCGAAATTACGCCGCCCAAGGAACTTGCCAAGAACAACGACGTCAAGCCCGTTGCTGTCAAAGACAGGGACAAGCCCAAGCCGACCGATGGTGCCGCGAAGGTCAACGGCAAAAGCAAAGACGGCGCGGTCGCCAACAAAGACGCCAGGGACAAACCTCCCACGACGAAAGACGATTCGCCCAAGACGGACGCCACCAAGAAAAATCCTCCTCCCTTCACCGATCCGAATAAGGACAAGACGAAAAAGGACGGCAAGAAACCACCGCCGCCGCCGTTCTCCAACGATCCGTTCCCGCGCCGGGCCTTGCTCATCAACGTCAACAACTACCTGATGTTCAGCACTGTCCATTACGGCAGCGGCCGCGATTCGGTAAAGGGGGGCTATCCCGGCAGCAGCACCGGCGTGTTGCGCGATCTTCTGTCGCGCCCACCGATGAACTTTCCCGTAACGCAGGTGACTGAACTCTCCGACGGGGTTCCGCCGGGCGGCAAAGTCGCGCAGCCGCATTCAACGCAAAAGTCGGTCCTCGAAATGACGATCCGTGATTTCGTGGAAACATCCCGTGCTCAGGACCGCGTCATCGTCTTCTTCGCCGGGCACGCGGCCTCGGTCGACGACAAAGCGTATCTGGTGCCGATCGACGGCGACTTGAAAATTCCGGAGGGCGCGAAAGTTCCGGAGAAACTGATACCCCTGAAGTGGGTATTCGATCAACTGGCAAGCTGCCGAGCGCAGCAGAAGATTCTGATCTTGGACGTGTTCCGCTACTCGCCCAGCCGCGGCCACGAACTGCCTAGTCCCGGTGAAGGCGCGGAAGGGGCCATGCCGGAAGCCTTCGACAAGGAATTGCTGACTCCGCCCCCGGGCGTGCAGGTGTGGTGCTCATGCCAAAAGGAACAAGTGGCCCTCGAATTGGACGGCGGCAGCGCGTTCATGCAAGCCCTGTGTCATGCGTTGCAGGGAGGTCCGGAAATGGTCGGCATTGCGACGGCGTCGCAACCGATTCCAATCGAGGACTTGGTCGTCAAAGTTAACTTGCGTCTGGTGGACCTGGCGAATGCGGAAAAGAAGACGCAAATCGCGCGCCTTACAGGTAAGGCGAGCGATAACGTCGTGGCGTTCAACAAAGATGAGCCGCTGGCGCCGACACTGACGCTCAAGCCGCCGATGGCGCCCGGCGGCGAGGCTGCCGGCACGACCCAGGTGAATAATATCCTTGACGAGATCAGGCTTCTACCCGCCTGGCGCGATACGCGCGCCGGTGACACCAACCTGCTCAAGGCCCAGAACCTACCCGCCTTCTCCGCGAAAAAACTCGACGGCTACAAGGCCGACGATTATCAGAACGTCACCGAGCTCTTCAAGCGTTATCAGAGCAACAAGGAAGAGTTCACGAAGCAGTTCCCTCTACGAGGCGCCTACTTCGAGTCTCTCGAAGCGCTTGAAAAGAGCTCGAAAATCACCATGCGCGAGGTCCTGCGCAGCCCGATCGATCCGAAGCAAAAAGCACGCTTCAAAGACGAGCAAACGCCCCTCGGCATATCGATGTTCGAACTCGATCGCGTGCTTGAAACTGTCAAGAAGGCGGGCGAGCAACGCGAGATGGAAACGTCTAGACGCTGGCAGGCCAATTTCGATTACGCCCAGGCGCGCTTGCAGTCGCGTCTGATCTACCTCTTCGAGTACAACTATACGCTCGGCCAGATTCGTGCCGATAATCTGCCTGACCTTGCTCCGGGCCAAAGCGGCTGGCGTGTCGGCATCACCGGCGCGAAGATCAACGTCACCGAGAAGAAGGCCAAGGATCTCGCCAAGGCCAACAAGGGATTATTTGAAAAAATCCAGGAGCAATATCCCGGCACGCCGTGGGCCTTGCTGGCGCAGCGCGAAAGCGTGATCTCGCTCGGCCTGGCGTGGCGACCCAAGAGCGATTGACGTCGCCGCTCGCGGTTTAGCGGTCGCGCGGGGGCGCCGGATCGCTTGAAGTGCCCGCTTGTGAGTTCGCGCCAGCGACGCCCGCCCAGCTACGCCACGTCAGCGTTGCTCCCATTGCGATGCCCAGTAGGTCAAATCCCACATCCGCCAACGAACCGTGGCGAAACCAGATGGGAGAGAGCAACTCTTGCAGCCATTCCGTCAACCAGGCATGTCCAATCAGCACGAACATCATGACCCAGCGAAATCGCACCGGCAGCGGGGCCCAAGGCGATAGACCGGTCAGGAACGCGTAGACGCCGATGTGCATCGTCTTCGCGGCGATCTGCTTGAGAATACGAAGCACCTCAGGATCAGGGTGTTCTTCCGGGCTCCGACCCGGAAACTCCACTGCGATCGTCCAGATCAGCAGCAGCCCGGACCAGATCAGCCAGCGCATCACGGCAGCCTCCTTCGCTTGCTGTTTGCCGTAGGGACGACTTCTCTGCGAGTGAGACGGTCCCCCTCACCCCCGGTCCCTCTCCCCCGGAGTAGCGGGGGAGAGGGGAGAAGTCGCAGCGCCAAAGTCGCAAGCGGCGAATGGTCGATCCCCCCGGATTCTATGGAAAAACCAGCACACCTCATAAAACCGCAAGTCAGTCGCGGTCCTTCCTGGAGAATATTCCACATTGGTTAAAGTCCACCACACGAAAAGTCCTCGGCTGCGGAATAATTGCATTGCGCTAACCCACCTTTAGCAAAACTCACTGTTTTCCGGTGAAGATTATTTTTCCTTGGCAGTATTATCGCGCAAGTTTACTTTGTCACCCAAACGACATGAATGGTTCATGGCTGCGCGTAGCCTATGTCCGTGAAACCTGCATCCTGATGAGGAGAGTTCCGATGAGGCTTAACCTGATTACGTCGCTCTTGGCAGCCCTGCTTGGCATCGCGGCGACGGCGCAAACGGGGCTCGCCCGGCACTGCGGCGCTTGCCAGTTCCCCGGTTCGATGAACTGCCGCCAGCAGTCCTGTATGCCCAGGGTGCAGTACCATGTCACCTACCAAACGGTCTACGAGGACCGCGTTTGCGTGCGCTACCGGCCGGTTTACGAGACGACGATGAAGGAAGTCCGCTGCGTCACCTATCATCCCGTCCACGAAAACCGCGTCAAGGAGGAACGCTACTGCGTCCAGAAGCCGGTCTGGGAGACCTACAAGGTGATGCAAAATTATAAGACCTGTCGGCCCGTTTACGAGACGCACCAGAAAGAGGTGCGTTACAAGGTGTGCAAGCCGGTTTATCAAGTCTATGAAGTGCCGGTCCACTCGATCACGTACAAGCCGGTCTTCGAGAAGCACCTGAAGGAACAGCGTTACACCGTACACCATCAGACCTTTCAGGAATACCAGGTCCCCGTCAAGTGGGTGACCTTCCGCCCTGAGTACACCAAACACGAAAAGGAAGTGCGCGTCTGCACTATGCGGCAAGAGATTCAGGAGTTTCAAGTCCCGGTGAAATACAAGACCTTTAGGCCGGAATACACCCAGCGGGTGATGGAGCATCGCTACATGACGTACAAGCAGGCGTTCCAGGAATATCAGGTGCCGGTGAAGTACACGGTGTGCAAGCCGGTGTATGAGAAGCATGTGCGTGAAATACCCTATACCGTGTATCACAAGAAAATGGAGCACTACCAGGTGCCGGTGAAGTACACGGTGTGCAAGCCGGTGGTCACGAAGCACGAAGTCGATGTGCCAGTGAAGACGTACCGGACGGTTGTCGAGCCGATGGAAAAGGTCGTCAAAGTCATTCGTTGCGAGCCGGTGTATTTCGAGCAGAAGGTGACGGTGCAGGTGGGCGAGTGGAAGACCGAGCATACCTTTTGCCCCGGCCCAGTCGTGCAACGCTGCTATCGCGAGCCGGGCGTGTGGGTGTTCGACGAGTGTTGCTGTGCGTGCCGCTACATTCCCGGCCCGCTGGTGACCGTGCCCGTGCAGATGCCAGGTCGTTGGACGTGCAAGCACACGTTCCACCCGCGCGAGGAAGAGCGCACGATCCGCTGCTGTCGGATGGTGCAGAAGGAATATGACACGGTTGTCAAGTACAACGTGTGCCGAACAATATGTGAGCAATCGACGCGGCGGTGCGTGTACACATCATGCAAGATGGTCGCCGAGGAGCACGTGCGCATGGCCGACTGTCACCGCTGCATCGTGATCCCCGAGCAGCGGGTTCGCAGGGAGACCTTTACGACCTGCAAGATGGTCGCTGAAGAGCACACGAAGATGGTGGCCTGCAAGCGCTGCATCACGATTCCGGAAGAAAAGGTCTGCCGGATCCCGTACCAGACCTGCCGGATGGTCGCCGAGGAGCACACGAAGCTTGTGACCTCCCGGAAGTGCATCCAGGTGCCGGAAGTGCACATTCGGAAGGTTCCGTACGTGACATGCAAGATGATTCCCCAGGAGCACATCAAGATGGTGACACGCAAGAAGTGCGTGATCGTGCCCGAGGAAAAGGTCTGCCGGTCCGAATACGTGACGTGCAAGATTGTGCCGCAGCATCACACGACGATGGTCAAGAAGACGAAGTGCACGATCATCCAGGAAGAGAGAGTGTGCCTGGTGCCGTACACGGTGTGCCGGCTGATCGTGGAGGAAAAGTCGCGCGCGATCGAGTGCCGGAAGTGCCGGATGGAGACGGAGGTCAAGGTCGTCCAGGTGCCGTACACGGTGTGCAGGATGGTGCCGAAGGAACTGGTCAAGCAGGTTCCGCAGGTGACGTGTCGGTTGGAATGCTTCACGGAAACCCGGAAGGTGGCGCGTTGCATTCCGATCGTGGTCCCCTATTGCTGCGACCCGCACGGGTCGATGATGCCGCCGGCCCCCGCGATTGGTGCGCCCGCGTCTTCTGGATTCAGCGTGCCAGCGCCAGCACGGATCATGCCTGAGACGAAGTAAACCCGGTTCGGGGAATCGCAATCGATCGGCCTATCGAAAGCCGAGCAAAAGGGCCTCGCTGGATGAAGCGAGGCTTTTTTTCGTCGGCGTTCCAGAAAAAAACAAGTCGGTTCTTGTAGTCCGGTTGCCGAGCATGTAAGGTAGAGAAAAATCAGGAGCGATTCTCATGGAAGCACGACCCAACTCTCCCCCAAGTGTCATCACCGCAGCCGTGTTGTTGCTGATCTATGGAGGGTTGCTTCTAGTATGCGGCATGTGCGGCGCGGGGGGCGGCGCCCTCGGCATGGCGATGCAGGACAAGGGCGGCGATCAGGCGCGCATACAGGCGATGATGGACAAGGACGCCCCAGGGCATCAATTCGTCCAGTGGGGCAGTCTCGCCCTGAATTTCCTGGTCGCGTTCATGATCATTGGCGCGGGCATCGGCGTGTTGCGATGGTCGCCGATTGGACGCATGACCGCGTATCTGGGGATCGTCCTCGATTTGTTGGTTTCGTGTGGCAGCAACATTTATCAAATCGTATTCATTATGCCCGTGACAGAGAAGTTTCTTGCGGAAGCGATGCTGCAGCAACAAAAGCAAGGCGGACCGCCGCCGCCGTTCGACATCGGCGCGCTGGCGACGGGCGCCGGTATCTTTGGCGTGGTCCTCGTGGTCGTCGTCAAGCTCGGGTTTCTGGTGCCGGCGGCGATTTGCCTGAACACCGCCGGGGCTCGCGCCGCGTTTTCGGGCCAGCTCAAAGGTCCCCCCAGTGACGATGATCGTGACTGGGGCTCGCGCTCCAGCGGATATGACGACGGCTACAATCCGCCGTCGCCGCCCAGGTCGCCGGGAGACACGGGCATCACGGATCGTTCGTAGCGATGGATCTAGCATGCCTCCTCCCATCGACGCCGAATCATTCACTGAAGCGTTGGATCGAGCCGTGCGCATCCTCCGCCCGGCCAAGAAGGTTGCGGTATTGACGGGCGCCGGCATCTCGGCGGAGAGCGGACTGGCGACCTTTCGCGGCGGCGGTGGGCTTTGGGAAGGGCAGCGCATCGAGGATGTCGCCACGCCGCGCGCCTTCGCGCGCGATCCGCTCCTCGTGTGGCGATTCTACAATCTGCGCCGCGCCAATTTGGCGACGGTTAACCCAAATCCCGGCCATCGCGCCCTCGTCGAGCTTGAAAACCGGCTCGGCGCGGATTTCACACTGGTCACACAAAACGTGGACGGCTTGCACCAGGCCGCGGGGAGCCACAACGTCCTCGAAATCCACGGCGCCCTGCGGCGAGTCCGCTGCGTCGGCTGCCAGCGCGTCAGCGACCGCGGCGTCGAAGTGTTGCCTGAACTGCCGCACTGCGAGGAACGCGGTTCGCTGCTTCGCCCCGACGTCGTCTGGTTCGAGGAAGCGCTTCCCGACGACATCTGGGGGCGTGCGGTCGAAGCGGTCCAGGCATGCGATTGCTTCCTTGTCGTCGGCACCAGCGCCGTCGTCTACCCCGCAGCGGGGCTGATCGATGTCGCTCGCATGGAAGGCGCAGACGTCATCGAAGCTAACCTCGAACCTTCCGCCGTCAGCACGCGCGTGAACATACTCTTGCTCGGCCCGGCTGGGACATCGTTGCCGGAACTGCTAAAAAGGATGAAGGAGGAAGGATGAACGCACGCACGATTCTTCATTCTTCCTCCTTCATCCTTTTGAGGCTTTCATGGCCCAAATCCTCGATGGCAAACAACTGGCGCAGACGATGCAAGCGGAGATCGCCCTCAAGGTCGACAATTTCTTCGCGCGACACGGTTATCGGCCCGGACTCGCCGCGGTGCTCGTCGGCGATAACGCCGCCAGCCAGGTCTATGTGCGCAACAAACGCACCGCTTGCGACAAGGTTGGTATCACGAGCTCGCTGCATCAACTCCCCACGGCCACGGCGCAGGATGAGTTGCTGCACCTGATCGCCCATCTCAATACCGATCCGCAGGTAAGCGGTATCCTCGTGCAGTTGCCGTTGCCCAAGCATATGGACGAAAGCGTCATTATTGACGCCGTTGCGCCGATGAAGGATGTCGATGGCTTCGGCCCCGTCAGCCTCGGCCTGTTGATGACGGGCAATCCGCGCTTCTTGCCGTGTACCCCTCTGGGCGTCCAGCAGATCCTCGTGCGCAACGGCATCGGCATCGACGGGCAGCATGTGGTGATCGTCGGCCGCAGCAATATCGTCGGCAAACCGCTGGCGTTGATGCTGATGCAGAAGGCGAACGGGGCGAACGCGACCGTAACGGTTTGCCACAGCAGGAGCCGGGACATCGGCGCGATCACCAGGCAGGCGGACATCATCGTGGTCGCGATCGGGCAGGCGCGCTTCTTGACGAAGGACATGGTGCGGCCAGGCGCGGTCGTCGTCGATGTCGGCATCAACCGTACGCCGGACGGAAAGCTGGTCGGCGACGTTGACTTTGACGGCGTTAAGGAGATTGCCAGCGCCATTACCCCGGTTCCAGGGGGCATCGGGCCGATGACCATAACTATGCTGTTGCACAACACGCTGCAAGCGGCGATACTACAACATGAGTGATCCGTCCAGGCGCGCGTCGAAGAACCGCGCGTTTCCGCCAAGCGCGGCGAGACGAATCGTGTCCACGTCAGCGGAGACCCTATGTTCCCGACTTCACCTGCTGCCCGCATTGGGTTGTACGTGCTTCTCCTTCTCGCAGGCGTGGTCACGCTGCATTTGGCCCAGGAAGTGATTCTGCCACTCTTGGTGGCGCTTCTCCTGGCGACGGTGCTCGGACCAGCCGCATACTGGCTGCAGGAACGGCTGAAGATACGCTGGTCGCTGGCGTGCGTTACCGTCGTGATTGGTCTGGTGTTGGCGAACATCATCATCTTCGCCGTGTTCACATCGTCGGTGACGAGCGTCGTTGCGCGCATGTCGAGCGAGGAAAAAATCATTGAGATGTACAAGAAACTCCGCAACAACCTTGAAAAAATCAGTCCGACGGGCCTCAACGAAGATGTTTTTCCCATTGACGTGAAGAAAGAAGATCACATTGTCGAAACCTACAAGTTGCTTCGGGAGAAAGTAGACCCGTTGAGCAAGACAACCCAGACTCCCCTAACGGAAGAAGATTATCCCAAGGACCCCAAGAGAAAGGAACTGACCACGGAGGAGACGATCAAGAAATATAAGGAACTTCGGGCTCGGTTGGAAATCCTGGGGGGTACAGCGCCAATCGACGAAAAGGCCTTCCCCAAGAATTTGCAGTCCGTCCGGCAGGTCAGGCTTTTTCAATACATCATCGACAAAGCGCCGTCCCTCTTGGGTCAAGCCGGACTTTACAGCGCCAATTGGGCCTGGCAAGTGATTTTGATTCTCTTCACCACCTTCTTCGTGTTGCTAGAAGGCAAGATGCTCGCACGGCGCGTTGTCGCGATCTTTGGCCCAAGCCAGGAGGTACAAGACAACGCAACGAACGTGCTGTTTGAAATGGCCGCGCAGGTGCGCACGTATTTGGTCTGGCGCACCATCATCAACTTCGGCCTCGCCATCCTCATGGGGGTAGTTTTCCAGGCATTTGGCTTGGGCCAGGCGTGGACTTGGGCTATCTTATTGGCGATTCTCAATTACATCCCCTACTTCGGCCCCGTGCTGGCGTCGATTCCGCCGTTTCTCGACGCCTTCATTTCGACGGAAAATCCGGTGGTGCCGATCGTGATCATGGTTCTCTACTGGGGCGTGATCGTCGTGGAAGGCTGGCTGGTGGTACCGCTCTTGATGGGGCGCAGCATGGACCTGAATGCGACGACCGTCATGCTCGCCTGCTTGTTTTGGCCGCTGGTATGGGGGCCGACGGGGCTGTTCCTGGCGATGCCGATCATGGCCGGTATCAAGGCGATCCTCTTCAACGTCCCCGAACTGCGCGCGTGGGCCGACCTCATGAGTTCGACGGAAGTGGACACCAAGCCGCGGATCCTGATGTCAGGCGAGATCCCCAATGGCGTGCCGCAAGCCGACGGCGCCTTCACGGCCGATGAACTACGCCATGCCGAGGGGGAGGCAAAATAATGCTGAGTGCTGAGTGTCGGAAAGTTCAATCTCGCGGTTACTTCACTCCGCACCCCGCACTTTTCTAAGCGAATTGATTGGCAAACCACGCGTCGCTCGATTACAAAGAACCTCTGCCCGGCAATCAACCTACACGGCGGAGCATCTGTAATGAGCGAAGCGTCTCCAGCGGGCGGAACCCCCTCCCACGGCCAACTCAGCTTGTGGGACACCGTCAGCATTATCGTCGGCATCGTCATCGGGTCGAGTATATTCACGATCCCCACCATCATCTTCATTCGCGTCAGCGGCCCATGGGAAGTGATGGGTGTGTGGGCGTTCGGCGGTTTCCTCTCCTTCATTGGCGCGCTCTGTTACGCCGAGCTGGCGACCACCTATCCGCGCTACGGCGGCGATTACGTCTATCTCACGCGCGGACTCGATCGTCCGATCGGCTTCCTCTTCGGCTGGTCGCAGCTCGCCGTCATCCTGACCGCCAGCACCGGCGCGATGGCGTTCATCTTCGGTGATTACGGGACCGGCTTGATGGGCATCAACGCCAACTCGGAGCGTGCCGCAGTGGGCAAGGCCGAGGCGACTTTGAAAAGCAAGCAAGAAAAAGCTCAGGACCAGACCAAGGAAGGGAAGGAACTTTTCGCGGCCGTTGAGATGACTCAACTCAAGGAAGCGCAGACGGTGCATCAGACGAGGAAGAATGAAGTCGCGCTCGTGGCCGCGCAAATGGGCATCGGTGCGATTCTCGTTTTGACGGTGTTGAATTTTTTCGGCGTCGTCCTGGGCAAATGGATTCAAAACGGACTTGTCCTCGTCAAGTTGGCTGGACTCTTGATGATTGTGGGCGCGGCACTCTTGGTGCCGGTGGACAACGCCTTCGCGGTGACCAATCCGACGCGCGGGCAATCGGGCATCGCGGGGGCGATGATTCTCGTCCTCTACGCGTTCGGCGGCTGGAACGACGCCGCCTTCGTCGCCGCCGACTTGAAGGATCGCCGCAATATCACCAAGGCCTTGTTGCTCAGCACGCTCGGCATCACCGTCATTTACCTGGTCGTCAATTTCGCGTATCTCTTGGCCATCGGTTTCGAACCGGGGCGGCGCTTCAATTTCGCCATGCCCACGGAGATCATGACCAAGGCCTTCACGAAAATCGGCGGTGAGGAGTTTGGCGCATTCGGCGGCAAGCTTATCAGCGTCATCGTGATGATGTCCGCTCTCGGCGCCATGAACGGCCTCATCTACACCGGCTCACGCGTCTACCTGCCGCTCGGCAAGGAGCATCGCGTCTTCGCCTTCCTCGGCTTCTGGAGCCCGACGCTCAAGTCGCCGATTTTTGCTTTGATCGCGCAGGCGCTCGTCAGCATCGGTATGATCCTCGCGGTGGGGACCGAAACCGCGCAAGCGGCAATCAACGACGGCTTGAAATCGATCGGCATTCCCGAGATCCCCTGGGCGGATCACTTCGGCGGCTTCAACACGCTCTTCGACGGCAGTGCCCCGGTCTTCTGGATTTTCTTTCTTCTGACCGGCATGTCGATGTTCGCGCTGCGGGCACGCGATCCGAAAATCGAACGGCCCTTCATGCTCAGGCCGCCGTTTTATCCGCTCTTGCCGCTTGTTTTCTGCGGCATGTGCCTGTTCGGATTCTGGTCGGCGATCACCACGGCAGGCTGGGTGTCGCTGCTCGGCTTCATCCCGCTCGCGCTGGGACTGCCGCTCTATTGGCTGTCGGGCGCGGTGACGACGCCAGCCGAGCCGCCGCCGTCCGAACCGGACCCTGCGGCTGAATTGGAGAAGACTCAGCCCATCCACGGCAATTCCGCGGACGATCGGTTCAAGCCGCGCAGCTAGATGTATAAGCAACTGACGCTTCAATGCGAACGCCAAGCCGCCAGCGGCAAACACGGAGACTTCTCATGAAACGATTCTCTCTCGTTACCTGGATTACGGCCGTCCTCGCCCCCGCGGCCATCTTGTCGCTCGCGCCGGCCCACAGCCAGGACCGCCCAGCGCAGCGCGAACCCGACGTCATCTACGTGCCGACGCCATATGAGGTGGTCGACAAGATGTTCGAGTTGGCCGACATTCGTCCCGGCGAAATCGTCTACGACCTGGGTTGCGGCGACGGACGCATTCCGTGCATGGCGGCGAAGAAATTCAACGTCCGCACCTGGGGCTTCGACATCAACCCCGTGCGCGTTCGCGAATCGCTCGACAACGTCAAGAAATTCAACGTCGAGCACCTCGCCACCATCAAGCAGCAGGATATCTTCGAGCTTGACCTCTCGAAGGCAGACGTCATCACGCTCTACCTTCTGCCCCGGCTCAACGTCAAACTGATCCCGCAACTCGACAAATTGAAGCCGGGCTGCCGCATCGTGTCGCACGATTTCAACATGGAAGGCGTGCGGCCCAAACGCGAGATCAGCTTTCGGCCCACGACGGGGGAAAGTACGCGCGACCATCGCATCTATTTGTGGGTGACGCCGCTCGAGAAGGAACGGCCGGGTGGCAATTGAAACGAACAACGGCGCTGCGCCTCTCGCGACACGCACCGCCGCTGCCCTATCGTATGCAACGCCTTCCCCAAGGCGTTACTTACCTCGATTGAATCCCCAGGGGCATCACCCTGAGGGCTAACCCGCCATTCTCACCAATACACTGGCACGATGGCTCCTGATTTGGCATAAAGACTTTGCCACAAGATCTTTGTTCCAAACGCAGCAGGCCATCGCGCCAGTGTATTGGTGAGAATGGCGGGTTAGACGTTAAGTGGCTTGTCGAACGACAAGTTGGGCAGCGGCACGTAGGTAGCCGTCGCCGACGAGAATCCAGGCCTCGCCCTTCAAGAGATCGCTCTTGGCGGCCTGCAAGCGTTGCACTAGACGCGCGGGGGCGTGCACCTCCAATTGCGGCGGGCTGTAGGCGAGCGAACAGCTTTCGACCTCGTTCGACGGCAGTTGGCGCTGCCGACACCAGCTGCGCCAAGCTTCTTGCCACAAGGCGGCCGGCGTCTCCTGGGCGAGGTCGGGCCATTGAGAATGGGCGGCGATGGGGAGGCGCAGCACAGGAGACTGATCGTAGAGAGTCCAGCCATCGACCTTGACGGCGAAGGCGAGCATTCTCTGGACGTCATCTTTGTGCGTGAACATCAAGACGAGCATTACGCGCTCGGGGCGATCGACGATCACGCGTTGCCAGTCCTGGAGCGAGACACCGTTCGATAATCCTTCGATGTCGAGCGGGAAGGCGTTGCAGTGCTTCCAATCCGCAGTCTGGGTGATGCAGCTCTGTAGCGCAGTGGGGTCGAAGCGATGATCGGCGTCAACCTGCCAGGGAACGCCGGCACAATCCGCGAGTGGAATGAATTGCGGCGCCACGAGCCGCTGCCCGGCAGCCGCGAGACATTCCATGAACGGGAACACGCGCCGCTCGTTCGCGCGGTAGGGAATCTGACGCGACTCGATCGCGTGTCGGCCCAGTTCGGTCGCGCGGCAGCCGTCCGCTTGACGTGTCAACAGCCCCGCGTTTTCGAGATCGCCGAGGATGCGCTGGATGATCGCCTCGGGCAAGCGCAGACGCTCGTGTAGAGCGGCGCCGCAGATGCCGGCGCCGGGGCTGATGCATTGCTCGATGTCTAGCGCTTTCAGGACGAGACCGGCCAGCGGTTCCAACGGTCTGGACGCCAGAACTTTGACGGAGGCTTCGACCCGATGCGCGAATCCGTAGCCGACCCACAGAGCCTGAGGCTGGTGCGGCGCGAGCTGTCGCCACCAACCCGCGAGGGTTCGGCTGCCGGGGTAGATCAGGGACGACGCGCGATCCATTGACGACTCCAGAACGCTCCCGGTGTACGTCCGGGAACCTTTTGCCCATTATGAAGCAAAAGAGGCGAAAAACAAGGCGAACAAGGAGCGGTACACGAAGTAAGCGGGTTCCAAGAGAACCCGCTTACTTCGTGTACCGCTCGATGATGTAATCTTTTCGGCCGTGCTGGATTCAAGACGAGACGAAATCTCATCCTTTGCCGTTCGAGACGCCATTGACGTGCGCGGGGATTGGTTCGTGACAATGCAGAATTGCCGTCAAGCGTTCGAGACGCAGAAGTTCGTCGTGGGCGGCGCGGGCGTCGAGGTGATCGACCGGTCCCGTCCAATGGGTGCGTTTGTAGAGTGTACCGGGATCGCCGAACACGATCAGATTCGCCGTGGCGCGCACCAAAGCCAACGGCAATTCGAGAACGTCTTCGCCGAAGGCGACGGCGCGATGACCATGGCTGCGCGTCAGGCTCAGGAAAACAAGTTCGCATTCGCGCTGACGCATCCGGCTCGGCAACGCAATTTCCAGCGGGAACGACCGTCCGCGCAGTAATTCCGATTGCTGCACGAGGCGGCGCAGCAGCTCGACTTGCCCCTGGTAGAGTGCGAGCACCGCGACGCGGGTAGTGGCGTTCGGCTCGTTCTGCGCCCAGCTCTCCAGCCGGCGAATCAGGACCTGCGCTTCTGCATAATTCACGAAGCCGCGCATGGGCAAGCCGGGCCGCAATCCCGCCGGCAGACGATCCGCCTGTTTGGCCGCCGCGAGATCGAGTTCCAGGCCCGCGCCTTCGCGCGGCCATTCGTGCTTGGTCAGCGCCGGCACGGCCACGAATTCACAGGCATGGTCGGCCGCTGATTTTTCTTGCGTGTAGCCGATCAGCCAATCGGCCGGGCGCACCACGGCTTGCAGCATCTTGGCGATCGGCCGGCTGAAGCGATACGGCATCTGCAGGAACACGGACCGTTCGGCATCAACGATTGGCCGTTGCCGCGCCAGCCAATCGTCCGCCCTGGCGCGATCCCAACCCGCGCTCTTGTCGAACTCGATCGCGGCGACGCGCGATGTTTCGCCAGCATCGTCCGCGACGACGCCGAGACGCAGGCCGGAGTCGAACGCCAGCCAGCGCTGGATGCGAAAGCTCGCGGGGCCAAGACGGCGGCGAACGCATTGCGCATCGTCACTCCACCAGCCGGTCTGGCCAAGCGGTTCGAGCGGGAATTCTTGCACCTCGCACACCATGAAGCGGAACGCGTCCTCGAAGGAATGCTGTGGTCCAAAGAGCACTTGCGCCAGCCGCGGCGTCGAGCGCGGGCGGTGCAGGATGCGCAATTCAATGTTGGAGGCGTCAGCCAGGCTTTCGCTCTCAAGGTGTTGACGATCGTCGGCGCCCAGCGGCACGAGTTGGCACACAAGTCGGCCCTGCTCGCGGCGCCAGGTGCAAGGCCAGCGACCCGCGTCGCCGCCGAGCGCTTGCCAGATGCGCCGCCAGGCGCTGGTCGTGGGGACGGCGGCCGTCAAAATCGAGCGTACCGGCTTCTCTTGCGGTGGCGCCTCGCCCAGCGCGGACGCAACCAGGACACAGCGTTCGGCCTGACGCGCCAGTTTGACCATGTCGGCGTCCGCAAGACTCTCGGCGTCTTCGACGATGACGAAATCGAAAGGCGCCCTTGTGGCCGCGCGGAACTTCACGTCGGTCTGCCAGCGTTGGATCGTGCTCGCCACCACATTCGCGAAACCTGGCAACCGCTCCGCCAGTTGCGGACCGGACTCCTCGACGAATTGCAGCCATTGGCGGGCAAACTGACATTGCTGTTCGTCGTGTTTCGTTCTCTCAATCCAAAGTTCCTGGGCCTTGGTGACGGCTGCCGGTGTCCACGCCGTGGGGGCGTCCATCAACACCTGCGCGCAGAGTTTCGACCAAACCTCAGTGAGCAATTGCAATTCGCCTTGCAAACGCTGTTGCTCGTATTGCCAGGCGCGCCGCCGTGTTTCGATTTCCTCGGCGATCAGCGTCTGCCGTTCGCGCTCGAATTGCTCACGGCGTTCTCGCCCTTGAGTTTGCAATTGATCGATGCGCTGCTGTAGGTCGCCCTTGCGTTCTTGTGTTTGGCTCAGTTCACGGATCAGCGATTCGGTTTCGGCGACGACGCCGGCGTTGAAGAGATTGAGCCAGAAGGCAGGCGTCCAGAATCGACGGTGCTTCTTGGCCTGATAGCCCGGTTCCAGAGACGCGACACGTACGCCGCGGTCGGCAAGCACGTGGTCGCAAACGCTCAGGTCGGCTTGATGGGTTGCGAGCGATGATTCGAGTTCACGCAGGCCGTCGTCGCAGGCTGCGCGCATTTGTCGCAGGCGCGCCCAGAATGGCGTCGCGGCATCGGCTGCGTCCGCCTCGCTGGCCACCTCGGCCGCAACTCCGGCGAGGCCATCGCTCACCCGGCGCTGTTGCTGTTCGAGAGCGTCGTTACGTTCCGCGCACGCGCGGAGTTCGCCCCAGAGTGGGGCTTGCGCACCTCGCCGTCGACAGGCCGATTCGTGGTGTTCGCTGTTGCCACGCGCGCCGGCAAGCGTGCGTTCCAGAAAGGATTGCCGTTGTTCATCAAGCGTGAAGCCGCGCAGCCAAGGCGGGATGGCCTCTGGTTTCTCGAGCGGGTCGAGAAGACGCAGGGCAAATACTTCGGATCGGCCAACCAGACGCGCCAGGACGACATCGACTGACGCGGCATGAGGAGCGAGGAAGAGGATGCGCTGTCCGCGTGCTGCCGCCTGGAGGATGATCTCCGCGACCACGCGCGATTTGCCCGTACCCGGCAGGCCTTCGAGCAGGAAGAGATCGGGCGTGCTCAACGCGCGGACCACTGCCTGTTGTTGCACGTCATCAAGCTGGTCATCGAAGAAGACCAAAGACGCGGACGAGTGACAAGGCAGGGCATCCGCCTTGCCGGCAAGAAGACGGGACAGCAGCGAGGCGACAGCGGTATCCTTGGCGGACGCCGTTGATGTAGCGCCGTTGCTGAGGGGGGGCAACTGATGGGGATAGAGGACACCTTGTTGCTGAGCCAATCCCATCGCCTCGGCGCGCTGGCGCGGACTGGCGTGCAGAAACCACTCCTCCCAGGTGGAGGAATGCACACGATCGCCATGGACTTCGACGCCGTTGGTCGATGGGCCGATGGCGCTGACGCTTTCAGAGGCTAGCGCTAGCCGGACCGTCATGGCGCGCCCTCGTTCCACCCCTGTCCGACCGGGTGGCATAAATAATCTCTCTGCATCGGCATGAGCATCCTGAGGTCATTCAATCCTGGCGCCATTGACGCCGCCGTGTTACGCTTTTGTTGTGGTCGCAACGCTGCGATGGTGCGCGAGTCGTATATCGGTGAAACAAGGGGGCGGTCAGGTCGGGCGTGGCTGAATCGACCCCAAGCAGGTTCCTTCAAGAATTGTCCCTGGTGTGGAAGGAGCGTAGGAGTTCCCTCGAAAAGGACGTTAAAGGGCTCCTCGCCTTGGGCGTCCGACCGTACTAATAGACGTTCAACTCATTACAAAGTATCGGAGAGTTTTACGTTTCTCAAGAAAAAATCCGATGAAATTAGGGTTTTCTGAAGGTACGCCGACCGTCTTTTGCCGACAAACAACCCCCTTTTTCGTGTTGATAGTGGGCCGACGCTCCGCGTCCTGCTTGGCGACGCGAAGCGTCGCACCATATTGTTCAGCGTTTTTCCACGCTCAGCACATCGATGCTCACGCGCCCTACAACCCGGATAACCGGCACAATCGGCGTCATCGTGCGTTCATCGTGCCAGCTATGATCGGTGATCTTCAGGTGGGCGGCGCCGACGTGGCCCTTGCCCAGCGTCGCGTCAATGGGGAGCCAACGTCCCTGGATCCAGACCTCCGTCCACATGTGAAACGCAAAGCAAGGCAATCCCTTGACTTCCGCGTAGATCAGCCCAATCGCGGTTCGGCTCGGCACCTCCACTGCCCGGCACATCGCGGCGGCCAGCATCGCGAATTCGGTGCAATCGCCTTGTAGCGTGCGCGCGACGTGATCCGCCGTCGCCAGCGCTTCATGATTCGTCACGCGCATGTTGTCGCGCACCCAGCGTTCGATCCGCAAGGCCCGCTTCCATGGGTCAACCTCGTTGCCAATCGCCCTGGCGGCCAACTCACGGACTTTCACATCATGGCAGTTAATAAAGTAAGAGCTTTGGGTGAATTCGGCAGATGGCGATTTCGCGTCCTCGACTGCAGGATTCGCCTCATTGGAGCGCACATGGAGTTCGAATGTATTCCCTTGGCCGTTTTTCGCTTGCTGCCGATCGTCGCGTGAAAACGTCGTCGCCGCGTTGTCGTCGTTGCGAACCGTGATGCGGTAGACGGCGGCGCGCGTCTCGTGCGGTTGCGGAATACGCTGTTTGAGTCGGACGAGTTGCCCAAGCCCGACATCGCTAAGCTGGGCGATCGGCCCCGGGGCAAGTGCCTGTGTTTTGGTAGTCCGGTAGAGCACAATCGGGCCGAGGCCAGGGACCTCGAATTCCGTTTTGACAGGCTCTAGGTTCTTGTCCAGCCAGAGCAATGACGCGGGCAATTGCAGTGCGTCTATCTTGTCGCCGTTGCGAAATTCGATTTTCTCCGGAACGCTCTCAACCAGCAAGAGTTTCGTCTTTTCTCTGGCGCCCTTCAATTCTAGCTCACGATAGCCTTTGGCGTTGACCGCCGTTTTCACAACGAGGTTTATCGTCGGCTCGAAATGGCGATACATGAAAGTGTCGCCAGGCTTGAGTTCGCGGTCTTTGAAAAGACTCTGCTGCTTGAAGAGGCCGACGGCGTCGCCATGCCACGGGGCAGGCTTGAGGCGCGTGTTGCCGTTGAGAAGAAGCTGCACCTGATTGCCGACCACGGTTCCTTCGATCTGGGTTTGCTGCTTCTTGCCGAGGAATTGCTTCATGAAGACGCCAAGAACCTTGCCTTCGGCCGATTCGACGGAGCCGGTATCCATGGACATTTGCACGACGGTGTCATTGCGTTTCAGCGTGAGTCGAAGTTCGACCGTCGTGTGTAAGGCCTTTTCGCCATTGAGGTTAACTTCTTTGGTGATCGTGTGAACATGCCCCGCTTTGCTTTCGCCGAGATACGCGGCATCCCAGGATTCGAGGACGATCTTGCCGTCGCTCCCACCGGCGAAGGCAGGGGTGCTGCACAGGATGAACAGGAGGACGGCAAGCGCGTTCCGCAAGGTTAGCTCCAAACAATCAACCACGAAACACCCCGAAAACACGAAAAAAGAGACTGGTCGGGACTCATTTTCCTCCTGTTCCATTTTCGTGTGTTTCGAGGTTTTCTATGTTTGTCTAGTCTGCGCTAGAGATCTGGTTGAGTAGTTTACGCGAATGGCTCGTTTTTTTGCAATCGGAACAGTTGCGGAAAGTTCACAATATCGGCGGACATTGCCGGCGCGTTTCCCCCGTTCGGCAGCGTCGGAATCGTCCCTCTCCACAGGATTTGCCGGCGCAATCTCCCATTTTCAAACGATTTTGCACTTTCTCTCAAGTTCGCGCCTACAATTTGATCGGATCTTTGGCCGCGAGGCAAATCGCGACCTATACTTCAACAACCGCGGAGACGCCCGTCCGCGCGAGTTGCCCGGCTCAGCACCACACCGACCACGCAACGAAGGGTATCGACGTGACCGACAAAAGCATGGCCGAGCATCTGAAGGTGGACCGTTACGGCGACTTCTGGCTGACTGACGCTATTCGACCGGCCCAGGATCTGACGGTGGTGCCGAGCCAGGGCTATCGCATTGACGTGTATCGCGACCCGAACGCCAACTTCTCCGTGCCGGTCCTGGCCGCTTCCATTTCGCGCGAAAAGCTCTTTGACGTCTTCCTCGACCTGCTTGAGTCACTCGGCGAAGTCGTCGATGTCGTCCTGGAAACCAGCCACAATTCGACGGGCGGCAACCCGCACCTCGACCTCTTCCGCGAAGCGATGGACCTGCCTGTCCTGAAGAGCCATTGCTGCGATTACGAAAACCTGCTGCTCAATGACGGCTGCACGGGCATCGCCGTCATGTCCACCGAAGGCCCGATGGAAGTGCAGTTCGACGAACACAAGCTGCTCGTCGTCTATGCCCCCAAACTGAAGCCGTTTGAAGCCGTGATGCGCGAACACCGCATCGCCCGGCAAGACTCGATGAAGCTGATTACCGAAGGTGAGCACCTGCACTCGACTGACGAGACGCACCGCGCTTCGTTCGAGGAGATGTGCTATCGCCTGGGCGTCGGCAAAGCGTTCGAGCGCGTCGGCAGCAACGATTGGTAAGCCAATTTGCCCTCGCGCTGAACGCGGCGAGTCAAACGCACGAAACACCCACGGCGAACGTCGTGGGTTTTTTGATGCACTTGATCGCGGCAGAGAAGCTCCCCCCAGAATTGTTATGCCTTGCTACGGCCCGCATGGCGCGTCATAATGATAATCGAAAATAGGAGGACGATGATGATCAATGCAATTGTAAGGGGCGGACTTGTCGTGCCGCACGATCCGTTGCCGCAGGATTGGCAAGATGGAACCGAGGTCGAAGTCGAAAAAAAAACCGCTGACTCGAGCGAGGCCGATGGCATTTCGGGCGCCGATGCCTGGATGGATGATGTGGAACGCTGTGCCGCGCAACAAGACGAGGCAGACGACTTGCGCCTGCAACAGGCCATCGACGCAGAGCGCAGGCTCGCCAAAGAATTAGCGCGCCGAGGAAAGTTGTGATGGCGAAATACCTGCTGGACACGAACCACCTCAGTCACGCCATCCGTAAAGTGTCCCCGCTGCGTGATCGATTGCGCGCCGCAGTCCGGCAGGGCCACCGCCTTGGCACGTGCTGGCCGGTCTTGTGCGAGCTCGAAGTCGGTATTCGGCAGACGGCGAACTCGGATGCGGTTCGGCGAACTCTTGGCGCCGTTCTGCGCGACATGCGGATTTGGCCCATGAACTGGCAAGTCGTGAGCGCGTATGCCGATCTGCGTCTTTTCGCCAAATCCAAAGGCATAGCCATCTCACACGTTGATCTCGTCCTTGGCAGCCTCGCACAAACCATGGATACAATCCTGCTGACGACGGACAACGATTTTCAAGAATTGAAATCCGTTCGCTCGGAGAACTGGATCGTGGTTCCGTGAATCAAGTTGCCCTAGCCGCACCCGGTAGGACCCTACGTCCTCAACGTGCGGCATTGTCGGCGATGGACGGTGAACGTCAACCGAATACTGGGTCTCGGCGATGCCCGCGAAAACTCTTATCCTGTCCGCATGAACATCCTCATCGCGATTCCCGGCGACGATCCGCCGCAACTGCAAGGCTCCCCCCATCTCGAGCGGCTGCGTGCGCGCGGCGACGTCGTCATGCACCCCGATCGTCCGGCCGACGACGCCGAGAAGCTGCGTCGTGTGCAAGGGGCGACCTGCCTCATCAACTCGCGCAGTGCCGTCAAATGGCCGGGACCTCTTCTCAGACAATTGCCGAATCTGCGCATGATTACCGTGTGCGGCATCGGCACTGACGCCATCGATACGGCCACCGCGAAAGAACTTGGCATCGCCGTGTGTAACGTACCAGGTCTGACCGCGCCGATCGTCGCCGAGCATGCGCTGGCCTTGATGCTCGCCACGGCGCGGCGGGTCTGCTTGCAGACGGAGCAGCTTCGCGCCGGCGTCTGGAAAACGCCCGACAATATCTACCTGCGCGGACGCACGCTCGGCATCCTTGGCGTCGGTCCCATCGGCGCCGAGATGGCACGTCTGGGCCAGGCGATCGGCATGCGCGTGCAAGCGTGGACGTTCAACCCGTCGGCGGATCGCGCCAAGGCGCTCGGCGTCCCATTCGTCGAGCGCGATGAGTTGCTGCGGACCAGCGACGTCGTCAGCATCCACGTCAAGTTGACCAAGGAAACACGTGGCCTGCTAGGCGCTCGCGAACTCGCCCTGATGAAGCCCGGCGCTTTGCTCGTCAACACCGCACGCGGCGCGATCGTCGATACCCCGGCGCTGGTGGACGCACTCAACCGCGGCCATCTCGGTGGCGCCGGCATCGACGTTTACGACATCGAGCCGATCCCGCCGGATCATCCGCTGCTCGCGTGCCGGCAAGTCGTGCTGACGCCGCACGTCGCCGATCAGAATCCGGAGGGGATGGAGATCCTCAACAAGGGCGCCGTGGACAACGTGCTGGCGTTTCTCGATGGGAAGCCGATTCATCGCGTGGCGTGAGGCAATTCTTCCCCGCCCCTTGGTGCAATATCGTTCGTCGAACACGATGCGGGGATCGGGCCAGGCAGCTTTATTGGACCCGCGGAGCGCAGCCGCGAACCTTGGAGCCATTATTCGGTAGTGTCTCAGTTTCGACCGTAGACCTCACGCTCCGCGTGAGGATTCCTCACGCGGAGCGTGAGGTCTACGATGGTCGTGCGAAACTGAGACACTACCCATTATCCCGGTTGTTTTTTCGGAAGCGGATCCAATTGCTTGATCTCGATCTTGCGGAAGTGAATCTCACCGGCAATAATTTGCAGGGTGATGCGCCCTTTTGTCGCTCGATCTTGCCGGGTTTCGGTGTAGTCGGCGGCTTCCTTGCCGTTCACCACGAGGCGAATGCGTTTTCCCTGAGCGATGATTTCGTAAGTAAACCAGGTATCGGCTGGCACGAGCGGCTCCGTGACTTTGACCAACCCATAGAGACTACCCGTTCTTTGATCCGTATGGGCATTTGAAATTTGCGCTTTAAGATTCGACAGGTGCTTGTCGGTCCGGAAAAAGATGCCGCCATGGGCCTCGTCGCCCCCCATCACTTCCGCGCGCAGATGGAAGTTATCGAAATCATCGCGGACGGTGAAAATGTAGTTATGAGGTCCGGAGCAGGTGACGGCGCCATCGACGACTTTCCATCGCGCCGCGAGCCCCCCAAACTCGCGGGGGGTCCAGCCGGTCAAGTCCTTGCCGTTGAAGAGGGGAACGAAGCCCGTTGGAGCCGCCGGCACGATCGGCGTCCCATCTGCGCTCACCCACTTGGCGCCGACAATCTTGCCGTGATGGTTGTTGCCGGAGGAGTCCTTGAGCACGTCGCCCGAGCCTTCATCGCAGTGGTACAACGCCAGCGTGTCGGCATCCCGCTCGAAGCGATCTTTCGGCGTGAATTCCGGGTCGTAACGCGCGACCTTCGAGACGCGCACTTCGCGCATGATCCCTTGAAATCCAGGGTTCGGCTCCGTCGGAACGGCGCCGGCGAATAGAGCGCTGGCAACCACATTGGCTACACTCTTGGGCGCGGGGGAAGTCGCCAGGATCTTGCCCTCGACAAACAAGGTCATCTGGTTGTCCTTCCAGACGACAGCAAGATGGATCGGCCGGCCCGCCTCACTGGCCGCAGTTCGCAGATTGGAGAACGAATCGTTGACCTGATGCATCCTGCCGTTGGGCAAATAGACGAGTGCGTATAAATTGTCGGCGACCGAATTGATGACGCTCGCCCCACCCGCCTTCAGAATTCTGCCCGGACTTTCGGGGAACACGTACGCTTCGAGCGTGCCTTCGTCTATTTGTCCCAATATCAGCGTGGAGAATTCAACGTAATCCTTGGGGCCAAACCGAAGCGCGGTGTTCGGGAGGATTTTCGGCGGGTTCTTGTCCGCGTCCAGCGTCTTTTTGACGCGTTGGACCGTCACTACCTGCACGCCGTCGCGATTCAAGACGAACTTTTCGGGCAACGCGAAATACTGGCCATTGGGATCATCCTTGAGGCTGATCGTGTAGTCGCCCGTGCGGATGGCCCAGGTCTGGCCGCTTTTGCCGGCGAGGATTTCGATTTCCTGGCCGTTCTTGAGCAAGCTGACTGTAACCTTTTCATCCTCGGTTCTGATCTCGATGGTCCCCTTGTCCGTGACGATGTAATAACCGCCGCCGCCCGCCAAGGCGAGGATGCAAGCGAACGCACCGAACGCGATGATGGCGAGAAACCCGAATGACCTGCGCGGCGGCGCGCTGGGCGTGGCGGCGCGCGGCATGATCTGCGTAATGGTCTGTGCGTTGCCCTTCGGCGTCAGCGTGTTGGTGTTTTTCGACTTGGCCGGCTTTAGCGTGACGTTCGTGAGCGTGGTGTCCGCCGGCGTTTCGAGTAGTGCGTGTTCAATCTTGACGAGTGCCTCGATCACGTCCTTGGCCGTCGCGGGACGATCTTCGGGCTGCTTCGCCAGCATCTGTAGGATCAGGTCCGACAGCGACTTTGGAATCGCACTCGAGATCTCATGCAGCGGCCACGGATCGAGCGTTGCCAGCGCCATCAAGACTTCAATCGTGGATTTGCCTTTGAAAGGCTGCTCGCCGGAGCACAGCGCATAGAGTACGCAGCCAAGGCTGAACAGGTCGGCCCGCGCGTCCACGTGCTTGTCGCCGCGCGCCTGTTCGGGCGAAATGAACGCCGGCGTGCCGAGGATGGCGCCCGATTTCGTGATGTGCGCGTCGTTGTAGGAGCGGGCCAGGCCGAAATCGAGGATGCGCGCCCGCGGCGGTCCCGCACGCTGCGTTTCCAGCCAGATGTTCGCCGGCTTGATGTCGCGATGGATCAAGCCCGCTTCATGGGCGGCGCTCAGACCTTCCGCAACCTCCTTGCCGATGCGCACGACCTCGCGGATCGGCAACCGCTCCCCCCTCTTCAAGTGCGCACCGAGCGGTTCGCCTTTCAAAAACGGCATCGCGATGAACGGGACGCCGTTCTCTTCGCCGACTTGATAAATCGGGCAGACGAAATCGCTTTCGACCTTCGCCGCCGCCTTCGCCTCGCGCAGGAAGCGTTGGCGATGCCGCGGGTTCTTGGCGATCTTCGGCTTCATGACTTTCAGGGCGATTTGGCGTTCGAGCTTGACGTCCTCGGCCTCGAAGACCGCGCCCATACCGCCGTGGCCGAGCTCGCGCAGGACGCGATACCCGCCCAGCCGGCCGATCTCGTCCGGGCTTTCAGGTTTGCCGAGCAAGGCCACGATCTCGCTCATTGCGACGGCGTGAGGAATTTGCGATTCCTCCGACTCCGCTGCGGCGCCGTCGATTTCCTCGCCAGGCTTGACAAGGGAAGCCTTGCTGCGTTCGAGCAGTTTCTGCAGTACGGGCTCATCCGGATGCGGCGCAGCCTTCGCGCCGGCGCGCAGGGCATCGCTGAGGGTATCGCTTTCGAGATTGGCGATCGTGCCCGCGCAACTCGGACACGCTTCAATGTGACTCGCCTGCGATTCGACCTGTTCGGCAGACAACCTGCCTTCGAGCAGCGCCAGGTAGCTCTCGCCCGTCGGGCACGCTTGCTTGGTCATGGCGAATTTCTCGTGATATACTGTGCGCGGTCGAGATAGGCACAATTCAAACTAACCCGAAGCACAAGCGAGGGATTGGGCGCGTCCCTCGCTTGTTGTTCAGGTTAATGTCAGGATGGACCGCGTGTCGTATATACCGTCTCCTACTGTACGATGAGGTCCGGAAAATCTCACGCAAAAACGGGATTATTGTTAAAATTCGTATGGATGCGCGCGCTAAAGCGATCGCCACCCAGGAAAATACCCATCCGAAGCGTCAGCGAGAGACGATGCGGTCCCCGCTAACGCTTCGGATGGGTTTGGTAATTCCTGCCGCTCCCCCACACAAACTAACACCACATTCCCTGCAATTCTTGACGCAACCGCGCCAACACGCGACACTTGGCGGCGTACACGGCCTCGATGGTCATCCCCGCCGACGCCGCGACCTCGCTTGCCGACTTTCCTTCGACGACGAGATCCCACACCGTCTGCCAGGTCTGCGGCTTGAAGTCCGACTTGATAATGTGCATCGCCCGAATCGCCAGATGATCGCGATACTCGCGTTCGATGAACGCCTCCAGAGGGTCCGGCACAAACGCCTCGCCGTCGGCGTCTCCCAGGTTCGTCGGGACTTTCCGTTTCTGCAAATCGCGCCGACAATTCAGCGCCACCGTGCGCAGCCAACCGTGAAAGCTCATGTTGCGCTCGTAGTCAAAGCTCGGCAACTCCACGACAAGCTTCGCCAAGATCTCTTGCACGAGATCGGCCGCGTCGTGCTCGTTCAGTCCGGAGCCGCGCAGCCAGTGATAGAGGAGTGGGGTATAGAGCGTGACAAAGCGATCCCAGGCCGCGGAGTCGCCGCGCTGTTTGAGCCGTTCGAGCAAACTGGCAGACGTGGAGTCGTGCACAGACATCAAAGCTCCAGCCACTTTGCCGTTTGCGGCTCTTACGCTCGGAATCGAGCGTGCGAACGCTAATTTCGAGTTCCGCAGATTTCGCGAGGAGGTTTTAGGTAAATATTAGTATCGATTTCCCGGCTGTCAAGGAAGCCGACTGATGGAGCCTAACAATTTTCGGCCCTGTTTTCACCGAGCCGACTTTCCGTAAGCCATGTGGCATATGGAATATGACAACCCTCAAAGCGGGTTGGAGGAGACGCGGAATGCACGGCAGACGTTATCCTTGCTACTTTACACGCTCTCTGTCGGGGTGCAAAGGAAACTGATGAAATCCCCAACCAATGGCGACCAGTTCGACGGACGTACCTCGAGGAATCGCCGTCGGGACCGTGCCACGGGCCGAAGTAGTGCAGCTTGCCGAGGATCTCATTGCCCATCGCTTCGTGGCGTGACCGAAGAGCAGCATGCCGCGAGTTGGTTTCTTTGGCTTGGGGTCTGTACCTGGACGAGGAGACGTGGTAGAATCTCCCTTCCTCATGATGATCGCTCCCGTGTAACATTGTTGTCACAGTGACACCCGACTATTCGCGCCAATGGATAGCCAATTTTCTGTCGGGTGGCAGACGGGTGTTACGCTGGTGTCAGTATCTCAGGAAGCGAAGCGGTGAAGGCGAGATGACGCAGTGAAAAGCACGACGCACCCGTAGCTCAACTGGATAGAGCAATGGTCTTCGGAACCATAGGTTAGGGGTTCGAATCCCTTCGGGCGTAATGTAAGTAATTGATAAATAGCGACTTGTGGCTTTGGTGTTTCTGGTTGCATCGTCCTGCTCTAGTATGGCTTCCTTTTCGGACAGCCTCTGAGATTTGTCAGTCGCGTTCTGCGAGAGGTGTCCTTTTCTGGCATCATCATGTTCACAAGAACAAGGTTCGGATGCTCATTCGCTGCGGCGATCAGGCCAGCGCTGCCATCAAGGCGAGTACGACGCGGTAGTCTTTGGTCTCGAGCATGCTTTGCAATTCTTGCGTGAGGCCCTAATCGTCATCCACAATTAGAATCGTCTGCTCGGCAGCCATGATGCGGGCAACTCCTAGAATGGCCTCACATCGTTTTTGTAACAAAAGGATGATGGATGACGACAACGCTTGCATCGGAAGGCTGGCGCATGCCCGCCGAGTGGGAGCCGCACCAGGCGACCTGGATCGCCTGGCCCCACGAAAAGAGCGATTGGCCGGGGAAATTCGCGCCGATTCCCTGGGTGTACGGCGAGATCGTCCGCCATCTCGTGGGCGAAGACGTGCACATTCTCGTTCAGGATGCCGCCCAGGAAAAACGGGCCTGCCGCGTGTTGACGAAGGTCGGCGTTGATTTCAAGCGTATTCGCTTCTTCTGTGTTCCAACCGACCGTGTCTGGACGCGCGACTCGGGACCGATCTTTCTCGTACATCCGACGGGCAAGGTCGGCATGACCGATTGGCACTTCAACGCCTGGGCCAAGTACGACAACTGGCTACGGGACGACCAAGTGCCGGCGCGCATCAACAAACAACTGCGTCTGAAACGCTGGCAGCCGAAGTGCAAGGACCGGCGCGTCGTCCTTGAAGGGGGCAGCATTGACGTCAATGGCCAAGGGCTACTCTTGACGACCGAGGAATGCTTGCTCAGTCCAATCCAGGCGCGCAACCCACACCTGAGCAAAGGTGAAGTCGAGAAAACCTTGTGCGGTCATCTTGGCGTCAAGAAGGTATTTTGGCTGGGCAACGGCATTACCGGCGACGACACGCACGGGCACGTCGATGATCTTGCGCGCTTCGTCGGGCCACGTCAAGTCGTGACCGTGATCGAACCCTCCCAGGCAGATCCGAACTTCGAGCCGTTGCAAGAAAATTCGCGGCGCTTGCGCGCGATGACCGACCTGACGGGCAAGCCGCTAGAGATCGTCGAATTGCCGATGCCGGCTCCGCTGTTTTTCGAGGGGCGTCGGCTGCCGGCGAGTTACGCCAATTTTTACATCGCAAACGACGTGGTGTTGGTCCCGACGTTCAACGACGCCAACGACCACAAGGCGATCGGCATCCTGGAGGACGTTTTTCCGACTCGCCGCGTCGTCGGCATTCATGCCGTTGATCTAGTCTGGGGCTTTGGCACGTTGCACTGCATGACGCAGCAGCAACCGAAACAGGCGCGTCCCACCTGATTGGCTCTATCCCACCCCCGTACTTGGCCGGCTCCTCAATAACCGATCCCGATGTCAATTCGTCTTGGTCGGCTTCTGACGACTCAGATGACACGCGCTTACCACGCTTGTTGATACAGCGTCACAATCTCCTCGGCGGTTGGAATACGCGGATTGTTTTGCGGGCTACCGGAGGCAAGGGCGTCTTCCGCCATCTTCGTCAGCAGTGCGTGAAAGCGCGTCTCTTCGACTCCCGGGCACGCTCCGAGTCGCGGAACACCCAATTCGGCATTGAGTCGTTCGAGACCCACGACCAACGACTCGGCCGCCGCTGCGTCGGGCGTTTCTGCCGCACAGCAGCCCAAGATGCGGGCCACCGCCGCGTAACGGCTCGACGCTGCGGACCACGAGTAGCGCGTCACCGTCGGCAAGAGCACGGCGTTCGACAGGCCGTGCGCCAGATGGAAAATCGCGCCAATGGGCCGGCTCATCCCGTGCACCAAACACACACTGCTGTTCGCGAACGCCATGCCTCCCTGACAGGCCGCCAGCATCATGCCCGCGCGAGCTTCACGGTTGGCGCGTTCGTGATAGGCGTTGCGCAGATGCCTGGCCACGAGTTGAATGCACGACAACGCCAACGGATCGGTCAGCGCGTTTGCCTTGCGCGAGACATACGCTTCGATACCGTGCGTGAGCGTATCCACGCCGACCGCGGCAGTCAGCGCCGGCGGCATCGTCAGCGTCAGCTCGTAGTCCACCAGCGCGGCAGTCGGCAATAGGTTGACGCTCAGCATCATCATCTTGACATCGCGCTCGGTGTCCGTGATGACCGCGACCTTGGTCACTTCGCTGCCCGTGCCTGCCGTCGTCGGGATGGCGAGGAGCGGCACGCCCGGCCTGGGCACGCGATGATAACCTGCGTATTGACTGAGTGGCGGCGCATTGGCGACCAGCACGCTGATCGCCTTGGCTGCGTCGATCGGCGAACCGCCGCCGACCGCGACGATGGCGTCGCAGCGCTCGGCGCGAAACTGTGCCAGGCCGTCAATTACGTTAATGTCGGTCGGGTCAGGCTGTACGCCGGCGAACGTGCTGACCGCCAACCCGGCCTTGGCGAGGATCGCAACGATTTCGCCGCCTGGGCCGAGACGCATCATGCCTTCGTCGGTCACCACCAGCACGCGTTTGACGCCGTGACGTTCGCACTGCGCGGCGACTTCACGACGGGCGCCGCCGCCGACCACAATCGTTGCCGGAACGTGGAATTGTGCCAGCATGGTTCACCTCCGCCCGTTATTGCCGCTTGCGGCTTTGCGCGCGTATTCGATACCAAACGCTAAGCCGCAAGCGGCAATTGGGAGTCATAGGGAATCGTACCGAGTCTCGCGAATGACGACGAGGGCGGCCAGCGTGACGACGGCGCTCAGCATCACGCAATAGCTCGGCGCTGTGATGATACCGGTCACTCCGATCAGCCAGGTGGCGACGAGCGGCGCCGCCCCGCCGAAGATCGCGGCCGACAGATTGAAGCCGAGCGACAGGACGCTGCAGCGCGCCCGTGCCGGGATCAACTCGACCAGCAGCGTCGGCAACGTGCCGCCGATCCCAGACGACAGGACCGCGAATACGCATTGCGCCGCCAGGCACGCCGCAAAGCCGCCGGTCGCCAGCACGTGATACAGCGGGTAGGCGAGGAAGAGCATACCGGCCGACACGGCGTACTGCACCGGCTTGCGGCCGATGTGGTCCGACAGCATCCCCATCAGCGGAATGCCGATTGCCAGCACGATCATGGCGAGCGTGTTAATCGTCAAGGCGTCTCGGCGCGACAGCGGGTTGGGCCGCAATTCGGAGAGGTAAGTCGAAAGATATACGTACACGAGATAGAAGCCGACGACGTTAAGGCAATTCAGAAAGACGGCCAGAAGCATCAACCGGCGTTGCCCGCCCAAAGCCTCGCCGAGCGGAGATGCGGCCACGTCGTGCGATTCCTGAAGCTTCTTGAAGCTGGGCGTTTCCTCAACGCCAAAGCGCAAATACAGCCCGACCAGCCCGACCAGCACACCTGTCAAGAACGGCACACGCCAGCCCCAGGCCTCAAGGTCGGCCGGTGCCAGAAGCGTGTTGACGCATGCGCCGGTGCCGGAGCCGAGTAGAGTACCAAGGACGCAACTGAATGCGGTCCAACTGCCGACGTAGCCGCGCCGATGCGAAGGAGCGTGCTCGACGAGAAAGGCCATCGAGCCGGTGTATTCGCCGCCGACGGAGATGCCCTGCACCAGGCGCATCACGATCAGCAAGATCGGCCCCAAAAGTCCCGCCTGGGCATACGTCGGCAGCAACCCGATGAGCGTGGTCGGAATGGCCATGAGGATGACGGACGCCGCCAGCGCCTTCTTGCGCCCGACGCGATCGCCGTAGTGCCCGAAGAGCGCCGCACCGACGGGCCGCATCAGGAAGCCGGCCGCGAAAACGCCGAACGTGTAGATTAGGGAGGCGATGCGATCTTCCGAAGGAAAGAACTGCCCGGCGATGACCGGCGCGAAGTAGCCGTACAGGCCGAAGTCGTACCATTCCATCACATTGCCGACAACGCCGGCCACGAGAGTCCGACGCGAGGCCGAGCCGGGCAAAGCGTGCGCATCCGACGCGGCCGGTTCCTGAACGTTGAGGCTTCCTCGTTCCATCGGACAAACTCCCGAATTCGTTGCTGGCATAGACATGAAGCGATCATCTGGCAAATCGCCCAAGACGGAACATCTCGATGGGCAATCGTGTGCGTCCATTTTCTGTCAGGTCGGCCAGAATCTCGCCAACGACCGAGGCGAATTTGAAGCCGTGGCCAGAGAAACCCGCCGCCAACACCACGTTGGGATGATGCGGATGCCGGTCGATGATGAAGTGCCGATCGGGCGTCAGCGTGTAAAGGCAGACTTTGCTCTGGCGCAAGGGCCCATTCACCAGCGGAATGTGGGCCTGAAGAAACTGCCGGCAGTCGTTCACATCGGCGTCCGCAAGTTGACGATTGACGCTGCTCGGATCGGCCACGAGTTCGCCGCCGTCGTGCCGTGCGACCTTGAGTCCGTGCTCGTCGAGAACAGGGAAGCCGTAGTAGATTCCCTCTGGCGTCTCGGTAAGATACACCGGAAATCGTTGACGACGGAACGGCGAGCTGTCTGCCGGCGCGATCCATAACAGGGCCTTGCGGACCACTTCGAGCGGCAAGGACAAAGCGTCCAAGATCCGGGCTGCCCACGCGCCGGCGGTGATCACCAAACGGTCTGCTGTATACGTCTGTCGCTCGGTTTGCACAAGCACGCCATGGGCGGACGCTTCCCAGCGGACGGCCGGCTCCTGCGCGTGCAGTTCCGCGCCATGAAGGCGGGCTTGATCCACGTACGCCTGGACGCAGTCCTCGACGTAGAGGAACCCGGCGTCGCGCTCCAGCATGCCGTGATATTCGTTGCCGAAAGTGAAGGCCGGGAAGCGCCGCCGCAGTTCGGCCGGGTCGAGTTGCTCGACATCGAGCCGATGCTCCGCCGACGAACGACGTACGCCGGCGATCAATTCTCCGTCTGGCCTACCGATGTTGAGGCAGCCGCATTCGGTGAAGAGATGTCGCCCTTGCTGCTCTTCCAGTTCGTACCAGCGTTCGTAGGCTCGATGCAAGAGAGGCACGTAATCGGGATGCTCGAAATATGCCTTGCGGATGATCCGCGTGTGCCCGTGGGAGCTGCCGCGATCGTGGACGAGGTCAAATTGTTCGAGCCCGAGGACGCGCCGCCCGCGCCCGGCCAACTCCGCCGCGGCCGCCGCGCCCATGCCGCCGACGCCGATCACGATCACATCGTAGTGGGGGTGCATATCGCCTCTTGAATTTCAGGCCCCGCGTTTGAGTTCCAGTTCTTCCCAGCGGGCGTAAAGACTCGCGACCGCACGCTGCGCCTCTTCGAGCGCCCGGCAGGCATCGGTGAGGGCGACGTGGCCGACCGTCGCCGCACGTTCAACCGCCGCCTCGCGCTCGACTACCCATTGTTCGGCGGTGAGGATGGCGGCCTCCATCTGGTCCCACTCTTGCTGTTCGCGATAGCTCAACTTGCGCGGCTTGGCTGCGACCGGCTTTTTCGCAGTCGCTGCGGGCCGCTCTTCCTTGCTGTCGGCCGCCAACTGCCTGCTGCCTGCTTCATGCGCGGTCAGCCATTGACTGACGCTGCCGTAGATCGCTGCGCCGCCGCGGCCGTCGAGGCCGACGACCTCCGTACAGAGCCGATCCATCAACGTGCGATCGTGGCTGACGAGCACCACCGCCCCCGCGAAGTCCGCGAGGTTGTCTTCCAGAACTTCCAGGGCCGGGATGTCAAGGTCGTTGGTCGGCTCGTCGAGCAAAAGCAAATCGGCGGGTTGCAGCATCAACTGGGCGATGCGCACGCGGGCCTGTTCGCCGCCGGAGAGTTGGCCGACCAGCACGTCGAGATGTTCTGGTTGAAAGAGAAACTTCTTCGCCCACGCCGCGACGTGCGTGGGCCGATCGCCGAACATGACGGTATCGCCGTTGGGACAAAGGGCACGCCGCAGCGTGTCGGCCGGATTGAGCTTCGCCCGTCCTTGCTCGAACATCACGAGACGCAGGCCGTCGGCGCGTGTGACGGTGCCGGCGGCGGGCGAGATCTCGCCCGCCAGCGTCTTCAACAGGATGCTCTTGCCGCTGCCGTTCGGACCGAGCAGGCCGAGCTTCGTGCCGGGAGTCAGCATCAGATCGAGGCCCGAGAACAATGGGCGATCGGGGAAGGACTTCGCAATGCCGACCGCCGTGAGCAGCTTGCGCGTTTGCCTGCCCGTGCCGACGAAGTCGATGCCGGCGGCGCCGGTCGCGGCGTTGCGATATTGCAGCTCCGCCAATTCCTCACGGCGCTGGGCGGCATCGTCGATGCGCGAGCCCGCTTTGCGCGTTCGGGCCGCCGCCTTTCGTCCGAGCCATTCATTCTCGCGGCGAACCTGATTGGCGACCGACTCTTGCTGCCGGGCCTGCGCTTCGAGAAACGCCTCGCGCTTTTCCGCGAAATCATCGTACGAGCCGGGAGCGCGAAACGATCCACCCGGATAAACGCGGCTAACTTCGATGACCTCGTCCGCGACCGCGCGCAGGAACGCCCGATCATGCGTCGCCACCAGATAGCCGAACGGGGCCGCGCGCAGTAAGCGTTCCAGCCAGACGATGCCGGGCAAATCGAGATGGTTCGTCGGTTCATCGAGCAGCAGCAAGTCTGGCTTGCGAACCAACTCGCGAGCTAGCGACAAGCGTTTGCGCCAGCCGCCGGACAGAACGTCGGCCCGCTGCTCGGGATCGCTGAACCCGACTTGCGTCAACGTGATGGCCGTGCGTGTTTCGCGTTCGTAATCCTCGATCGGCTCGTCCGCCAGAGCATCCAACAATACCTGGCGCGCCGTCAATCCGACCGCGAACTTGTCATCCTGAGCCAAATAGCCGATACACGTGCCTCGCCGCAGCGAACGAGTGCCAGCGTCCGGCTCCTCACGGCCGGCTAGTAATTTCAGCAGCGTTGTCTTGCCGGAGCCGTTTGGCCCGATCAGGCCCAATCGCTCGCCGGCGCGCAATTCGAGTGAAAGTTCGCTGAACAACGGCCGGGGACCGAATCGCTTGGTCAGTCCTTGGACACTCAATAGCAATGTCATTCGCGATCTCGCACACGGCAGGATTTGCAAGGAGGCAGATTCGATCGCTATTCGCATGTAAACGCGAACATCGTCGCGTTCTCCAGATGGAAGCGAAGCAGGTATCGACCCGCCGGGAGCTTGTCGACGCCGCGATCCATCCAGGCGATCTTGTGGCGAAGCGAATCACCCCGGATCACGACGGCATCGTCTTTCGAGTAGCCGCGCACCCGGTAGCCGTCCTCGTTCAGCAGTTCGACGCGGATCGACCCGCTGGTTGCGTCCGCGTTAAGCATGATATCCGTGCAGCCCTTGAAGTCGAGCGGCTTGAGCGTGACCTGGCCGACGTTCTCCAGCGGTTTGCGCAGCGTGACCTGGGCGCTCTTGGCGACCGGGCGAATGCCGGCGAAGCGGTCAAGCGGGATCGACGCCATGCCAACGCCGCTGCGCTGTCCCGGCTCCGATTTCACGCCGTTCAACGGAGCGACGTTCGCAGCGCCATAGTAGAAGCGGATTTCGTCTCCGTGCACGATGGGTGTCGAGTTGGACAGCAGCGTCCGGCTATCGAAGAGCCCCGGCTTGCTGCGCGCCAGAAAAAACTCCTTGCGGAACGGCCGTTCCCAGGCGACGCCGTCGCGGCTCGTCATCAGCTCGATGTCGATGGCCAGCTTGTCCCGGCGTTTGAGTACCTGGTTCAAGGCGAAGTAGCGGCCCTTGTGAAAGAAGCCCGGAGCGCCGTGGAACTCGACATCGGGATGATCGTCGTCGTCTGGCGTCAGCACGATTTGCGGCTTCGACCAGTGGATGAAATCCTTGCTCTCGGAGCGGGCAATGCCGTTCTTGAACCCCATGCCGCCGTCAGGAGCGTCGAACCAGAACTTGCCCAGGAGTACGAACACCTGGCGAATCGGGTCCCAGAAAACGTCGATCACGTCGGACAGAGTCAGCGGATAGGACCAGGTCTTGCGAACGAGGCCCCCCTTGGCCGGCGTCTCCTTAAATGGTGATTCATTCGCGAAAGGAGGCTGTATCGCGCGGCCGCCGTAGAGAGTCTTGAGAAGGACGCCCGAATGCTTGGTCCAGCGAATGCCGTCCGGCGAGAAGGCGACGTGCAAGCCAGGTTCCTCGCGCTTGCCGTCAACGGACCAGTCGTAGTACGCCATCTTGTAGCGGCGCGCGGGATCCTTTTCGAGCGGATCGACCAGGACGGAGCAGCAGTAGCGATCGCCGTAGCCCGCGTTGCTGATGAGAACGATGTTGGTGGTCTTGAGATCCTTGTAGGGGAACAGGTTGAGCTCCGGCCGCTCGAAGTGAATGCCGTCCTTGGACTCCGCATAGCAAACGACGCACTTGAGACGCCGTTCGCCAGCGCGGGCGCCGGCGTAGGCCTGATACCACAATTGATACTTGCCCGACTTGGGATCGCGGTAAACACTGGTGTAGCCGATGCCGACCTCCCACGGCTTGGCCATGTCGAGGATCGCTTTCTCGGATTGACGTTTGAGCGGCTGGAGGATGCGCTGCGTGCCTGACCGATACAGCACCTCGTGGTCGTCCACGAACAGGATGGTGCGCCCCTTGGCGGCGTCCTGGGAATGCGCCTGTGCAGAAAAAAATGCGAGCAAGAAAAACGCCGCGACGACCGTGAATATTCTCACGCTCGATCCTCCCGAAAGTCCGCCTTGCGGCCTGGCGTTTGCGCTCGACGACATGAACGCCAGGCCGCAGCGGATGATCGGATTACCTGACATTCATCACGTGCCCGAGCTTCTCAATATTGCCCGCGGCGTCCTCGGAGTGGGCGGTCAACTGCGGCGCGTCGGCGAGCACGAGCTCCCACTCGGCGAAATTGGCGCGAAGCGCCTTCGCTTCTTGGCCGTTGACGACGACGCGCGTGACGCTGCCGTTGTCAGCAGTGGTGCCGCGCACCAGCAGCTTGCCGTCTTGCTTGCGGACGTGCGTGATGACGGTGGTCGGCGGCAGGTCGTCCACCGGGTCGAGCAGTTGCGGGAACGCGACCCCCTTGACTTCGGCCAAGCGCGATTCATTGCCGGTCACGAAGTTTTCGGCGCGGAACTTGGTCGGGTCGGCCTTGAACTCGCCCGATTTGGTACTGACGACCAGCGCGGTCTTGCCGGGGCCGAACCAATCGTGCAGATAGACCGGCACGCCCTTTTCCGTTTGCGGTTCCGGCCGTCCGCCGCCGCCGAGGTTGACGAGTGCCCTGGCCTTGCTGCCGTCGTTCCAGTTCACGGTCTTGACGTTGCGCATGTGCGTGACCGCCGCGCCCGTGGGATTATGGTCGCTGATCTGTATAAGCGGCATACCGCCAGAGCGGCAGTTCTCAAAGATCAGACCATCGACCGTAAGTGCGCCATACTGGATGCTAACATCATCATGCCCGCGGTTGAAAGGCTCCGTGTTCGACAGGCTGATCTTCACGTTGCGATAGACGTGGTTGTCATAGTTGGGATGATAGATGCCGTAATGCGTGTGGTGCAGACGCAGGTTCTCGATCAGCAGCGAGGGCACCTGCGGACGCAAGCCATAGTGCGTGTCCCAGATGCGCAGGTTGCGAACGATGAACGGATGCTTCGAGTCAGGGCCGACCTTGTTAACGCCTTCACCGAGGTTGACGCCGTAGAGGCCGGAGTTGCTGTGCGTCTCGTTGTCGTCGAAACGGACGAAGGGGAGGGTGCGGATATCGACGGATTTCTTCGACCCGTCGGGTTGCTGAATCTTGAAGACGAGCGGGAATGACTTCGACGCGCTGGCCTCGTAGCGGAAGCCGTACTGCGTGTTCTCCACGGCGATGTTGCGCGTGAACGTGTTGAGGCTATTAGCCCACCAGAAGCCGGCGCCGTCGTTCGGGTCGAAGCCGAGAACTTGCTTGGGAAGCCGTTTGCCCCGTCTGGCGCCGACCGCCAAATTGCGATCGAGGACGTTGTAGACTTCGGTGCCGTCTTCAAGGAAAAAGCCGTGGCCGATGCTGTTGTAGCCGACGTTGTCGCGGACTACGAGATAATTCGTACCGTGAATGGTGAGCCAGCGGTTGGCGGAGTTCCAGATCGAATTGCCGATGACCGAACTGCCGCGCATGGTGTCGCCGATGAGATGGAAGTGCAAACTGTAACGGCCAAGCACCCCTTCCTTGCCGAGATCGCGGAACTCCGAGTAGCTGAGCGAGCCGGCCGAGCCTTTGTGATACATCGTGTGGCCGCGTTCTCCCTTGGGATCGGCGGATTCGATGACGATATTACGGCTCAGGTTGGCGATTTCACCGCGGAATTCGCCGCTGCCGAGGTGCTTGCTTTCGAGCGGTTGGTCGAGCGTCACCTTCGTGCCGTCGAGGGCCTTGATGATGCGTTCCTCGGTGGTCCGTTCCTTGTATTCATGGCGACTGGTCGCGGTCAGAATGACGCGATCGCCGACTTTCCAGCCCGTGACGGATTCGGCCAGCGTGACGATCGTGTCCTTCGGATTGGCGGTCGCGCCGAGCGTGACCCAGGTGCGGTTCATGGGCGCGCCGTGCATGTCCCAGCGTCCGCCGCAGCAGACGATGGCCGGGCACGAAAGCTTGTCATGTGCGGGGTGATAAACGAGGCGGATCGTCGCGGTATGTTTGGCGTCGATTGGTGCATCGGGCATGCCGACTTCGAGAGCCGGGCGAGGCATCTTCGGATCGATCTCTGGCATGTGGGCGTCGCATTCAAAACCATCTTCGCTGGCTTCGGCGCCGGCTTGGATCTTGATCAGGCCGACGTCGAGCCGGGTCGTCTTGTCGCGGGCGAATGTCAGCGTGCCGGCAACGTGAATTGCCCGGATGGCCTGGTCGGAATTGACGTCATAAGTAACCGTGTGCCCGGTGCGAACCTGGACGCGCGCTGAAGCCGCGGGGACTTTGCCCCCTTCCCACGTCGCCGCCGCCGACCAGGGGCCGCTCTTGGCCGAACGGATCCACGCCGGAGCATCCTTGTCCTTCTGTTGAGCAGCCGACGGTAGACCGGGCATGCCGATCAGCGTAGCGCCGAGGAAACCAACGAGCAACGCTCTTGTCCACGTGATCCTTGTCATGGAGATATCCCTTGTTCGTGACGGAGAGAAAAAACGAAACGGCTCACACGGGAGACCGCGGTGGCAGGTCAGGGGCTATTATCCATAATTCGGCGTCACGAAGCAAGCGCCTTCTGGCGCGAGTTGTCAGAGCCAAAAGCGTAAGCAAAGGACGCCATGCCCTTGCGCTGATCATTTCACGCCGCTCTTCTCGCGTGCCGGGCGGAACTCGTCCCCCGGTGCCCAGGTTGGCAGCGTTGTGGCGTTGGCAGCGTCTTTGGCCACGTCGAAGGCGAAACGCATCAGCGCGGGATAGCCCGAGAAATCCCACTCCTCGCGGTACTCATCGAAAGGCGTGTGATAGACCTTGGCAATGAACTCGTCCATTGCTTTCCTGGCGAAGTCGGCGGGCTTCCCCTGGATCTTTTCGCCTGGGAACACCGAGAACGCCGGGACGCCGCCGCGGGCGAGCGCGAAATGATCGGAACGATAGAAGAAGCCGAGGTGGGCATTCTTGTCCGGCTCGATGGCGAGCTTGTGCTTGCGGGCGGTTTCCTGTACGAGCGGCCAGGCCGTGGTTCGCTCGGCGCCGCTAACGACGACCGACTCGGGCACGCCCAGCGGGAGTACCGTGTCGAAATTGAGATTGATGGCCGTCCTGCCGAGCGGCACCACGGGATGAGAAGCGTAGTAGACGGCGCCGAGCAGTCCGCTCTCCTCGGCGGTTGTGGCGAGAAAGATCGCCGAGCGTTTAGGCGGAGGTTGCTGCGCCGCCCACAGCCGGGCCATTTCGAGTAGCACTGCGCAACCGGTCGCGTTGTCGAGCGCGCCGTTGTGAATGTCGTCCGTGCCGACGGACGCCTTGCCGACGCCGAGATGATCCCAGTGGGCGGTGAAGATGACAGCTTCGGACTTGAGGACGGGGTCGCTGCCCTCGACCATGCCGACGACGTTGCGGGTGACGATTTTCTGCACGGCAGTCGGGATGTGCCCCTGGACGCGGACACCAAGCGGGATCGCCTTGAAGCCCTTCGTGTCGGCTTTCTTGAGCGCTTCCTCGACCGTCAGGCCGGCGCAGGCGAGCAATTTGTCGCCGGCGCGTGTGGACAACCAGCCCGCAAACGCCAGCGCGGGGCTGCCGGCCGCGCGCTGAATCTGGGCACCTTTGAGTTTGCGCACGACCGAATACGGATACCCGGCCGTCTCGTTGGTGTGGATGATGAGGACGGCCTTGGCGCCGCGCCGCGCGGCCTCTTCATACTTGTAGGTCCAGCGGCCATAGTAGGTCAGCGCCTTGCCGCCGAAGAACTTGGGATCGTCTGACGGCGGTTCGTTGGTGAAGACGACGACAACCTTGCCACTCACGTCCACGTCCTTGTAATCGTCCCAGCCAAACTCGGGCGCGGTGATGCCGTGCCCCAGGAAGATCGCCTCGGCGTCGAAGTCTTCGGATTGCTGGGTGCGGCTCACGCCGGCAAATTCATCTTCCAGCTTGAACGCGGTTTTTTCGGCGCCCCTGACGAATGCCAGCGTCGCTTTCGGTCCGGTGGTCACCGTCACGAGCGGCACGGCCTGGAAGAACGTGTTGCGATCGCCGACGGCCTTGAGCCCCGCCTTCTCGAACTGCCCGGCTATGTAGTCGATAGCCAGGTCCTCTCCGCGCGTGCCGATGCCGCGGCCTTGCAGCTCATCGCCGGCAAGGTATTGCACATCGGCCCGAATGCGCGCGACCGAGATCGCCGGCTGTCCGTTTGGCGGCTGATCGGAATGCAGGCTCCGCCAGGGAATGCCGAGAGACAGAAGGCACAAGCCGACAAGAACGATGAATCGAGGCCCGTTCAACATGGGAACTCCTTGATGCGATCACGACAGGGCAAGTCGAATCGTAGCAACAAAAGAGCTCGCGTCCAAGGAGAAACTCGCCCGTCCCACCACAATAGAAATGCCCGGTGTTTCTCGTTGACTCATCGCGCTTGCACGCACACAATACCTCGCGTCCCGCCCATGCCGATTCCACCATCAACAGGAGCTCGACTCATGCGCTATCCAATTCACGGCCGATCCTTGGCATTCACCATCGCCGCACTCGTTTTGCTGGCGTGCATGATGCAAGTGATGCATTCGCAGACCGCGGCCGAAGCCACGCACGAGACAAGTGGACGGAAAGGTTCGCTTGTCGAGCAAGGCATGACGCCGACGAAGAAGGCCGAGGCGCTCGGCATCAAGTTCGAGAAGCTCGAGCCGGGCTATCTCAATCGCTGCGTCAAGTCGGGCAAGCTGCTGTTCACGTCGGGGCACACCAGCAAGATCAAGGGCCGGCTCGGCAAGGACCTCAAGGTCGACGACGGCGCCAAGGCGGCGCGCGAGGCGGTCATCGAGGTGCTCCGCGCGGTCTGGAACACGCACGGCACGCTCGACAACCTGCGCGTCGTCAAGGTGCTCGGTTGCGTCAATTCGGATCCGAGCTTTGTCGATCAACCCAAGGTCATCAACGGCGGCTCCGATCTGCTGCATGAGCTCTTCGGCGCCCGCACCGACGGCTGGCACGCCCGCAGCGCCTTGGGCTTCGCGTCATTGCCCGGCGGGGCGGCCGTCGAGATCGAGGCGATTTTCGAGATCAAGGATTGATTTCGTTTAGCCGCGGCTCGCACACCCACGCGGCTCTGCGAGCCGCGGCTAAACGCATCAGCGCTCCGAGCGCGGAATGTGGATCGCCGCAAACGAACACAACCCAAATCCATTGGGGCGCAGATGCTTGGGCAGGTTCTTGGTCGGATGGCCGTTGAAATTGACGTAAAGCGTGCCGCCGTCGGCCGAGATCTTGACGCCATAGGTGCCGGCAGGAACGTAATCGTGGGCTTGCTCGAAGGCTCGCGCCAGGAAAGCGATCACCTTGCGGCGGTTGTTCGCGATGTCGTACTGGATCACCGGCGTGCCGCTCGTGAACGCCTGACCATGGGCGCCTGGCAAGTAATAGACGAAGCGTTCATCCGGCGAGAGCTCCGCGACGGTGACGTAATCGCCGGACAGCCAACAAGGGCCGAGCAGCGATAGCTCGTCGCGCGCGGGAGCGTAGCGCCAGAGCTGACGCGTGCCGGGCATCTTGGCGTTGCCGTGCGTCGTGCCGTAGATGTGGCCAGCGCGCGATTCGCGCGTCGCCGAGCGCATGCCGGGGGCGTTGCCCCAGCCCGTTTTCGTTTGAACCAGGCGATTGCCGGCGCGATCGTATTTCCAGAGGGTGTTCTTTTCGCCGTTGTAGAAGACGTTGCCGGCGCGGTCGATGGCGAAGGCCCGATTGAAGCCCATCGAGCCGTTCGGGGCCTGAAAGACGGTCGTGCGTTTCTGCATGTCGAGACACCAGAGCGCGTTACCGCCGACTTCGAGATTGCACCACCAGACGTTGCGGGCGCGATCGTAGAGCGACGTGGCCGAGCAGCGCGGCGCGTTGGGGAGCGTGGCGAAGACGGCGGTCGTGCGTTTTTGCGGATCGTATTGATAGAGCTGGCCGCCAGGTAACTTCTTGGTCCAGCGGAAGTTGGCGTTGCCGGCGCGGTTGCCGTCGTTGAGAGTGCAATTGAAGTAGATCTTGCCGTCGGCGCCTTCGTCGATCTTGGCGTGGACCTTCGACCAGGCGGGCTGCCCGGGCTGCGGCGGAATGACGCGATTCATGTCGACGACCTGCGTCAACATTTTCGCGGGCGGATCCCAGGCGTAGATGAAGCAGCGGGCGTCGCCGCCGGCGTCGTCGGCATGGTCGCCGAGACCGACATAAACTTTACCGTCGGCGGCCAGGCAAATATCGCCCCAGGTTGACCACAAACGTCGGCCCATCGCGTTGGCACCCAGGTTGCCGTGGTAGGCAAGATCGACCGTCGGCGCTTCCTTGGCGACGGTGAAGGACGAGGCGCCGGCAACCATGCGATTTTTGGCGACGGCGTCGGGCACGTCGAGGAAGCGATCGGAACGCAGCGTGACGGTTCCGTTCTTGGCGCCGCGCAAGACCGGGGGCCAGGTCGGTGCGTCTTGGGCGTGGCTGGGATTGAGAAAATAACCGGTACTGGCGCACAGGCCGGCTTGTAGAAATCGGCGGCGGGTTGGTTGCATACAAAGTCCTTGTTCGTTTAGCCCCGCCTCGTTGAGGCGGGGCACTTGGGGCGAACCGGCGCCCGCCTCTGCGAGGCGGGCCTAAATGTGCTACTTCTTTTCAACGATCCAGATGTTGCGGAACTGCAGCGGATTGCCGTGCCCCTGCAAACGCAAAACACCGGGCGTACCTTCAGGTTCATCCTGTTTCTTGTTGAGGGCTCGGGCGCCGCCGGTGACGCCGGCGATCTCGGCGTTGTCGTGTACGACGACGCCGTTGTGCTTGAGCGTGAAGCGCGCCTTCTTGACAACTTTGTCGCCTTCGCGAACGGCATTCATGAACTCGACGTCGTAGGTCTGCCATTGCAACGGCGGCAAGCACATGTTGACCGTGGGAGAGAGCCGTGTGTAGACGCCGCCGCACTCGTTGTCCTTGCCATCGAGGCCGAAGGAGTCGAGGATCTGCACCTCGTATTGATCGACCTGATAGAATCCGCTGTTGCCTCGTCCCTGGCCGCGCGCATCGGGGCGGTACGGCAGCATGAATTCGACGTGGGCGGTGTAGCTGGAGAACTTGCGTTTGGTGGTGATGTCGCCGCCGTCGGTGTTGAGATAGCCAGTGACCTTGTCGACACGGCCACTGTTCCATTCGTCCTTGTTGACGCCATCGAAGAGGACGATGGCGCCGGCGGGGGCTTTGGCGCCGAGCGTTTCACTGGTGCGGACCAGTTTCTTGAGTTCGATGGCGAACTTCTTGTCGCCTTCTTCTCCAGTGACGGTCAATATGCCGCCGACGATGGTAGCGCTGAAGTTACGCTGCCCGGCCGGCGGGAACTTGGCGGTCGCGGAGAATTCGAGTGGAGACTGCCCGAGGTATTTTCGCTTGCCCGCGGTGGGGACGAACACCACTTTGTCGCCTTCCAGCTTGCCGTCCATGAGCGACTTGTCCCCGTCCCATCCTTTGCCCGGCAATCCGTTCTTGCAGAGCACGGCCTGGAATGTGCCGTTGCCCAGTGCAATGACCTGGCAGCCAATGTCCTTGGTGCCGTTGACGCTGCCGAAATATTCGCCCTGATGCTTGAAGTCAGCCGGCAGCGTCGGATCGCTGGCGTCGGTCCAGACTTCCTTCTTCTTTTCGGGTTTCTTCTCGACCTTCTTGTCGTCCTTTTTCTTGTCGCCGGTCTGCGCGATGGACGCGACCAGAAGGGATGCCAATGTAATCGTGCCGATGAGAGTGATGCGTCTTAGGAACATGCGATTCTCCGTGGGTGGGTGCGTTGCGATTTCCCCTATGATAATGGCGCCGGTTGGTGAAACAAGCAAATTATCCTTGTGCGGGCTCGCGCCGCCGCAGCATTACACGTATGTGAAACCGCAAGCGAGCGCGCCGAGTCATTTCTTGTATTTGTCCGCGTCGCGCATCGTTGTCCAAAAGATCGCGTTGACGAGCAGCTTGCTGAAGTTCGCGTCGTTGAAATCGTCCGGCGCCCCCATCGACGTATAGAGAACGCGGCCGCCCTTGTAAGTGTTGACCCACGTCACCGGGAATTGCTTGTCCTTGATTCGTTCGACAATGTGCAGCACCATGACGCCGTCCGCGAGCTTGCCCTGGCCGTAGGCATATTTCGACGCCTTGATCGGGCCAACGTCCTTGAGCACGGGATGGTTTTCCTGTCCTGGCGCGACGCCGGTCTTGAAGCCGCCGTTGCTGGAGGCGCCGCCGTAGTTGCCGCCGAGGACCTGCTTGTCGAAGATTTCGTTATCGTCCTTCTGAAACGCATGGCTCGCGGTCCGTAAGCCGACGATTGGCTTCCCCTTCTCCCAGTGGTCGCGAACGATCGCCATCTGCTCTTTGGAGAGCGTCATGCGCCGCGCGAACAGGAAGAGTAGATCGGCCGACTTGAGGCTATCGAGATTGTCGAGCTTCTTGGAGTTGCCGAACGAGGTCGTGATTTCGACGCGGTAGTGCTTTTCGAGATAGGCCTTGAACTCCGTGAGCGATTTTTCGGGATCGTATTCGCCCGCGGCGATCATGTGGATCTTGAGCGGGGGCGATTGCTGGGCGTACACGGCGCCGGCGATTAACAGGCCCAGGATTGAAGTGAGAATCAAGCGCAGCGACATCATGGGAATCTCCTGGAAGAGAGACGGTTTCCTCATTGAAATGGATACGGATTTCTGCGATAAATGAGTGACCTTCCCGCCGCCGCCTTCGCGAGTACCCGCCATGATGCGCTTCGTTGCCGTATTCCTGATCTTCGTCGGCCTCTCCGTTCCCGCCTTAGCGCAGGATCTTGCCTTCGAGAAAACGGTGCTGCCGATCTTTCAGTCGAAGTGCCTCAACTGCCACGGCGAAAAACGCCAGCGCGGCGGTCTCGATCTGCGCACCAAGACGAGCGTCCTTAAGGGGGGCGAGAGCGGCGCGGCGCTCAAACCGGGGACGCTCAAGGACAGCGTCCTGTGGGAGAAGATCCGCACCGACGAGATGCCCGAAGGCAAGGACAAGCTGACGGCCAAGGAAAAGGATACTATTCGCCGCTGGATCGAGGCCGGAGCGCCGGGCGATGACAAGGCGATCGCGCCGAGCGGCCTCGACTTGTCGCTCACCGACGAGGATCGCAAGTTCTGGGCGTTTCAGACTCCCGTGCGGCCCCAAATTCCCGCGACGAAGATGACCCATCCGATCGACGCGTTCATTGTCGCCGCGCTGGAGAAGAAGCAACTTGCGCTGTCGGCCGAAGCGGCGCCGCTCGTGTTGTTGCGGCGCGTCACCTTTGATCTGACGGGGTTGCCGCCGACGCCGAAGGAGATTGATGATTATCTCAAGGATCATGCGAGCGCTAATCCACAAGCGGCTTACGAGAAAGTCGTCGATCGCTTACTCGTCAGCCCGCATTATGGCGAGCGCTGGGGCCGGCACTGGCTCGACCTCGCGGGCTACGCCGATTCCGAGGGGATTCTTGACGCCGACTACGTGCGCTCGGCAGCTTGGCGCTATCGCGATTACATCATTCGCGCCTTCAACAGCGACAAGCCATACGATCGCTTTTTGCAAGAACAGATCGCCGGCGATGAACTGGTCGATTACTGGAGCGTGTATCAGACGGCAAAGGAGCTGCCGTCCAACGTCGTCGATGCGCTGGTGGCGACGGGCTACTTGCGGTGCGCGTCCGACACGAGCCGGCCCGATTTCGTCAGCATCAAGAACGCGCCGGGCTATTACTTTCAGACGCTCGACGACACCGTCAAGATCGTCGCCTCGAGCACGATGGGCCTGACGCTGCAATGCGCCAAGTGCCATTCGCACAAGTACGATCCGATCCCGCACAGTGATTACTATCGCATGCAAGCGATCTTCATGTCCGGCTATCGCCCCGGCCAATGGGTGCCGCAGGTGCAGCGCAAGTTGCAGGAATCGACCGCGGCCCAGGAGAAGGAAGCCAAGGAATTGGTGGCGAAGATCGATATTTTGATCGCTCCGCTAAAAAAGCAGCAGGCGGAATTGCAGGCGGCGTTCGCGACGAAATTGTACGAGCAGGGTCTGGCGAAGTTGCCGGAAGGCGCGCGCACTGAAATTCGTTTAGCGTTCGCAGCGGACCCTGCGAAACGTACTCCCCAACAGAAACAGCTCGTCGAAAAGCATCAAGCCGACTTGAAGCCCGCCGCACCAATCCTCGTCAAGAAACTCGAAGCGGACGCCGAGTTCAAAGCCAAGCAGCAGAAGCTCGCCGACGAGATCAAGACGCACGAAAGCAAGAAGCGAACCTTCGCGGAGATTCGCGCCTTCTACGATTTGCCCGGCGAAGCGAAGACGCACCTCCTCAAACGCGGCGAATACACGCAGCCGGGTCCAGAGGTGACGCCCGGCGTCTTGCGCGTTTTGGCGAACCACAAAGCGTTCGAGTTGCCCGCACGCTCGAAAGACGCGAAGACGAGCGGCCGGCGCCTGGCGTTCGCGAAATGGCTGACCAGCCCCGAGCATCCGTTGACGGCGCGCGTCATGGTCAATCGGCTCTGGCTGCACCACTTCGGCGTCGGCCTGGTCGCAACCGCGGACAACTTCGGCAAGACGGGCTCGCCGCCGTCGCATCCGGAATTGCTCGACTGGCTCGCGTGGGCATTCATGACGCCTACCAGCCCCGAGCGCAAGCTCGGGGATCCTGCAAACCCCATGCTTGCGCATGGGGCTTATCCATGGAGCATCAAACGCATGCAACGCCTGATCGTCACCAGCACGGCGTACAAACAGATGTCGGCCTATCAACCGGAGCTTCACGCCAACGCTAAACGAATCGACCCCGACAATCGCCTCCTGTGGCGGCAACGTCTGCGCCGTCTCGAAGGCGAGGCGATGCGCGACGCCGTCCTCGCCGTCAGCGGCACGCTCAACCCGCAAATGTTCGGCCCGCCGGTGCCGATGGTCCGCAGCGGCGACGGCGAAGTCAACACCCCCGCGACTCCCGAAGGCAATCGCCGCTCGGTTTACTTGCAAGTGCGCCGATCGCAGCCGTTGACGTTCTTACAGCTTTTCGATCAACCCGTCATCGAGACGAACTGTACACGGCGTGAAATCTCGACGGTAGCATCACAAGCGCTGACACTGCTCAACAGCGATTTCATGACGAAGAAAGCCGACGCCTTCGCCGAGCGCGTCCTGAAGGAAAACGCAAAAGATCCGGCGTCGCATGCTCTTCGTTTAGCGTTCGCCCGCGCGCCAACCGAGGCCGAATCGCGGCTGTTCGCGAAGTTCCTCGACCAGCAAACGCAGCAGCACGCCAAGACGCAACCCGCCGAAGCAAGACGCCGCGCCGTCGCCGATCTGTGCCATATGCTGCTGAGCGCGAATGAGTTCGCGTACATTGATTGACATGGAAACCGATTCGTTCTTCTACCAGTTGTTCAACCAGTTGCCGCAGACGCTCTTCGAGCTTCTCGGCCTGCCTGCGGCGAACGCCAAAGCGTACCGCTTCGATTCGGTAGAGTTGAAGAAAGCGTTTCGCATTGACGGGTTGTTTCTACCGAATCGGCGCACATTGCCGTTGTATTTCGTCGAAGTGCGCTTCCAGCGTCTGCAATCGTTTTACGCAAACCGGTTCGCGAAGGTATTCTCGTACCTGGACGAAAACGACTCGAAACAGGAGTGGTTCGCCGTCGCGATTTTCTCGAGCCGCAAGGAGGAGCCGAAACACTTGGGGCCTTACGAGGATTTGTTGCGCTCGAAGCGTGTGAAGCGGATTTACCTGGAGGATGTGATCAAGGCGAAGAATCCACCGGTCGGCCTGGGGATGTTGCAGTTGTTGTTCGTAACCGACAAGGAGGCTGAGGAACTCGCACCTCGCGTGGTGGAGAGGGCCAAAATTGATTTCGGCGATAGCGACTTGCAAGCGAAGGCGGTAGAATTAGTGGAAAGGCTGCTAAATAAACCGGTTCACGGATTTGGGTGTGGAGGAGATACGCATGAAATTCAAACTGCACGACATCCGCAAGAGCAAAGCGTGGCAGGAACTGCGAGAGGAAGGCCGTGAGGAAGGCGACGCGCGTCGATTGAAAAAAATCGTCGAGACGCTCCTCGCGAAGCGAAAGACGCTCGAAGAAATCGCCGAGTTGCTCGACGTGTCGTTGGACGAGATTCGGCGTGCGGCGGCTGACCTCTCCACCGGGAGGAACGCCCGTGAAGGTTGAAAGCCGATGAACAACGATCCTGAAACAAAATCATTCGAGCGGGCCGAGCATAGAAGCGATGAGCGACTGCGGAGCATCGCCGTGGGGATTGTGTTTGGTATGATCGGTGCGATGCTGGGCGCTGCGATCGTCGATGTCCTTTTTTTCTACATGATCGTACCATGGATAGAACCGTCGCGTCCGCTCGGAGGCGGCCACGGTGTAATGGATCCTGCTGCATTTTTCGCGGCCATAGTCTTTCCAGCCGTGGTCGCCTTCGGCGCGATTCTCGGTGCGATCGCGGCTATTTTTCTCACTCTGCTATTTCGCTCCACAGTTGGCAACAAGGAATCATGCGATGACTGCAATCACTCGTCGTGAAATCCTCTCCACCCTCGGCGGCGGTTTCGGCGGGCTCGTCGTCGCGTCGATGTTGGACGCCGCTCGGCCCTCACCCCCAGCCCCTCTTCC
>SYHD01000169.1 GCA_005799265.1 Planctomycetia bacterium | reverse complement strand
CGCAGCGCCAGCAAGGGATGTCCGTGATTGCCCTTGCTGGCGCTGCGGGCTAGTGAGGCATATGTGTCATTTCCGACCGATCGCAGTATAAACTTCACACGGAACGAATTGACACAAATCACATTCGAGCCTGAAGCGTTTGCGAATGCATGTTGACCTTCGCAAACGCTTCAGGTTTGGACAATGCGCGACATCGAGGATCCTGCGATGCAACTTCACAAAGCCGTGTTATTCCCGTTCGTATTGGCCATCGGCTCACTCGTGGGCTGCGCTGCCAGCACCGAGCCTCCCCCCGTAACACAGAACGTCAAAGGCACGGTTATTTACCAGGACGGGAAAATCTTCACGACGGGGGGAACGATTGTCTTCTCGCACGAAACCGAGCAGGGCATCACGTCCATGGGCGAAATCAAAGCGGATGGGACGTTCAAGCTGCACTCCATCACGGCACAGCACAAAGTTAACGGCGCCCAAGTAGGAATGTTCAAGGTGACCATTTCGCCGACTTCGCAAGATCAGGATGTGCCAAGCATCAACCTCAACAAGAAGTACGCGATTGTGGTCGGCGACAACGACTTGACGATTGTGATCGACGAGTAGCCGCCTTGCTCATTGGCGGTTCCATCTGCTGGATTGACAAACACGCTTTAACCATTGGAACGCCGCTCGAGATGCAGCCACTTCTTGATCCGGCTCGCCTCTTTGGTCCATTCATCGGCAAGGCGCAGCTTGAGGAAGGCGGCATAGAGTAAATCGAGCGTTTCCAGAAGGTGCCGCAGTTGCGTGACGCGCTCGTCGAGCCGGGCGCGGGCGTCCTCTTCCTCCGGCGCGGGCAGGCGGGCGGCGTTGATCGCCAGCGACTCGGCTTGCAGCGTCAATTCATATTGGGCTTCGTGCCGCACGAGCGTCAAGCCCATCTTGCGCGGCAGCTTGCCTGCTTGAAGCGCGCGATGGGCTTCCGGCAGCTTCGAGGGGCCGTCGCTGGAGATGCTTTCGCGCCCGGTTTGGCCGCGCGGGCATTCGAGCTGCAAGGTGCGCGCGATCATCAGCGTGACCTCGGAGTCGTCGGCGAGCTTGATGGTGTCGGCTTCGTTTTCGAGCGTGTGCCAAAGCCAGAGCAGGAACTCGTTGCCGAGGAAATCGCGGTTGTTCTCGTCGGGCATCCAGGCGAATTCGCTGACCTCGCCGCCGGGCGTGAACGTGGTGGGCTTGGCGTCATCGACATGGCGTGTCTGATTCGATAGTTCGGCAAGATTGAACGCCTGCCGGCCGGCGCCGAGGTACTCAAACTTGCGTTTGAAGGTGTGATGAAAAAGCGTCACGAGCCGATCGAGGGCCGTGACCGCGGTGCTGCCGACGAGCAGTTCGTTCGACGGGGCGTCCCAAACGATGGGAATCGCTTTGCGGCGCAGAAAGCGACCGTCCTTGGCCTCCGTTTCGAGGCGATCCTTGGCGTACGCGCGCGCCTCGCGTTTCTGTTTGCCGCTCGGATGCCCGCTCGGATTGTTCGCGGTCAGCGCTTGCAATTCGACCTGGTAATAGGCGCGCAAGAGATCGCCTGGCATCTTTTGTTCGTCCACGCGCATGGCGACATGGAGCGCGTCGTTGATGACGTTCTTGGCAAGATCGAACGACGTGTCAAGGATGTGATCAGCCGCGATCCAGCCTGCCTGCGAACCGTCCGACGTGGCCACGCGCTGCTTGCCGATGGCGTTGTCCGCGAGCTGTTCGAGAACATCCGTGCCGAAAGAACGCGGCGGTTTGCCATCGACCTTGAAACGCATGCAGGTGACGCGGCCCGTGAGGAAACCCATTGATATCGTCCATGGCCCGTGGTCAATTACTGCAACGGACCACGGACAAATAAAGAACCCGAGCCATCAACATCAGTGTCGTTGATGCCTCGGGTCAGGTTGGTCGGGGTGAAGGGGGTTAGTTGCTGTTCCTGCGCTGGTTCGGGGAGTACTTCTCGGTGTCCTTTTTGCTCATTTCGTCGTGGATGACGGGGTGCCATGTTTCTTTTCGCTGTTCCGGCGGCACGTAATTCTCTCGCGCCCAGCGACGCAACTGGAACTCTTCAATCAAATCCATCTCCAAAACGCCCTTACTCATACGAAACCCCTTGACAGATGTGAAAGGTTGACATTCCACATGAATGCTGAGGATATACTCTATAGACCTTAACCCCAAAATCAAGCACCGTCTTGTGAAACCACAAGATTTTACCTGGCCGCAACTTCGGCAAATTCAGCCCTGCAGACACGGCGGGGGGTGTTCGATTTTCGCTCAGTCCGTTTGCGATGCCGTCGAGCAGCAGTGGAATAATGGTGGAAAGGAAGGTATCGGCCAGGCCCGCTACTTATCTTCATGATGATGCGACGAAAAATGCTCTCGCAAGGTGTCGAAGACGCCGCGATTGCCGAGAATAGCTCTCAAAATCGCTTCTGCCGTTGCAATAGATACTCCATCAACGCCTTGTCGAAGCCGATGCTCGTATCGGTCGCGAGATAATCGATGCCCGCCTTGGCGCAATCCTCCTTGTACCGCGCGCGAAATTGCTGGACCGCGTCGAGATAGTCCGGCTTCATGCCGCCCGCGTCGAGCGTCATCTTCCGATTCTCCTCCGCGTCCTTGAACTCGACCAGGCCCTCGAATGGAAAGTGCACCTCCGCCTCGTCGAGGATGTGAAATACGATCACGTCGTGCCCGCGATGACGCAGCATGTGCAGACTCTGCATGATCGCCGCCGGGTCGGCCAACAGATCGCTGAACAGCATGATGAGGCTCTTGCTGCGCACCATCGCCGCGAGCTGCGACAGGCCGTGAGCGATGTCCGTCTGGCCCGTCGGCTTGAGATTGGCGAGCAGCGCGAGAATGGTGCCGAGCTGCGTGCGTTTGCTGCGCGGCGGCAAGCACTGGCGAATCTGCGTGTCGAATGCGACCAGCCCGACGGGGTCCTGCTGATGGATCATCATGTAGCCAAGCGCCGCCGCCAGGCAGATGGCGTAGTCGAACTTCGTCAACTCCTGGCGATACGTGTACGCCATCGACGCCGACAGGTCCATCGCGAGATAGCCGGTGACGTTGGTCTCGGCCTGGTATTTCTTGAGGTAATACTTGTCGGTCTTGGCAAAGACGCCCCAATCGAGGTCCTTCAAGTCATCGCCGGCCGTGTACTTGCGATGCTCGGAGAATTCGACGGAGAAGCCGTGAAAGGGGCTGGCGTGCAGACCTTGCAAAAAGCCCTCGACGATGAACTTGGCGCGCAGGTCGAGCCGGGCGACCTGGCGGATGACTTCGGGACGCAGGTATTGCTCGGGTTTTTTCATTTGCCGCCGCCAAGCCCCAGGATGAGTGCAGCGATTCCTGGGGGCGATTCGATTGCTGCCGTGCTATAATATCAGAAAGCAACAGAGGTAACCGCCATGCCGCTACACGACTGGACGCGCGTGATCGCTGGGACCTATCACGATTTCCATAACTCGTGGATCACGCATTTGAAGGAAGCCCTCAACGGCGGCCTGCTGATGGCGCCGTACTACGCGCTTGGCGAACAACGAGCGGGCGAGATCGGACCGGACGTGTTGGCTCTTCATGAGTCGAACGGGTATGACTTCTCTGCCGATCCCGGTCGCGATGGCAATGGCATGGTCGCGGTGGCCGAGGCGCCGCCGCGCGTTGAGTTGGCGCAAGAAGCCCGCCTGGAGGCCGCCTTCTATCTGGCGAAGCGGCGCACGCTCGTGATCCGCCATGCCAGCGACGACCGCATCGTCGCACTTATCGAAATCGTCTCGCCGGCCAACAAGCACACGCGCGGCGCGGTGGCGGATTTCGTGAACAAGGTCTTGTCCGCGATCAAAGAGGGCATTCACGTCTTGGTGATCGACCCCTTCCCGCCCGGTAAACACGATCCGCAAGGCTTGCACGCCGCCGTCAGGGAAGAACTGGGCGAGCCGACATTCGAGCTGCCGGCGGATCGTCGGCTCGCGATGGTCTCCTATTGCGCCAAGTCGCCGATTACCGCTTATATCGAGCCGACGGGCGTCGGCTTGCCGTTCACGGAGATGCCATTGTTCTTGACGAAGACGCACTACATCCGCGTGCCGTTAGAGGCGACGTACATGCAAGATGGGTAGGCGTGCCTGAGCGGTGGCGGCGGGTAATTGAGTCGTGAGGGGACCGAAGTGGTCGAGTTAGCGTCGCTTCCTTTTTCCGGATGAAAGGATTTCGTCCACAATTGGAGCAAACCTCACAAGCGACTCAAGTTGCTCAACCATGCATTTCACAAAGGCGTTGGAGTCTGCCTTGGCGATCAGGTCGAGTAGCGTCTCACGTGATTGATCAAGCGGAAACCAAATGTACGCCTTGACCTTGCCGACGGAGGTGACCCCTTTCCTGGACTCCTTGTCGCCGAGGATTTTCGTTGCTTCGAGTGACAACCTTCGCGCCGCCTCTTCAGGATTCACGCCTCTGTTGTTGATGGAAATTGACTTTCCCGGACAAGCTTCAGGTGAGATCAGGGTCTCCAATCGGAGACTATCAAGCCAAAATCCAGACGTCCACGTCTCCGTGAACCATACCGGCTTTCCCACGCCGACGTCCCCATAATTACGAAGATAGCGTGTATCAGCGTTGCTGAACTCGGCATGACTCTGCTGAAAGCGTTTGAAAACGTCTTCAAACAGGGCAGTGTATCTCATGCGTACCTGCTCCATAGCGCTTTCGAGCAAGGACGCATTACCCCAGTTCTGAATGAGGTATCGCTCGGCTTCATTAAAGGTCGACATCATTCGACTCCGCGTCTGAAGTTGCGGCTGGGTTCCATATTCGAATGGCCTTCTCGCAGTGAAGAGCGAAGAGCTTGACCTCGGGAGCTTGGGCGCTTTCCGAGAATCGCGCAAAAACATCACCTATGCGGCTCCATCGAACGGCGTGAAATCCGACGTTGCTCGGTCTGGTCCCCGCCGGAGAGAGGAAAATGCCGTGCGTCTTCGATTCCGCTATCCCCAATGCACTTGCGCGACGTCGTAGGTCTTCATACTCTCGCTTGGTCTGATCTTCTCCCTCGCCTGCCATGATCTTGTTCTCGATGTGAATCAGGAATTTGGCCGGAGATGCAATCTCAATGTCGACCCGAGATTGATCACCCGTCACCTCACATCGAACCCAGTAATTCTCGAGAGCATATCCGAGTACGTCATCCGAGGACTGCCAGTGAAGTTCGTCGCACAATTCCTCCAAAAAAAGCCTGAACCCAAGGCTGCCTTGCGCGTGAGTGCCTCTTTCAATGCGATGATCGAGAAGCCATGCCAGAAGCCTTGAGTGACGTACCTCGTCAGTTGCAACTCCGAGGACTTCGAACAGGTTGAAATCTTCCGCAGAACCTCGCTGTCGTTCTGCCCATTTCTTCCGTTCCGCCAAGAATCCGGGGAGCAACGTGTGAAGAATCTCTCCTAGTTCCTCCGATCCCTTTTTCTGAAGCACCAAATAGCCTTGGATCAACGGCTCAAACCACTGCATGTCGGCTAATGCACCCATTTTCTGACCTCGTTCCTACTTCCGCGTCATGTCATGCTTCCCAATCTCCCGCGGCTGCACCGTGTCGGGCGGCTTCGCGATCATGACTTCGCCCGTTTCTTCCGCCGCTTCGGTTTCGTCTTCGGCGCAGCCGCATTCGCCGGCGCCTCGGGTCGGCGCGGCGGAAAGGTGACGTATTGCCGGCCGCTTTCTTTCGCCATACGGCGATAATCTTCGCAAATGGCGGCGATGTCATAGTTGAACTTGGCCGCGTGTTCGTCGCGAATTTTTCGAATTTCAGCGACGATTGGGTCTTCCCACATGGTTAATCCCCCATCAGTTCTTCGGGTGAACAAAGAATGGAAGTCGCATGCCCTTCCGCCGCGCAGATCGCGGCGATTTTCGCGCGAATTTCCGCGTTGGCAATATGCTTGAAATTCCACGTCACGAGATATTCTATGGCATTCACTGAGGCCAACGCAATATGGAGGGCGTCTTCAGGATAATTCGGCGGCACCGCGCCTCGCGACAGCAGGGCCTTCGCAAGATCATCGGCCGATTCACTGACTTCGAGTTTGGACAAGCTCGCCATCGCGGCCAGGCGGTCCTGCACGGCTTGCGCGTCTCCGCTGCTCGCTTCGCGCAACACGACATCGGAGACAATCAAATCAAACCTGGCTGGCGCATCTCGCCACCAATCGCGCGTGATCTTCTGCCGGGCCGCGACGATCAGATCGCCGCTGGGCCACGACGTCAGGTAGCCGATGACCGATGTCTCAACATAGACCGTTGGTTTCATGTCTTACTTCCGCTTCTTGTCATACTTCCCAATCTCCGGCGGCTGCACTGTATCCAACAGCTTCTGAATCACGTCCTCGCTCGTCTTGCCCTCGGCCTGCGCTTGAAAGTTGGTGCTGACGCGATGCCGCAATACCGGGATCGCGACCTTCTTGACGTCGTCGATGGCGGCACTGAAACGGCCATCCATCGCGGCCATGGCGCGGGCGCCGTGGACCAAGAAGATGCCGGCGCGCGGGCCGGCGCCCCAATCGACCATGCGCTTGACGAACTCCGGGGCTGACGGGTCCTTCGGCCGCGTCGCGCGCACTAGCTTCGCCACGTATTCGGTCACGAAATCGCCCACCGGCACCGATCGCACCAGCTTCTGCATGTTGAGAATCGCCCGGCCGCTCAGGACCTTCGTGATCTCCGCGGCTTCCTCCTTGGTCGCCAGGCTGATGATTTTGCGTTCCTCGTCGAAGCTGGGATAATCGACCTTGATGTTGAACATGAAGCGGTCGAGCTGGGCCTCCGGCAACGGGTACGTCCCT
>SYHD01000168.1 GCA_005799265.1 Planctomycetia bacterium | reverse complement strand
GGCGCCGGACGGAACCGCGGCGCGGCCGATAGCGCCGTTGACGAGGGCGACATCGACCTCAAGGGTGGGGTTGCCTCGGCTGTCCAGAATTTCACGGGCGTGGATGCGTTTGATTTCCATCGATGCGACTCGTTGAGGTTCGGTAGCAATAGACACTTATCGTTGATATAGGTTTTCGCGCGGGAGTTTCCATCCGCCGCCAGCGGCAAAAAACCGAGCCGCCGAGTCGCGCTCTGCAACAATCTTGCGATCGCGGCAGATCACGGTCGGCGGCTGTGGTTTGGTTGCTTCAACAGGCGGGGTTCGCAGAACCGCTTGGGGTCGGACGCTCAGGTGTATGGTGAAGAGGGTAGTCCAGCGGCACGGGGGTCGTTCATGGAGCGAAGCAAACCGGACGGCCGATAGGACGCGGCCAACCGGGGGAAGTCGGCATCATCCTTCCAGAAGGCGGGGTCCGCGACGCCAATGCTTCCTTGCACTTGCGCCACGCATCTTCTGGACGGCCAACCGATCTTTTCCTTGATCGGCTGTCCAGAACAATTACTTGTTCTACCCCATCTATCGGCCCATCAGCGGAGCCACTTGAGCGCCTCACTTCTTTTTTCCCACCAGACTGCGCAAGATCTTGAGGTTCATGACGTCCATATCTTCCCCTGCGAGGCCTTCCTTGGGCGTCTCCATGATCATTGGAATCTTCTCGAAGCGCGGATCGTTGACCAGCAAACGAAACGGCTCCAGGCCGAGAAAGCCCTGGCCGATGTGCTCGTGCCGATCGACCCGGCTGCCGAACGGCTTCTTGCTGTCGTTCATGTGGAAGGCCTTGAGTTTGTTCAGGCCGATGAGCCGATCAAACGTCGTCAGTGTTTTCTCGTATTCGGTTGCAGGCGCAAGCAGATAGCCGGCCGCGAAGACGTGACATGTATCCAGGCAAACGCCGAGCCGCCTGGCATCTTTGACCGAGTCGAAAATCGCGGCGAGATGCTCGAAGCGATGGCCGAGACTTTTGCCCTGGCCGGCGGTGGTCTCGAGTAGAATCTTGACGCGGTACTTCGGGCAACGATCATGCACCGCGTCGAGAGCGCGGACGATACGACCGAGGCCGGCGGATTCGTCCCCGTCCGTTGGCGTGCCGGGGTGCATGACGAGATAGCTCAGGCCAAGCGCCTCGGCACGCTGCATTTCGATCACGAACGCCGCGAGCGAGCGTTGATAGAGCGTTGCGTCGGGAGATGCAAGATTGATGAGGTACGAATCGTGTGCGGTCGGGAACTTAAGCTTGCTGGTCTTGAGCGTGACGCGGAAGAGTTGCACGTCGTCGGCAGTCAGTTCCTTTCCGTTCCACTGGTTGTTGTTCTTCGTAAAGAGCTGTACCGTATCGAAATCGTGCGCAACGGCGGCTGTGAGCGCATTGTGGCAGCCTCCCGCGGCCGACATATGGGCGCCGAATAGTGGCATTGCGAGGATTCCCTTTCCCTTTAGTGCAAGCGTCTCGCTTGCATCCGTTTGCCAACCTGCGAATGAGACGCCCAGACCACGATGAGGTTGCCGATGGTGCGCTCGACTCCTATTGTTCCAGGGATGATATCAATTCCGCTCCGCGCGGGGAAACGACCATGGGCCCGACTGAATCGACGATCCTCGACAACGTGCTGCTTATCCTGCATACCCTGGTGACTCTCGTCTCGCAGCTAGCAGGCCTGGGCTTTCACTGGATCTTATGGATCGTCTGGGCGGCGTTGTGCCTGTGGGGCATCAACTGGAAGAAGACTCGGCACTTCCTGGCCTCAGGCGCGTGGGCGCCTGCTGTCTTGCTCATGATTCTTGTCGCGTTGGTCTGGTCACGCATCGATCCCAGTCCGTGCCCGTGTGGGATTGCCAACTTCTGGTGGCAGCTAGGCTACGTCGGGTTGCTTGTCGGCATCGCCATGTTCTGCGGTTGGCTGCAAGATGTCATGCACTGGACGCCGCACGACATCAATTTCGATCCGCCGGCACACGGGCATGGCGACGGGCACGGCCACGGGCATCACTAGGAAAGCTGTGAGGCTTGGCTTGGGGCGATTCCTTGCCGCCCAATCCTTTGCCTATTCGTCGCGATTTTCAGGCCGTTTCAGGCACACACATCTGCGCTTGCACTATTTTGGCTTGGTAAGGTATATTCGGTAATCTCCAGGAATTGTCGCGTCGGTAGACTCCTGGATCCCGAAAAATTCAGGGTCTACCCTCATGGATGAGCCAAGCCCCGTTGTTGCCAATTCTCCCTGGCGTGAGCCGCAAATCATCGGCCTTTTGGCAATCGTCCTCATCGCGTATTTCCTACGACTCGATACGGTGTCCGTGCGCGGTGAAGAGTCGCGCTGGTTCGGCATTGCCCAGGAGATGGTGCGCACCGGCGACTGGATCGTGCCGCGGTTGCAAGGAGAGGCCTTTCATTCTCGCCCGCCGCTACAAAGCTGGGCGATGGCTGTTTCTCTGGTCCTACACGGCGGCGCCAGTCCCTGGTCGGTTCGCTTGCCCGGCGTGCTCGCGGTGTTCTTGACTTGCCTCCTGTTGTACGTCCATGCCCGGCGTTTTCTCGGCCCTCTCGGCGCGTTCAGCGCCGCCGCTGCTTTCGCGACGATGGTGCAACTTCTTGAAATCGGCAGGCTGGCCGAGACCGAGTCACTATTCTCCTTTTTCATTTGTGCGGCACTGCTCACCTGGCATCGCGGCATCACCTCGGGTTGGCCTGACTGGCGCACCTGGATGTGCGCCTATGCGATCGCGGGTCTGGCGGCGCTCACGAAAGGCACGCAGGCGCCGGTTTACCTTGGCACGACCAGCGCCGTCTACCTCTTTTGGACCGGCGAATGGCGACGCTTCTTCAGCATGGGCCACGTCCTTGGCTTGCTGACCTTCAGCCTTGTCTTCGGCTCGTGGTTCGCGGCATACTCCTGGCAGCTGGGCTGGGAATTCGCCTGGAAGACGTTAATGAACGACACGGCCGGTTGCTTCTTCGATACCAGTCGCTGGGCGACGTACCTGCGGCACTTGCTGATCTACCCATGCTGGGTATTCACGTGCATGATGCCCTGGTCGATATTCCTCTTTGGGTACGTACGTCGAGACTTGCGCACGCAACTGGGAGCAGCGTTGACGCTCGTCCAGTTCACGGCCATTGCGTGTATTGTCGCGTTTCCGACATGCTGGCTGGTCCCGAACGCCAATGCGCGTTACTGGATTCCGCTCTATCCTTGCGTCGCCCTTCTCGTCGGCGTGGTCCTCGAACGCGGCATGTTGGCCGATCAAGGGAGTGTGTTGCGTCGTCGGCTCGTCTGGATGAGAACCGCCGTGGGCATCCTGCTTGTTGCCTCGCCTCTCTTAGTCGTGTTTGCGCGGTCCTTGCCGTTTTCTTTTCGCCCGCTCGACGCGCAGCCGATGGGCCACTTGTCATTGTTCCTTGCCGCGGTCCTGGTTGCGGGCGTCTTGAATCTCGCATACCGTCGCGCCGCCAGCGCGATTCCCACCTTTGCGTGCGCCATCGTGCTCGCATTGTTCGGTTCGATTCTGAATCCGAATATTACGGTCAAGGCGAGCCTCGATGTCGAAACCCCGATGATTGCTCTGAAGGAGAGGCTCCCCGATGACGTGCCGTTCTACAGTCTCGGCCCGATGCAACACCGCTTCGCTTTCTTTCTGGATCGGCCCATCCAACTCGTTGGTGAACCGGCGAGCAATTCGGTTCATCCGCCGGTGGGAAGCTACTTTTGCGTCACGGTGAACGATCCTGACAAGGCGTCGTTGCCGTTCGCCTGGGAAAAGCTCGATGTCGTGTGCATGGATCGCTACCCAGCTCAACGTCATTCGTTTGTCATCGTCGGGCGGCGCGTGGCGCCGTAGCTCGATTCCACCTGAAGGTGACAAAACCGTGCCAGGGGTATCAGTGGACTGAAATGAAAAATGGCTAATGGAGAATGGTTAATGGACAATTACGAGCTTCGAATTCAATATTGACCATCAACCATTATCCATTGACCATTCTCCATTTTCATCGACCATGTTAAGAAAGGTAAGACACCGATACCCTTAGGAGGCAGCTCGTGAAACCTTGCGGGCAAATCTGCGGTATCATTCTCCAATCCCATCCCATTCGGAGATGCCGCCATATGGACGCGCGATTGCGATCTCGACGCCGGCCAGCTGCCGATACCGAGCCGGATCGCGTCCAATGAAGAATTCATCCCGCCGCAGCAAAAGGAGTACGAAGCCCGCCTGCACGCGCTCGCCGATTACGCCGCCAAAGCGCAGGAGATGGCACGCCGCGATTTTCCGCGCACTTGGCCTCGAATACGGAGGTCGGTGTCCCAGCTACACGGGAGGCTCGCTTGCACACCGTCTATGAGTCATGTAAGACGATAATACCATCGATCGCATCCTCTACGGCGGCCAGGGCGATTTCATGATCTGGTTGTATTCGATAGCCATTCTGCTCGGGTCCGGCCTGCTGTTCATCGTTCAGCCGATGTGCGCCAAGATGGTGCTGCCACAGCTCGGCGGTACTCCCGTGGCGTGGAATACCTGCATGGTGTTCTTTCAAGCGGGCCTCCTCGTGGGGTACGCCTACGCGCATGGCGGGCCGCGCTGGCTGGGCGTTGGTCCGCACGCCATCTTGCACGTCGGCCTTCTGATCGCGGCGTGTTTCACGTTGCCGATTCGTTTGCCTGACGTGATCGATCCGGGCGTTCATCCAATCGGCTGGCTGCTACTGGAGTTGACGTTCGCGGTTGGGGCGCCGTTCGTGTTGCTGTCTGCCGGGGCTCCGCTGTTGCAACTCTGGTTCATTGACCGAACGGCCTCGTACCGCGATCCATACTTCCTTTACGCCGCGAGCAATGTCGGCAGCTTCCTGGGGCTTGCCGTCTTTCCGTTCGTGCTCGAACCCTATCTGCGGTTACGGGAGATGAGTGAGTGGTGGCGCGGCGGATTCATCGCATGCGTGGTGCTCGTGGCGCTCTGTGTACCGTGGCGGGCGACATCATCCTGGGCACAGCTTTCTGCCGAGACGGCCGTGACCGCAGCGCCGACCTGGAGACAACGCGGCCGTTGGATCATGCTCGCCCTCATACCATCGAGTCTGCTCCTGAGCGTGACCACGCACCTGACAACCGACATTGCTGCCATCCCTCTCTTGTGGTTGATCCCGATGGCACTGTATCTGCTTACGTTTACGCTCGTCTTCGCGCAACGGCGTCTATTGCCACATGCGATTCTCGTTCGCTGGCTGCCATTGATGGTCGTTGTGTTGATCGTCGTGCTGGTGATGGAAGCGACGCAGCCGATGCTCGTCGTGATGGGATTGCACCTCATCGGCTTCTTCTGGTTGGCAATGGTGTGTCACGGCGAACTCTCGAACACGCGGCCAGCGGCGGCGCATCTGACTGACTTCTTTCTCTGTCTGGCCGTGGGCGGCGTCCTCGGCGGTGTGCTCAACGCGCTCGTGGCGCCGGTCCTGTTTTGGGGCCTGTTCGAGTATCCGCTGATGATCGCATTGGCTTGCGTGTTCGGTCTTGACAAGGCGACCCAGGCGACGCGGTCCGATTGGCTCACGGCTCTCGGACTCGGCGTGTCCGCGGCGATCCTGATCGGGATTCTGCAAACCTCCGCGCTCGCCGCCTTCAATCGCGACACGCGCGCGGCCGTGGGAGTCGTGTGCGTCGCGCTGATCGCGTGCTATCTCATGCAGACGAGGCCCGCACGTTTCGCTCTGGGCATCGCCGCGATCCTGCTTGCTAGCGGGCTGAATTACGGCGTTCACGGCGTCTCGGCGTATCGAGAACGTAGCTATTTCGGGATCCATCGTGTTACCGAGGTCGATGGACTGCGGCGGCTCGTTCACGGCAACACCGTGCACGGCCAGCAGAGCCTCGATCCCGCGCGCCGCCATTTGCCGCTGACCTATTACTCCGTCGATGGTCCGATCGGGGAAGTCTTTGCCTCGCTCAAGGGAGATGTACGCCTGAAACACGTCGGCGTCATCGGTCTTGGGACAGGCTCGCTTGCTTATTATGCGGACAAGGGGCAGGAGTGGACCTTCTTCGAGATCGACCCCAGCGTCAAACGCATTGCCGAAGATCCCAAGCTCTTCACCTTTTTGGGCGACTCGCGAGGCGCCATTCGCATTGAACTCGGCGACGCCCTGGTGCAACTCAAGCGAACGAAACAGAAGTTCGGCCTGATCGTCGTTGATGCGTTCGGCTCCGACGCGATTCCGGTGCACTTGCTGACGCGCGAGGCGTTGCGCGTTTATCTCGATCATCTGGAAACCGACGGATTGATCGCGTTACACATCTCGAACCACTACGTCGATCTCGAACCGGTGCTCGCAAACCTTGCACGCGACGCTGAGACGGCATGCGTTGCTCACTTTCGCGATCATCCTGTACCGACAGGACGGGAGCAGGAAGGCATCATGCGCTCCCAATGGCTGGTCCTGGCACGGCGCGACGAGGACGTCCAACGACTTCTGGACTCACGGCGCTGGGAACGGGCGCGGGCCCGGCCCAGCTTGAGAGTGTGGACGAATGATTACTCGAATCTCTGGCAGGTCTTTCGCTGGTAGCACGTGTCTCTCTCGTGCCCTGGCGGAACATGGGGACAAATGGACGTGTAACATTGACGCTTGAAACATGGCTGCGATCGTGCTAACGTGATTGAAATCGTTGATGACGACGTAGAATCTTCTTATCGTTCCACGTGGTGATGGGTCCAGGTGTTGCCATGCCTCTGCTCGAGTTCCTCAACGGCGCAAATGAAGGCAAGCGGCTCGATCTCGTCGGCGAGCGCATCGTTTTTGGCCGCAACGACGGCTGTCAGGTCGTCCTGAACGTGCCCGCCGTCAGCCGCGAGCATGCCGCCATCCGCAAGATCGGCGCCAGCTACTACATCGAAGACATGAATAGCCGCAACGGCACCGAGGTCAACAAGGCCAAGATCAAAGCGCGCACCGCGCTCAAGGACGGTAACGAGATTACCATTTGTGGTATCTCCATGCTCTTCTATGAGGGGCTTCCCAAGGCGAAGCTCCCGGAGCATTTGAAGCGCACCGCCGACATGGAGGAGGAAGACAAGGACAACGCGACCATCGAGGCAACCTTCCAGTCGTCGACCAACGAGCAGCCCCTCGAAGCCCAGCCATCCGAACGCCTGGCGATGCTCCTGCAGATCGGCGTTGAACTGACACAGACGATCAAGACGGACGACCTCTTCCCGAAAATCGTGGATAGCCTATTCCAGGTGTTCCGCCAGGCCGACCGCGTGTTCATCATCATCAAGGAAGACGACAAGCTGCTCGCCAAGGTCGTGCGCACGCGCCGACCCGACGACGACGACAAATCGCGCTTTAGCCGCAAGATCGTCAATCGCTGCATGGTCACCGGCCAGGCAATCTTGAGCTTGGACGCGAGTTCCGACTCGCAATTCGACATGTCGCAATCGATCGCGGATTGCAAGATTCGCTCGATGGTCGTTGCCCCGCTGCTGAGCCGCAACGACGGCACGGCGGGGGGTGTCATCCAGCTTGACACGCAAGATCGCTTCAAGAAATTCACGCAGGACGATCTGCGTCTGCTGATGGCAGTGGCGGCCCAGGCGGGCGTGGCGCTTGAGAACGCACGCATGCACGAGTCGCTGGTTGCCCGCGCCGAACTGGAACGCGATCTGGAACTCGCCAAGCGCGTGCAGAAAAGCTTCTTGCCCAAGCTGCTCCCGCAGGCCCCGGGATACGAATTCTTCGCGCACTACGAATCCGCACAGGAAGTCGGCGGCGATTACTACGATTTCATCCCGCTCTCCAAGTATCGCGTCGGCATCATGATCGGCGACGTCGCGGGCAAGGGCGTTCCCGCGGCGTTGCTGATGGCCAAAGTCAGTGCCGAGACGCGATTCTGCACCCTTACCGAAGCGAACCTGACAGATGCGGTCGCCAAACTCAATGACAACATACAGGAAGCCGGACAACTTGACCGCTTCGTCACATTCGGCGCCTGCGTTCTCGACGTGGCACAGCACAACGTCACCGTCGTCAACGCCGGTCATCTGCCGCCGATCATTTATCGCGAGGCGAGCAAGAAGTTCGAGGACGGCTGCAGCTATGACCAAACCGAGTTGCCGCTCGGTATTGTCGAAGGAATCGCGTATCAAGCCAACACATTTACGCTGGCCCCCGGCGATTTCGTCACGCTGATAACCGACGGCGCGCCCGACTCGCAAAGCCGCGACGACAAGGACTTCGGCATGAACGGCGTCTATGCCGCCCTCAACGGCGGCCCGATGAACGCCAAGGACATGGGCACGCGTCTGGTGGAGGCCGTGCACCGCCACGCCACCGGCCGCAAACCGCACGACGATCTGACCGTGGTGACCTTCGGAAGGCAAAAGTAAAAAGGAAAAAGGAAAAAGTGATACGCGCCAAAGTCTTCTCCTTTTTCCTTTTTCCTTTTTCCTTTTGCCTTTTTACTTGGATTAGCCGATGCCGATCTTTGAATTCTCCGAATGGGACGGCTCCCAGCAATTTCGTCCCCTCTCCGCGGACGCCGCTTTCGACAAGCTCGCCGAGCATCTTCTCGAATATGGCGATTACGTATTGCGCCAACTCGATCATCTGGACGAGGCGAATCCTGACCTTGTCAAGCTCCTCATCAAGGAAGGTTTCCTCGAAAAAGACGAGACCGGCAAATACGCGGTCGCGGCCAAGGGCGTGCGCCGCATCGAGAACAAGGCGCTCGATGAGTTATTCAGCATCGACAAGAAGGACATGCAGGGCAAGCATCCGTCCGACTTCAAGGGGACGGGCCAGATTCGGCACGAAGACTCGAAGCCTTACGAGTACGGCGATCCGGTCGCGAATCTCAACCTGCACGAGACGCTCAAAAACGCCATGCATCGTACCCATCACGCTCCGCGTGATGAAGACCACCATCACGGGGGGCGCGATGCTTACGGTCCGCGGCTTACGGTCAGCGAGGAAGACTTCGTCGTCCATGAAACCGAATATCAAACAAGCTGCGCCACGGTCGTGCTGATCGACATGTCCGGCTCGATGGCTCGCTACGGCAAGTACTATCACGCCAAGAAGGTCGCGCTCGCGCTGCAAGCGCTGGTGCGCAGCCGCTATTCAGAGGACAGCCTGAAGGTGATAGGGTTTTATACCTATGCGTCGCCATTGACGGAACGTACGCTCCTGCACTCGGCGCCGAAGCCGGTGAGCATCTTCGATAGCCGGGTGTTCCTGCGCGTTAATCTCGATGCCCCGCCCGATTTCGTGCCGGAGCATTTCACGAACATTCAAGCGGGCTTGAAGTTTGCCCGCGAACATTTGAAGCGGCAGTCCGCGGTGAACAAACAGATCATCTGCATCACCGACGGCGAACCGACCGCCCACCTGGAGGGCCGCGAGCTGGTTCTGATGTATCCGCCGCACGAACGCACTGCCCGCGCCACACTGCAAGAGGTGCAAGCGTGCGTGCAGGCGGGTGTTCAGCTCTCCACTTTTGCCTTGATTGAGGACTACTTTTACCTCGACCTGGTTAACTTCGTCGATCAAATGGCCCGCATCGGCCAGGGGTTGGCGATATACTGTAATGCAGGCGAACTCGGCGGCTACGTACTCGATCGCTTCGTGCGCGGCCGCCGTTCGCGCAAGAAGCTGGGGTAGCCGCAAGTGGACGAGGATTATTCCCTATGGCTGAAACGATCACCTTGCCCGAAGAAAAAACCGAGACCAGAACCAAGCGGCAGCCGCCGTATCACGTCATCCTTCTGAATGACGACGATCACACCTATCAATACGTAATCCACATGTTGCAGGTCCTGTTCGGCCACACCGAGGAGCGCGGCTACCAGATGGCGAAAGAGGTCGACACCCAGGGCCGCGTCATCGTGGACACGACAAGCCTGGAGCGTGCGGAACTGAAGCGCGACCAGATCCACGCCTTCGGCCCCGACCCACTACTGAAGCGTTGCCAGGGGAGCATGTCCGCGGTAATCGAACCCGCGGAATGAAATGCCGTGAGGCGAACCTGCCTACGACCTCATGCTAAATCGAGCAGGACGTAACGCTTGTACCCAACCTTCCGTGCGTGCGAGCGCGATGGGTGCGAATTTCTGAGCCTCTCACCGATTGTGCGCTTGACAAAGCCGCTCTTTCACCAACTTCTCGACGCGAATGACGTGACAGTCCGCACTCCATCGGCAATGTATGGATGTCGGCACCGTGCGCGCTCTGCCGAGGATTCGGCGGGGCGCCATCTCCCTTGTCCAATATCGATGAGGTAATTCACCATGAACCCCCGCCGTTTACCCCCGGCGTTGATGCTGTTGACGCTCGTGCTTGTCATGGTTCCCGCATCAGTCAACGCTCAGCCGCGTCCGTCGGCCGCGGAAATGGCCGCGCCGATCGTGGCGTGGACCAACGCGGCCCGCATGCAAAAGGGCAAAGGGCCCTTGCGCGTCAATGAGGAATTGACCCGCGCCGCCCTACAGCACGCCCGCAATATGGCCAGCCAAGAGGTGATGGCGCACACGCTGGACGATCTGACGCTGGAGGATCGCGTGCGCCGGGTCGGTTATCGCCATGCCGGCTGCGGCGAGAACATTGCGTTCGTGGGCGGCTACGCTTACCCAGCCTGGGCGCTGTTCGATAGCTGGATGCGATCGGAAGGGCACTACAAGAATATCATGAACGATCAGTTCACGGAGATCGGCGTCGGCGTGGCGTGCAGCAGCACCGGCAAGTTCTACGCCTGCCAGGTGTTCGCCCGCCCGGAGGACGCGCCGCAGTTTGTACCTATGCCTACATCTGCCCCGGCGCCGCGAATGATCCCCTATTCGTCCCAACGGCCAACGCCGACGATGCCGTACTTGCCCAACACGGGCTCCGCGGGCTATCAGAGGCCCCCGTATTCGTCGCAATTGATGGCGCCTTATTCGCCCTACACGGGCGCGCCGGGGTGGACGCGTTCTTACTCACGGCCACTGCCTCAGCCAGTGGATGATTTTCACTGGTACGTACCGTGGGAATGGCGTTGAGCGAACATACTGCCGCTTGCGGCCTTGCGCTCGGATACGACCACGCGAGCGCTTAGCGGCAAGCGGCAATTCACTTCTTTTTCGGCGGTTCCGCGAGGTCCCAAATGCGCACCGTTTGGTCGGCGCTGACGCTCGCCAGTTTCGTTGCTTCCTCCATGAAGACGATGCCTTCGATCCACGCGGTGTGGCCGTCGAGGCTCTTGAGGGCTTGCACGGCGGGCTGCGGCGCGGCGGGGTTCCAGAGCTTGATGGTGCGATCTTTGCTGCACGTCGCCATCAACGTGCCCGTGGGATGAAAAGCGATGCCGGTGATCGGCCCGGTGTGGCCGGTAAAGGTGCGGACGATTTTGCCGTCGCCGAGATTGAAGAGTTGCACCGCGCCGTCGGCATTCCCCAGGATCGCCGTTTTCCCGTCGGGTCCAAATGCGACGCACGTCACCGAGATCGGATCGGGCGGCGTCTTCGGAGCCGGAACCGGAGGAGCCGGAAGGTTGGCAATTTTCTTGCTCGAGGCCACATCCCAAAGACGAACGACGCCGAGGTAGTCGCCGGAGAGAAGTTGCTTGCCGTCCGCGCTGAAGGCAACGCACAGGGTCCAGTCCATCTTGTCGGTGAGCTTGGTGGTCGGCTTCCCGGCGGCGACATCCCAAAGTTGGATCGAGTCGCTCTCGCCGGCGCTGGCGAAGCTCTTGCCGTCCATCGATAACGCGGTGGCGCGCACACGAAAATCGCTGCTTGCCGATAGACCGGCTTTGCCTTCGGGCATCTTCCAGAAGTTGACCTTCTTGTCGGCGCCGACGGAGACCAGCGTCGGCCCGCCGTGCCAGCCGATCGCGCGCACAGGGCCTTGATGTCCCTTCCACACATCCGGCTTCCCCTTGCCTGACTTGAACGCTTCGATCGTCTCCTTTTTGAATGCCTGGATCGTGCCGTTTTCGCAGGCGGCGACGATGAGATTCGCTTCGCTGCCGTAGGCGATACCAAAGCCAGGCCCATCGAGATCGGTGACGGTAATATCGAGCTTGGCCGTGGCCGGATTGACGGGAGGCAGCACCGGCCCTTTGCCCGCGGGCTGTTGCGCCTGCGCCGCCACGAGAAGCAAACCGCATCCCCCAACTGCCATCATTGCGAGCCAGCAACGCATTGTATTCATCCCCCAAAAGTTGACGCTATTTCGCTTCCACGCGGCGAACCGATTTGAGCATCACATTTTTCACGGGAACATCGTCATGTCCCCCTGCCGAATCCGTTTTCACGGCGCTAATCTTGTCCAGGACATCGAGCCCCTCGATGACTTTTCCAAATACCGCATAGCCTGCGTTGTTTCCCTTGCGATCGAGTTTACGGCCGTTGTCAACGGAGTTGATGAAAAACTGATCCGTGGCGCTGTGTGGATCGTCAGTGCGCGCCATGGCGATCGTGCCGCGCGCATTGGACAGGCCGTTGTCGGCCTCGTTGCGGATCGACCTGAACTTGGACGCCTTGGGCCTCAGACCCGGCTCGAAACCGCCTCCCTGGATCATGAAGTCGGGAATGACACGGTGAAAAATCGTGCCGTCGAAGTGATTGGTGTCCACGTACTTGAGGAAATTCTCGACGGTGATCGGCGCCTTCTCTTGATTCAACTCGATCTTGATCGGCCCCATGGAGGTCTCCATGACGACGACCGGGTTCGGCCCGGACGGACCACTGCTGCACGCGGACAGTGCGAGCAATAACGACGCCAGCGCGATGAACCCACATCGTTTCATGGTGGAGGGGACTCCGTGGGAAAAGCCCGCAGGCTCGCTACGCTCGCCTGCGGGCTTGAAAGTTATTGAGCGCGGCGGATGGACTTGATGACCACGTCTTCCACCGGAACCGTCTTCTTGGTCGGCACGCGGCGCATCTTGTCCACGACATCAAGCCCTTCGACGACCTTGCCGAACACGCAGTAGCCGACATTATCGTCGGCGTTGGCGCGATCGAGGAACTTGTTTTCGACGGTGTTGATGAAAAATTGAGAGGTCGCACTGTCGGCCACTGGTGTGCGGGCCATGGCGATGGTGCCGCGCTCGTTAGAGATGCCGTTGGTCGATTCGTTCTTGATCGGGTCGCGCGTCTTCTTTTCCTTCATGCCCGGCTCGTAGCCGCCCCCCTGGATCATAAAGTCGGCGATGATGCGGTGGACGATCGTGCCGTCGTAGTGCTTGTCGTCCACGTATTTCAGGAAGTTCTTGACGGTGAGCGGCGCTTTCTCGGCATAAAGCTCGATCGTCACCTTGCCCATGTTGGTTTCCATCACCACGCGCGGGTTCTTGTCCTGCGCGAAGCTCGTGCCGAAAAGCGACAGGCCCATCAAGCAGGCCGCGATCAACGTGCATTTCATTCGAGTTCTCCCAGTATTCAGGAATGACCGTCCAAACTGCCGCTTCCCGCATGGCGATTCCAGGGTTCCATCCGAGCGCCAACCCATATGCGGCAGTGTTGCACTTGTTCTAGTAGATTGCAATTCAAAGAGAAGCGGCCGCAAGTAGTGGTACAGTCTGTGGTCCGGTCACTCCGTGACCGGCAATCCTTCCGGTCACGGAGTGACCGGACCGCATTAATCGAGGCAAATTGCACCACGCCCCGTCCGCTGCCCAGGGCAGACGCCTTGACCTTGCCTCGGCAAATCGTAACTCAACAACAATGGACTGTGCACCTCTTCCTTTGCTTGGAGCATCCGGCATGAACACCTACACGATCGGCGTTCCCAAGGAAATCAAGACGGATGAATATCGTGTCGCGATGATTCCGGTCGGCGTCGAAGAGTTGACGCGTGCCGGCCACAGGGTGCTCATTCAGGCCGGGGCAGGGCAGGGGAGCGGCATCGCCGACGAGCAGTATTCGGCCAATGGCGCGGAGATCGTCGGCGCCGCCGCGGAGATCTGGGCGCGGTCGGACCTGATAGTCAAGGTGAAGGAGCCGCTGCACCCGGAATGGCCGATGCTGCGGCGCGGGCAGATCGTTTTCACGTATTTCCACTTCGCCGCCGATCGCGATTTGACCGACGCCGTCATGAAGTCTGGCATCACGGCGATCGCCTATGAAACGATCAAGGACAAGCACGGCAATCTGCCGCTGTTGACGCCGATGAGCGAAGTCGCGGGGCGTATGAGCATTCAAGAGGGGGCGAAGTTCCTCGAGCGCCCCTTCGAGGGCCGCGGCATTCTCCTCGGTGGCGTGCCTGGCGTCTTGCCCGCCAACGTCGTCGTGCTCGGCGCGGGCATCGTCGGCGCCAACGCCGCCAAGACGGCAGCCGGGCTTGGCGCCAACGTCATCCTGCTTGACATCAACCTTGACCGCCTGCGCTACATCGACGACGTGATGCCGACCAACGTCACGACGCTCTACAGCGATCGCCACAACATCGTCGATTCGCTGTCGCGCGCGGATTTGCTGATCGGTGCGGTGTTGATTCCCGGCGCGAAAGCGCCGCGGCTCGTGCGGCGCGACGATTTGAAGCGGATGCCGAAACGCGCCGTCATCATCGACGTCGCCATCGATCAAGGTGGCTGCGTCGAGACTGCCCGGCCGACGACGCACTCGAAGCCGACGTACATCGAAGAAGACGTCGTTCATTATTGCGTGACCAACATGCCCGGCGCCGTGGGTCGTACGAGCACTTATGCCTTGACCAACGTGACGTTGCCGTATGTGCTGCAACTCGCGAAACATGGTTACGCCGACGCGATTCGGCAGAGCGCCGCGCTCGCTCAGGGCGTCAATATCCATCAAGGGAAAGTAACGAGTCCCGCGGTTGCCGATACGTTCAATCTGCCGTGCGCCGCCGTGTAATCAGCGATTGGCGAACCACGTGTTAGCCGGACGCGCAAGCGACGGATGTGTCTTCCGTCGCTTGCGCGTCCGGCTAACAAAATTCCAAACTAACGAACTCATGCTCCCCACCAAACCAGCCACCGTGAAACCTCTTTCGATCGGCGAATTGACTGCCCAGATCAAGTCGCAGCTCGAATTCGGTTTTGCCTCGGTGTGGGCCGTCGGCGAGATCACTAGCGTATCTGTCCCGGGCTCGGGGCACGTCTACTTCACGCTCAAGGACAAGACTGCCGTGCTGCCGGCCGTCATGTGGAAGAGCACCGCCCAACGCCATCGCTACGCCATCAAGGACGGCATGGAAGTCGTCGTGCGCGGCAAGATCACGGTCTATCCGCCGCACGGCAAGTATCAACTCACGGTTGATGAACTCTACCAGGCCGGCGAAGGCGCTCAGGATCTGGCCCTGCGCAAGCTCAAGGAGAAACTCGACAAGCTCGGCTACTTCGCACGGGAACGCAAAAAGCCGTTGCCGGCGATGCCGCGGCGTATCGCGTTGGTCACCAGTCCGACCGGCGCGGCGATTCGCGATATACTCACGATCATCACGCGCCGCTGGCCGTGCGCGGAAATCTGGGTCGTCGGCGTGCGCGTCCAGGGCGTCGGAGCGGCCCAAGAAATCGCAGCGGCGCTGGAGCGACTCAATCAATGTGCGGGCATCGACGTGATCCTGCTGGGCCGCGGCGGCGGTTCGAGCGAGGATCTCGCTGCCTTCAACGAGGAAATCGTCGCCCACGCTATCTTCGGGTCTAAGATCCCGATTGTTTCCGCGGTTGGGCACGAGATTGATGTCACGATTGCCGACGCCGTCGCCGATCGCCGCGCCGCCACGCCCAGCGAGGCCGCCGAGTTGGCGACGCCCGATCGCGCCGAGTTGATCCAGATGCTGCGTGCGCGCAAGCAACGGCTGCTCGATCTCTTGACGAACAAGTTTCAGGCTCAACAGCAACGCCTGGAGAGTTTACGGCAGCGGCGAGTCTTCCGTGTCCCGCTCGAACGATTGCGCAACGAGGAACGCCGGCTCGACGATTGCGAAGACCGCCTGACGCGCTCATTGCAATTTCGCCTTAATAACGCGCAACGGCGGCTCGAAACCTTGGCTGCCAAGCTCGAATCGCTTAGCCCCTTGAACGTGCTGGCGCGGGGTTATAGCCTGACACGGACCGTGCCCGACAAGCAAGTCATTCGCGGCGTCGCGCAAGCGAATATCGGTGACGCCGTCGAGATCGTCCTCACGGATGGCACGCTCCGCGCCGAGGTGCGAGCGAAGCAAATGCAATGAATCGCCGCTTGCGGCATAGCCTCATGAACGCATAGCCACAGGCGGCAGGGCAGAAGAGATCATGAACGAACCCAAGACCTTTGAACAAGCGCTCGTTGAACTCGACAAGATCGTTCAAGATCTCGAGGACGGCGACACCGGCCTGGAGCAGGCCCTTCAGCGCTATGAAGAAGGCGTCGGCCTGTTACGGCGCTGCTATGAACAACTGCGCAAAGTCGAGCAACGTATCCTCGAGTTGACCGGCAAGGACGACGCAGGCAACCCCGTGCTCAAACCATTTGAACCAAGCCCGCAGGCGACGAAGGAGCCTGCGGGATGAGGACCAAGAACGTGCCCTTCGATCTCAAAGCCTACCTGGCGTCCAAGCAAGCGCTCGTCGATCGACAACTCGCCGGATTTCTCACCTCCGAACGTGAGGCCCCGTCGATATTGCTCGATGCCATGCGCTATAGCCTGCTCGCGCCCGGCAAACGGCTGCGTCCCGCGCTCGTCTTGATGGCGGCGCATGCGGCCGGCGGGTCGGACGAACAAGCGCTGCCCGCGGCGTGTGCCGTCGAGATGATTCACACCTACTCGCTGATTCACGACGACCT
>SYHD01000167.1 GCA_005799265.1 Planctomycetia bacterium | reverse complement strand
CCTCTCCCACAGGGAGAGGGGAGAAGTGTTGCCTGCATTTCGGCCAAGTGTTCGCCGCGCGCGGCGTGGCTCAAGAGACGCGCCAGTACGTTGCGATCGCCCTGGCGCAGCCGATCGAGCAGCGCGGCGATCATGATTTCGGCTCCCGCGGTGTCTTGACGAATGTGATGATTTCATCCAGCGAGGTGCCGGGGCCGAAGATCTTCGCGACCCCTATTGCCATGAGCTTCGGGATATCTGCTTCAGGGATGATGCCGCCGACCAAGACGCCGACGTTGGGAAGATCGGCCTGCTTCATCAAGTCGAGGACGCGTGGCACCAGCGTCATGTGCGCGCCGGAGAGAAGGCTAAGCCCCAGCCAATCGGCATCTTCATCGGCGATAGTGCGCACGACGGCTTCCGGGGTCTGCCAGAGGCCGGCGTAGATGACGTGCAGCCCCGCGTCGCGCAGGGCGCGCGCCACGACTTTGATGCCGCGGTCGTGGCCATCGAGCCCTACCTTGGCGAGGACGATGCGAATTGGTTGGTCCATTCCGTCCTCATGCACGCCGCAAGCGACAATTCACTTCGGCTTCTTGGCGTTGTCGAGCTTCTTTTCGACCGCAGTCTTCAACTTCTGATCGCGGCGGCTCTCGGTGACGACTTCGATGCCCTTCTGCCACGCCTGGATGGCGCCCTTGCGATCGCCGAGGGCCATGTACACGTCGCCCAGATGGTCGTAGATCTCGATGTGCTGGGCGTTCTTGTCCTCGGTGGCTTTGATGAGCCAGTCCTTGGCTTCCTTGAGCTTTTTCTGTTTGAAGAGAACCCAGCCCAGGCTGTCGAGGTAGGCGCCCTTGTCGTGATCGGTTTTCGGATTGAATTCGGGGCTTTTCTTGCGGGCCGCGCGATCGAGGTCGATCGCCTTGCGGATGAGCTTCTCCGCCTCGTCGAGACGCAGGTCGTGATCGGCCAAAATGTAGCCGAGATCGTTGTAGAAGACCGGATCGTTGGGGCGTTTCTTGACGAGGAATTCGAGATGCTCCGTGGCACGGTCGATCTTTTTCAACTCGACGTAGACGTTGCTGACCTCGTAGCGGAATTGCTCGATGTAGCGATCTTTGTCCTTCTGCTCGAAGCGATCGTCGGCGTTGACCTGCTTGATGACGTCTTCATAGACACCGGCGGCCTCATCGAGTCGCCCGGCTTCCTTGAGAACCCAGGCCTTGAGTTGGCGATCGATCCAGTCGTCGTTTTTCTTGAGCAGGTTATCGACGAGCTTGACTGCCTGATCGTAGCGTCCTTGCCTGGCCGTTGCCTTGACGTAGATTTCGTAGATGAAAGGACGCAATCGCTGGGCCGTGTCGAAGCGATCGGTCGGCTCGCGGAATTCGATTTCGCCGCGGCGGTTGACCATCAGGCCGACGACCTTGCGGTCCTTGTCGTCGTCGGTGTTGAGTTCGAGCAGTTCCTTGCAGATGCGCGTGCAGTCGGCGTATTGCCGAGAATCGTAGTAGAGTTCGATCAGCAGCCCATAGGACTGTTTGAGCTTCTCGAAGCTTTGCAGTTTGGCGCCTTGCTCCATGCAGACGCGGAAGAAGATCTCGGCCGACTTCATGTCCTTCAGATCGGTTGCGGCAAGCGCGAGTACGAGGCCGGCGTTGTAGGACAGTTCTTTTTTCTTGGCCGCCGGGAGGGCGTGGGCGATGAGCTTCTTGGCGTGGTCTGGGTTGTCAACGAGCGCCTTGAGGGTGCCGCGCATCGGGTCGTTGCCGGTGAGGTTGTTGAGAACGGCCAGTTCTTTCTTCAGGGCCTGCTCGCCGGCATTCGCGTTGACCGACGTCAAAAGGGTGCACACGCCGAACACGAGGATGCCGAACCGAATCCTGGCCATGGTTGTCTCTCCATAACGTCATCTGCGCTCCCTCGACCCGGAGGGAATCGCTATGAGTTATGGTAATCAATTCCGCGCCGAGATGCCACAGCAGGATTGCCGAAGCCGAGAAAATCGCCCAGCTTGCCGATTATCCGCAGTAGGCATGCTCGAAAAAAAACGGCCGGCGCGAGGGGTTTCCTCACGCGTGGCCGTAGGTTTGCTTGACGTGGTGGTGGGCCAGCATTACGGACTGCGTTGCCAGGTCGGCGTCCCCGGAGTGGCCAAGGGGGGCGGCGGCGACGAATAACTTTGCGATGTCGGCGAGCAATGCTGCGGCACCGGAGCGCAATATTGCGGGGTGGGCTGGCAATGGGGCACCCCGTGTCCCAGGCGGTGCGGGCGTTCGCACCAGTTTTCCCAAAAGTGGCAACAACCCGTGTTCAGCAACAACACGACGGCGAACACCGACCAGAGGAGCTTTTTCGCAATCATCAAACTTCTCCTTGTTCCTTGGAAGGCGTCGTAGGCATCCACACACGCCTCAAGAGCGGGCGATACGCGGTTTCCCGATTCGGGTCAAGTCCGGTTGCCCTTGGACCGATGATAGTTGATTGCGCACGCGCAATTCCTCTTTCACAAATCCTTGTCATTCCGGTAAAATGAGATGGTTCGCGCAGATATCGCAAGCGCGTTGAACCAGGCAATCGAGGCAGGCGTCAGCCATTCGGAGCAACCCCATGAAAAAGGCAATTACGACATCAATCCTCCTTCTGACGCCGTTTGCCTGGAGCGCCATGGCGACGACCCAGGCGCCTGAGATCGGCAACTATTATCCGCTGCGCGTCGGCGACACGTGGATCTATCAAGTCTTCGATCACAAGGCGAAGCAAGGCAGTTCCAACCGTACCGTTGTCGTCGAGGTCGAGCGCGAGGAGATTTACGTTCGGCCCAAAATGACGAAAGACGGCAAAGAAATGCCGGAGAAGAAGTTCGACGGCCACATCCTCAAGTCAACCAGTGGCGGTAAGACGACGCGCGATCACGTCGTACGCATGGAAGACGGCATCCACCGTGTTCACGCTGCCGACACGCAGATTACGCCGCCGTTGCTATTCATCAAGTTGCCGGACGCATTCGTAGGCAAGGCCTGGGAAGCCAATTCGACCAGTGGCAACACGACTATCAAGGGGACTTTCACTCCGCAACTCACCGATGTCAAAGTCGGCGACAGGGCCTCCAAGCTTCTCATCATCTCATTCCGCGACAATCAGCAAGGTGAGGATCGCGTCGAGATCGACTATTGGTTTCTGCCCGGCGACGGCATGGCCCAGCAACGAATCAAGACCAAGGGTCACGAGATCACGCTGAAACTCGTGAAGTTCACGCCGGCCGTCAAGAAGGGATAGTCATCGCCCGTCAATTCCGGTTCCAACTCAGATTCGGCCGATCCCAGATGATGCGCGCGGCGTAGACGCGCGCCTCGGCGCCCCACTTGTTATTGACGGGGATCACGAACTCGGCCGGCGGACGCTGCATCCATTCTGTTTCGACCACCCAGGTTTCGCGCTCGCTGACGTTGCACACGCCGAAGTTGCCGTAGCGGGCCCCTTTTTCGGGAATGAGAATTCGCTCGGTGGCACGTTTGACTTGCAGCTTTTGCGTGTCAACCTCGGCTATGAATAGCGGGGCGCGATGGCGGAAGATGTGATCGTTGTTTGCGCCTTTACGAGTGTAGGTGAGGTAAAGCGCGTCGGAGTGCGTGACCCAGTGTGCTTGGGTGTTGTAGCTGCCGAGGTCGGCGCCGTCATCGAAGGTCCATTTCTTCAGTTCGCCGAAGTGCAGTCCGTCCTTGCTGACGGCGACGTAGGCAGCCTCTTCCTCACGGAGTGTCAGATAATACGTTCCCTTGAAGACGGCGAGCGACGGTTCGGGCAGACCGCGTTTGAAGTCGCGCTTGAGTGTGTCGCCGATCTCCAGAACTTTGAGCGTCTTGCCGTCGAAGCCGCAGCGAAGCACCGTGGAGCGGGCGAACGGCGAATCCTTTTCGCGATGGTAGACGGGAAGCAGGATTGAGCCGTCCGCCAGATCGACGCGCTGGCAGCAGCCGGCGCCGCATGCTTGCCCCAGCTTGCCTTCGGGGAGCTCAAGCGTCGTCCACGGCAGCCAGGTCCCTTTGTCGGCGTCGTACACGGAGTAGGTCGGCGCGATCAAGCGGTTTTTGACCGGGGCCTTGTCGTCGACATAGGCGACCGTGTGCCCGGTACCGAGCAGCTTGCCCGACGTGGCATGCCACTTGGGCCAAAAATCCCCGCAGGCGACTTCGACGGGTTTACCGTTGAGCATGCCTCCTGGACGCCGGCCGAGCGTATCGAGATGCTTGATTGGCCCGGTCCAGGTTTTGCCGAGGTCGTCGCTGCGCATCTCGTGGAGTTCGTAGTAGACATCGCTGCCGGTCAAGAGTAGCGGGCTCATCGTGACGACGATGCGCGGCTCGCGCCCTTCGCGCAGCACGATGCCGGCCCGCGCCTGCGTGTAGCATTTCTTGCCGTCGTACGGTTTGCCTTCGAGACCCTTGGTGATGGTGTCAAGCTGGATGCGGTAGGCGGGCCGTTGCTGGGCCTGAAGTGGCGCCGCAATGATGAGGATCGCGGCCGTCAAGATCGGCAGGCATCGATTCGGCATGAGTAATGTCCTCAGGGTTGATGCAGTTGGCTTGGGAGCGGCGCTGTCAACTCGACTCGGTTGCCATCGGGATCTTCGACCACGGCACGGCGTCCCCAGGGCGAGTCGTTTGGCTCATTGACGATTCGCGCGCCGTGAACGCGAAGGCGTTCAAGAATCGGGTCAACCGCGCCGACGCGAAAGCCGACGCGCAACGGCGCGGCCGCAAGGTTAGTGCGACAGGGGTAGATCTCAAATACCATTCCATCCACGACGGCGGCGAAATGGCGAGGCCCCGCCCCATGTTTCTCCGCGGCAAAGCTCAAGCCAAGAAGACCGTAGAACTCCTTCGATTTCTCGATGTCGTGTGCCTGTACGACGAGGAGAGAAATCGCTGGCGCCTGGCGAGAGAATTCGACATGCGTCAATTCGCCTAGCCGTCGGGCGGCAGGCTCGAATTGTGTAGATACAAAGTCAAAGCCTGTTGTAAATCCGTCGTCCGGGTGCAGTTGATCGACGCCAAATCCATGGCTTGGCGAGTAAGCCATGACCCATGCGCGCCCATCGCGACGCGCATCGAGCATCGCGCTGCCCGAAGGAAACGCCGTCACTTGGGTTTGCAGGCCGGCGTTCTCCGTTGCGAGCCGATTAGCCAGCTCTTTCATGGCGGCGAGCGGATCAAAGGTGATCATTTTTCGAACTCCAATTCTCCCGTGATCTTGCTGACGATTCGGACCGATCCGTCCTTGCCGATCTCGACGCGGTGCCCGCGAGTCAGTGCGACGATGCTGCCGTCGTCCCGTTTTTCCATGAAGTCGTCGAGGGGACAGTACATCCTGCCATCCGAATTCGACGGCAATGGGACTGGCGCTTGTTTCGGAATTCCGCTCCAGTCATCTTCAACTCGCTCGAGCTCTTGACACAGTTGTCGCAGGGCGTCTGCCGCTGAGTCTGCACGCGGTAGAATTTTGAGGCGACGATAAAATTCGTCGAGTCGTTCTCGGAGAGAGCGGGGGGTGAACGCGGGATCGTCCATCTCAATCATGATAATCGTTCGGAACGTCTCCTGCCAAGCATTTTCCTGCTCCGCATGAGACCGTTGCTTCCAATCGAAATGACGGGTTCATGCCTTGGCCTCGTTTCGTCAGACAGTCGATCAGCTCGCGCTCAGCAATTCGGAGCGCAGTTCGCCATCGCCGGCGATCGGCAAGGGTTGCCCTTGCGCGTTTGGCACCAAGGTGTGCGGGTCGATGCCGAGCAGATGAAACGCAGTCGCGAGAATGTCCTTGGGTGAGATCGGTGTATCGCGCACGTCGCCGCCTTGGCTGTCCGAACTGCCGACGACACGACCGCGGGCGATGCCGCCGCCCGCGAGCACCGTCGAATAGACGCGCGACCAGTGATGTCGGCCGGCGCCGCGCGGCCGCGAGTCGATCTGCGGCGTGCGGCCGTGTTCGCTGAGGCACAGCACCAGGGTTTCGTCGAGCAGGCCGCGTTGGCGCAGGTCTTCGATCAGCGTTGGATAGGCGAGGTCGAAACCGGGGAGGAGATATTCCTTGAGGCGTGGGAAATGGTTGTTGTGAGTGTCCCAGGCGCAGTTGCCGAACTGGCCGTAGCCGTCCCAGAAGACGGTGACGAACTTCGTGCCCGCTTCAACAAGGCGCCGCGCCGCCAGGCAGGATTGCCCGAACAGCGTCATGCCGTAGCGTTCGCGCAGCGCGAGCGGCTCGCGCGCGATGTCGAGCGCGTGGTGAACCGCGTTCGACGTGAGCAGGCTGTAGGCACGCTGGCGATGATGATCGAAGATACCCTCACCCCCAACCCCTCTCCCAGAGGGCGAGGAGAGAGCGGAGCCCTCACTCCCAAGGCGCCGCTGCGCTTGTTCGAATTGTTGTAAAAGCGCTTGCCGCACGTTCAAGCGTTCGACCGGGATATCGTCGCGCAATCGGCTCTCGGTCGAGAGTATAAAGCGACCGTTGGGCAACGTGCCGCCGAACGGATCGTGGAAGTCGCGCGTTTGGCTATCGGTGTAGTGGGGAACGATCTGCGTGCCCGGGCCGGTGAAGTCTGTCCAAAGCGGGTCGTACGCCTGCCCGAGAAACGCCGCGAAGGGGCCGGCGTTGACGAGAATATCGGTTTTCGAGTTCAGCATCCAGGGTAGGGCGATGTTGCGAGGCATCGCGGAGACGCTGCGGCGCGATGAGTCAGATTGGCGCTGGGCAAGATAATCGACCACGGAGCCGATGTACGGCCAATGCCGGGCGTCGCGCGGCCGGGTCTCCAACTCCGGCGTGTAAGTTGGCATGCCGCTGACGGCATAGGCGACGCCGTGCTCGGGGTAGCGATGCGTCATCGAACGCACCACCGTCACCTCGTTCATGATTTGCGCCGTGCGTGGCAACAATTCGCACACGCGCAAACCAGGCACAACCGACGGAATGGAACCGATCTCGCCGCGCACTTCCGCGACGGCATCGGGCTTGGGATCAAACGTCTCGTGCTGCGGCGGGGATCCGTACAGAAAAATGAGAATGCACGCCTTCGCCTGTCCAAAGCCGCGTCCGGCCCCGGACCGTTCGGCGGCATGAGCGAGATGATCCGAGAGCCCGAAGCCGAGGGCGCCGAGGCTGCCGAGAGTCAGAAACTCGCGTCGAGACACCCCATCACACAATCGTCGCGGCGACCCCAGCAAGTTGATCACGGTTATTCTCCGAGAAGCCGTGCGCTCTGGTTTGCAGTTTCGTTGATTGTAACCCACGATCCGACAATAGCAATGAAGTTTCTTGCGCAACCGTTCACCTCCCCTCTCCCCCTGTACTCAGGGGGAGAGGGGCCGGGGGTGAGGGGGAGGAACAGACCGTTATGGGACGCCTCAACCCCTCACCACCGGCCCCTCTCCCCTGCGTACAGGGGAGAGGGGTGAACGGTTACGAAGTTTCTTGCGCAACCGTTCAGGCCAACCGCGATGTGCGCCCGTACAATGAAGTTTAACCCGCCCGCAGTTCATCCTGCCAGGGACTCTGTCCATGACAACGGAAGCACGCCCCGCACGACCGGAACGCTCCGCCGGCATTCTCCTCCATCCCACCTCGCTGCCTGGTCCCCACGGCATCGGCGATTTGGGACCGGCGGCGTTCGCCTGGGTCGATGCGCTGACGCAGGCGAAGCAATCGTGGTGGCAGATACTGCCGCTCGGGCCGACCGGGTTTGGTGATTCTCCCTATCAGAGTTTTTCCGCATTCGCCGGCAATCCCTATTTGATCAGCCCGCAACGGCTCATCGAGGACGGACTGCTCGATGCCGCCGATCTCGGCGCCGCGTCGTTTCCACCCAACCGCGTCGATTTTGGGCCGGTGATCGAGTTCAAGAATCAGTTGCTCGCGCGCGCCTGGGAGCGCTTCCAGAGCGGGCGCAGTGCGGCACTGAAGCCGATCTTCGAGCGCTTCGCCCACGACGAAGCCGGCTGGTTAAACGATTACGCCCTCTTCATGGCCATCAAGGACACGCAGCACGGCCACAGCTGGATGGATTGGCCCGACGCCGCGCGCTTGCGGCAGGCAGATTACGTCAAGAAGGCGAAGAGCGAGCTGGTGAGAACGATCGGGCTGCACCAGTTCCGCCAGTTCCTCTTCTTCCGCCAATGGGAAAGCGTCAAAGCTTACGCCAACGAGCGCGGCGTGAAGATCATCGGCGATATCCCGATCTTCGTCTCCGGCGATTCGGCGGAGGTGTGGGCGAATCCACAGTTCTTCGCCCTCGATCGCGACCGCCGGCCCAAGTACGTCGCCGGCGTGCCGCCCGATTACTTCAGCGCGACGGGCCAGCTCTGGGGCAATCCGCATTACGACTGGGAGGCGATGGAGAAATCGGATTTTGCCTGGTGGATCGCACGTTTTCGCTCGACGTTCAAGATGGTCGATATGGTTCGCCTCGATCACTTCCGCGGCTTCGAGGCCTACTGGGAGATTCCTGCGGGCAGCCCGAACGCGATCAAGGGACGGTGGGTCAAAGGCCCCGGTCGTGCTCTCATGCAAACGATGAAGGATACGTTCAGCTCGCTGCCGATCATTGCCGAGGACCTGGGCGTCATCACGCCGGAAGTGGATGCGCTCCGGCGAGAGTTCGGCTTGCCGGGAATGAGGATCTTGCAATTCGCATTCGGCGAAGGCGCGAACAATCGCTTTTTACCGCACAATCATGACACGAACACCGTCGTTTACACCGGCACGCACGACAACGATACGACCTGGGGCTGGTTCCGCACCGCGCCAGAACATGAGCGCGATCACGCGCGCCGTTACCTGGCGCGCGACGGCAGCGACGCGGCGTGGGACCTACTTCGCCTGGCCTGGGCGTCCTGCGCGGATTACGCCATCGTGCCGCTTCAAGATGTATTGAACCTGGGGACCGAAGCGCGTATGAACTTCCCCGGCCGATCCGAGGGCAACTGGGGGTGGCGCTATCAAGCGAATCAGCTCAATCCGTGGATCCTGGATCGGCTGGCGGATCTGACGCAACTTTACGGTCGGGACAAGAAGCCGCGCGCGGCTTAGCGCTCACTCCGAAACGCCGAATGGTATGGCGCTTTCTTGCAATCGCTAAACGGCAATCGATAGGGAAAATAGAACAACGGTGAAAAACTCGACGCTGCAACCATACCTGTGGATCCTGATCAGCGGATTCGTGTTTAGCTGGATGGCGATTCTCACGGCCCTGGCGGGGCGGAGCGTGAACTGGCAGATCGTGGCCTTTGCGCGCTGCGCCATTCCGCTCGTATTGCTCGCCGCCTGGGCGAAATGGGACGGCGCCAAGCTCACCCTCTTCGGTTCACGCATTCTCTGGATGCGCAGCCTGGCGGGGAGTTGCAGTCTCGTCGGCTGTTTCTATCTGCTCGCCAGCGTTCACATCACCCGGCTCCAACTCACTGACGTCTATGCCATCTGCAACATCTTCCCGATCTGGGTCGCACTCCTGTCCTGGCCCATGCTCGGCAAGTTTCCCTCGGGCATCGTCTGGCTGTCGATCGTCAGCAGCATCGTCGGCGTCGGGATTATCCAGGGGGCGGAGCTGCAGACGGGCAACTACGCGGTCCTCCTCGTCGTCGCCGTGTCGATATTCACGGCCCTGGCGATGCTGGGTTTGAACCAACTCAAGGATCTCGATCCACGTGCCATCGTCGTGCATTTTTCCGCGGTTGCCCTCGTCGTATCGTTGCTCTGCGCTGTTCTTTTCGACTGGAACGAGCCACCGGAGCTGTTCACATGGATAACTTTGGCCGAGTTGATCGGCATTGGTGTCACGGCGTCGATCGGGCAGTTCTTTCTGACCAAGGCGTTCACCGCGGGAGATCCTGCACGCATGTCGGTCGCGAGTCTGTCGCAGTTCGCGTTTGTCGTGGTGCTGGATTTCATCCTCTTCAATCACGATCTGGATTGGCGAAAGTTCTGCGGCATCCCGCTCATTCTCGGTCCGACCATCTGGCTGATGTTGCAACGTGTCAAGACATCCACGCTCGTGCCCGATGAGGTCGCGCCGTTGCCGGCAAGCGAGCGGCCGGAACCAAATTGGGCAATCCACGCCGAGTCTGCGGCTCCTGCCGAATCGAAGTGATCTTCCTTTTGTACTCGGCATGCCGCTCGCCGTCGCCGGCAACGCAGTCACGGGCCCCTCGAGAGGAAGAAAAATTCCGGTAGCTCATCATAAGTACGACATCAGCGCGACCAATCACCCGGCAGAAATGTGGTCGGCCTATCCACTGCCCGAACCGCGGCATGCGACCTCTGTCACGGCAACACAATTCCTAAACGCACACCTGTAAGAATTCTGCTGGATAATGGGAATGAACGGCGGCAGGCAACGGGTAAATACCGTTCAGAAGGCGAGGTAGCGCATCCGAATTAGAACATAACTTCTCATCCCGCTTCATTTGCGGCATGGGCGTGCATTCGGAGATCGTATGTTGTCTTCGCTGATCATGGCTCTCTCCTTGTCCGGGTTTTTCCTCGAGCCGGCTCCCGCATACATTTTCAGGATCAACGCCAGTCCCGACAATACGGCGCGCATGGAGGGGGAACGCTATCGTCCGCAGCCGGGTGATATCCTGCTATTCGACGATCACAATACTTTGTCCGCCAAGCTCTATCGCACGTGCGGCACGGCCGCCCCCTTTCACGCGGGTATCGTTTTTCGCAAGCAAGACGGCACGCTCGCCAGTCTCGAAGCCGGCACCAATGGTGTAAAGAAGGTGTTTAACTTCGACCTCGAACCTCGCTTGCGAGGCTTTGACGGCACGATCCTCGTGCGCCGGCTGCGCAAATCGATCACGCCGGCGCAATCAAAACAGCTGAGCGAGTTCGCCGCCGCTCAGGAAGGCAAGCCGTACGCAACGGGCCGACTCGCGCTGCAAACGGTCCCGTTACGGCTGCGCACGGCCGAGTATTCGCGCACTTTCGGCAAGACGGTGCTAGATCGCGATCGCTGGTTCTGCTCGGAACTGGTCGTGGCGGCAGGGGCAGTGGCGGGGATTTGGGGAGTGGAAACCTATCCGGCCAACATGATGTATCCACGTGATCTGTGTTACGACGAGCACTTCGACTTGAGCCCGTATCACGAGCCGCCGGCGCTATGGTATCCACGCGCCGAACTTGATCGAATCGGTGAGGGTGCGCGCGTCGGGCACGTCAAGAAATGAAGTTTTGAATAAGCCCTGAGGTTCGGAAAACCTCACCCCAGGGCTTGTCTGCACTCTAAATTGCTCACACATCGAAGTACATATAAAACTCGTACGGATGCGGGCGCAGGCGAACGGCATCGATTTCCTTCGTGCGTTTATACGAGATCCACGTCTCGATCACGTCCTTGGTGAACACGTCGCCTTGCAGCAGGAAGGCGTGGTCTTTTTCCAGATTCTTCATCGCTTCGTCGAGCGAACCCGGCGCTTGCGGGACCTTGGCCAGCTCTTCGGGTTCGAGATCGTAGATGTCCTTGTCGAGCGGCTCGCCGGGGTGGATCTTGTTCTTGATGCCGTCGATGACCGCCATCAGCATGACCGAGAATGTCAGGTAGGGATTGCT
>SYHD01000166.1 GCA_005799265.1 Planctomycetia bacterium | reverse complement strand
GTGGGCGATCTCGAGCTTCTCGGCGAGGTTCATGGAGGCGCCGGGGGATGGCCCGCCGTCGCGCAGCGTGGTGTCGAAGATACTCAGGCGTTTGTCAGGCATGGTATTCTCCTGCCGCTTGCGGCTTTGCGCTCGGGATGCGTCACGCGGACGCTAAGCCGCAAGCGGCATGAAAAAACCCCGGGACAATTCGCTTGTCCCAGGGTCCGTTATCTTTCACGCATCGTGATAGTCAGATTGCGGCGTACCTAGGACGGCCTCCCGCGTGGGAGTAGAAGCTGCCCCAATAGAATTCGCTCAAAGCGGTGCATCATAAGCGGGTTCATTTCCTCTCGTCACTAAAGTGTAGGTTATGGAGGAAAAAAATGCAATGTGAGTTTGGGAGAAATGTGCCGTTTAGCGCTCGAGTTGCCACGCCGGGGCCATTGAAGTTTGACTGCGAGCGCTAAACGGCGAAGGACCGTACTACTCGTTGGTGCGGAAGCGCGCCTTCTCTTTCGACCAGTCGCCGACGATTGCAGTCAGTGGAATTTCCCGCTTTTCGCGGAACACCTGCATGCGAATCCTTTCGCCGGGCTCCATGTTGCTGATCAGGTTGATGAGATGATTCTCGTTGCGGATGGAGATATTTTCGACCTGCAGGATCACGTCATTATCCTTCAAAGAGGCGTTGAACGCGGGGGTGCCCGGGTAGACTTTCTCGACAAGAGCGCCGCGCACCGGATTCAGGCCGAGCGCCAGGGCGAAGTTGGGATCGAAGGTCAGCGCCAGTTGCATGCCGAGGTAGCCGCGCTGGACGGCGCCTGTTGCCAAGAGCTGGTTCATGATGCGTTTGACGAGATTGGAGGGGATGCTGAACGCGACGCCGCTGTTGGTGCCGTTGTGGGAGGCGATCGCCGTGTTGATGCCGATGACCTCGCCGTTCAAGTCCACGAGCGGGCCACCGCTGGAGCCGGGATTGATGGCGGCGTCCGTTTGCAAGAACTCCTTGATGCGGATCGTATTGCCGAGCGTCACCTGACCGCGGTCGCGGGCGCTGATTATGCCGTGCGTGACCGACTGGCTAAGGCCGAACGGGCTGCCGATCGCCAGCACCCAACGGCCGACTTTGGCGTTGTCGCTGTTGCCGAGCGTCGCGGTGGGCAAGACCTCGGCGGTGTCGATGGCCATGATCGCCAGGTCGCTTTCCGGATCCAGATACACGTTAGTGGGCTTGAAGACGCGGCCGCTCTGCAACTGGATGTTGATATGCTCGTTCCTGGCCTGGCTTACGACATGGTTGTTGGTAATGACGAAGTAACCTGCCTTGACGGCACTTTTCACGATGACGCCGGACCCTGACTCCTCCCTGGGCTTGCCGTTGTCCCCTTTTTTTGAGGTTTTAGTGGCTTCGATGAAAACGGTGGCCGGGAGCACTTTCTGCACCACGTTTTCAAAGCGATCGCTGAGCTGAGTAAACGAATCCGGCGCCGTCACGATACGCGGCTGGGCCGCCAAAGGGGAACCGATCTGTAACGGCAGCTGAATGATGATTCCGGTTCCGAAGAACACAAACGCGCCGACCACGCAAGGCAAAACGATGCGTTTCATGGATGGAGTTCACCCCTGTTTGACGAACACCAGACTGCCTTGTCGGGAGCAACCGCTGATCCTGCGGGAAGAGCGAACGGCCACATGGGCCGTCCAATTGGGCACACCTAAGCCGAACGGAAATGAACTTTCGTCGGCACGCAATTCTACAGGCTTCGGACATTGAGAATGAAAAAAAGCACGCAGTCGATCGAGAAATTTGCGGCGCGCCCCTGATACAAACGCAAAAGGCCCGCCATTTTCACGGCGGGCCCTCTGCTAACAGGAGCGTTTGGGAAACGGGTGGTTATTTGCTGAAGTCCATTTCGAGCCTGGACAGATCGATTTCGTGTGGTTCGTGCATGCGCGCTTCCATTTCGGAAGCTCGCTCCCAATCGCCCGTACCGGCGCCGGCGCCGTAGGTTCCCGTGGTTTCCATCTCGCGCTGGCATTGGATGCAGCTGGCGCTGAACGGCAACGCGTCCAGCCGCGCGATCGGGATCTTCCTCTGGCAACCCTCGCAAACGCCGTAGCTGCCGTTCTTGAGGCGTTGCAGAGAGCGCTCGATCTGCATCAGCTCGCGCGATTCGAGCTGGGCAATCTGCGAGGTCACTTCCTCGCCGCTGGATTCAAAGGCTTGATCCGCACTGTCGCCGGTCTGACCGGAGCGGTGGCGCAGATCTTTCAGGTCGCCCCCAAGCCGCCGGAGCAACTCGTCCCGGCGATCGATCAACGATTTATGGAGGCGAAGCAAGGCATCACGACGAGCCATGACTCACCACCTTTCGAAAAGGGTTTTGGTATCAGGCAAACCTTCAAGAGCAAGTAATGTGCCGAAATCAGGCTGAAAACAGCACTGACGTTGGCCCATTTAATAACCAATCTACCGATAGATACTTACGACAATAAATCTCAACCCGATGAATTCGCCTAATTCAACATTAAGACGATTGATCTGCCTTTTTGGGCGCGACATGCGGCAGAATCGAGCATTTTTTTTTTTCCAATCGGCTTAACTATACCTGACAAAACAAGATCCGGTTGATATTCGGGTAAGAAATCAGGACTTTCATTGTGATCGATTCTTGTTCCCCATGACAAACAGCACCCGGCGCGCAAGCGAACACGCAGGTGAGACGTTGGTGGGACGGCAACTTGCGCCGAGAAACCATACTTGGTGGTAATAAGACAGAATCGTACAGGTCGAGATAACCGGAAAAGGCGGGATTCGCAGAACTCGGGCGAATTCACGGGCGAGGAGGGAAAAGGCATCCTGCCGACGCAATCCTTGCAAATCCACAATCCTAGTAGAGAACATGATAACAAATTCCCCCATCTTGTCAAGCCATCTTTTCACGTTTCCCAAAATTGCCCCTTCATCAAATATTGACATTCGTGAAGAGTCATGAATTAGGGAAGCACCTGCTGTTGACCGAATCCGCGCGTCACGGTACGACGCCTCGCAATACCCCGTAGTGCGGGCGTCTCACCTGCACAAATTCAGAAAGAGCAGGCGCGATGCCTGCACTACAAACTCGCGGAAGCGTCCTTCATGCGTCGCGGCCCTTGGCATGCCTGGCTGGTGACGCCGCTAATCCTTTTGAGCGGCACGCTGTCGCTGCGCGCTCAATCACCTCCCGCTGATTTGCCACGCTATGATCTCCACATCGTTCTCGACGTGGCGCGGCGTCAGGTGGCCGTCAAGCAGAGCGTCGTCTGGACCAATACCTCGGCACTGCCCGTCCACGAAATCGTCTTCAACGCGCATGCCCATTTCAGCATTCCGGACAAGGACGTCGGCCGGCTCGCCAAGATGGCCGAGATCCTGCGCCTCGCCCCCAAAGAAGCGCTGAGTCTAGATGGCCCCGCCCTGCACATCGATGCGGTGCGCTATCGGGGCGTCAGAACAAAATCGTATGCGAGTTTTTACTCATTAGAACCGGCGCCGAATCGTCCGATCGCGCATTACTTCCCCGAGGACAACGCCACCAGCCTGCACATTCCGCTGCCCGACGAGGTCAAGCCTGGCGAGTCAGTCACGCTCGACCTCGACTTTCACCTGAAACTGCCGCAACGCAAGGGACGCTGGGGCCAATGGGACGGCATCACCACACTGGCACAATGGCTCCCCGTCGTCGCCGTCCATGATGACGTAAAAGGTTGGCAGCCGGCGCCTTTCATTCCCTGGCATCAGCCGTACTTCAACGAAGCCGGGCATTACACGGTGAAGGTCCGGCTCCCCGTCCAAGAGAAACTTGCCGCCTCCAGCAGCGTGCGCTCGGAATCCATCACTGGCGACGGCTGGAAGGACATCGAGTTCGACCCGATCTGCGTGCGCGATTTCGCACTCATCTCGAGCGCCCGTTTCGAGGAATGGCACGGCGCGGCGGACGGCGTCAAGATTCGCTGTCTCGCCCCCCCGGAGCACGCCTTTTATGCCAAGGCCTTCATCGAGGCGGCGGAGCAGGCGATTCCGACCTACAACCAGTGGTTCGGCCGGTATCCCTATCCGCAGTTCACCATCGTCGAATCGAGTTTCGGCTGGGCCGGCAACGAATGCGGCGGTCTGGTCATGATCGATGACCGCATGTTCAACATGCCGCATATCGCCAAGCAGTACCCCGTCTATCTCCTGCAGCACGAATTGTGTCATCAATGGTGGTACAACGTCGTCGGCACCAATGGCTACGCCGAGACGTGGATGGACGAAGGGCTGGCGACCTATTTCAGCCATCGCCTGGCGGATCGCACCTTTGGCCGAAACAACGAACTCCTCGATTATCCCAAGGGCCTGCACTGGCTGCCGAATATCCGGCGCGGCGATCTGCGCAACTACAGCATGATCGGCGTGTGGGCGCGCGGCGAGGCGCATCCGTGCGTGCAGGACATGCCGCAGTACGACCATCTCGTCAATCTCACGGCCGCAACTTACGATCGCGGCAGCAAGGTCGTCGGCATGATCGAGGAGCGTCTGGGCGAGCCGGCGTTTCTCGACCTCATGCGGCACATCTATCGCAAGTACCAGTTCCGCATCCTGCGCGTCGCCGACTTCCGACGTGAGCTAGAAGCGTACACGGGCCATGCCTGGGATGAATTCTTCGCCCACTGGGTTTACGGAACCGGCAGGTGCGATTGGAGCGTCCAGCGCGTCGAGATAAACGAAGAGAAGACGCGCATCCTCCGCGTGCAAAAACCGCGGCGGCACGCGGACCCGTTACGCGTGGTCGTCTATCTGGAGCAGCGCGGCGACTTCAATGAGCCGACTACGCTCGGCATTCGCTTGCAAGACGGCAACGACTATCAGATGCGCGTGCCGATCCATCCCGACGTGCCGTTGCTCCAGTTGCCCGATTTTCACGCCGTCGTCACCAGCGTGACGGAGATCAGCGGAGGTAAATCGCGCGCCTGCGTACGGGTCGAGATCGCCTTGCCGTCGGAGCCGTTGCAGATCTCGATCGATCCAGATCACATGCTGCTCGACGCACGGCCCACCAATAATCACTGGAAGCGCGAGTTCCGCTGGCGGATGACGCCGTTTTACACGCAGCTCGACGAGGTGGATGTGGCAAACGCCTACGACCGCTGGAACATCAACGCGGGACCGTGGGCCTACTTCGCGTCCTACAACGATCCGTGGTACAACAAATCGCTGATGGGGGGCGTGCGTGTCGGCCTGTTTCGCACACAGGAGTTGCAGTCGGCGGGGTTCCTGGCTTATCGCTCGAACGATCGCAACATTGTCGCCGGCGCCGACTTTCTGTGGGACCACGTGCCGCTCAAGAACGTACAGCTCGGCCTGTACCTGGAGAAATCGATCGCCACCGTGAGCAACACCGACATCCCAACCAGCCGCGGCGTGCTCTTCGCCAGGTATATCCTCTTATACGGGAGTTCTCTGTATCTGCCCCCGTTCGAGTACGTCGAGACGTTCGGCGTCGTGCAAAATCGCAGCTTGCCCAATCCGAGCGAGCCGACGCCGGGGACGGATCTCTTCCGCGACCGGGCGGCCCTGGGCATCCACTATCACAAGAACATGATGACCCCCTACTGGGACGCCGAGGGGGGATATGCGTTCGACATGACGTATCAATACGGCCTGCCGATCTTCGGGAACCAGCGTGAGTTTCACGAAGCGTACGGGCAATTCGCCTTCGTCAAGGGCCTCGGCAAACTGCGCGAGTTGTGGGGCGACGGGGCGATCCGCAACTGGTTGGCCGAAACGCGCTTGGCGTTTCGTCTCGGCGGGGCGGCGGCACTGCCCAACAATGGCCTATTCTTCGCCCTCGGCGGCGGCGACAATTTCCGCGGTTTCGAACTCAGCGAACGGCAAGGCAACCTTCTGTGGATAGGCAGTGTCGAATGGCGCATTCCGTTGCGGACCAACATGCACAGTGATTTCGTCGATCACTTTGCCGGCATTCGCAACATCTACGCGGCCCCGTTTTATGACGTCGGCAACGCCTACGTGAAAGGCCATCAGCTCGGCCCCGTCGCGCACGCCGTGGGCGCCGGTCTGCGCGTGGACGTGACCTGGCTCGGCTTGATCGAACGCACCACCATGCGCTTCGACGTCGCCAAATCTGTCGCCGGCAATTATCCCGTGCAATTCTGGTTTGGGATTCAGCACCCCTTTTGACATCGCATGCCACGAATGCCATCGTCTACCGTCTCTGTTCATTCAGTAGATCAAGATAGCGCCGCGCCAGAGGCCGATCCGCGAAGAAGTGGATATCGCCGGCCTGATCGAGGGCTTCCTGGAAAAGCGCACGCGCCTGCTGAGTGTCGCCCGCTTCGAGCGCGAGAATGCCGCGCAGTGTGATCAGGTTGCACAGCTCTTGCTGTTCCACGTCCAGATTCAATGTGCTGAATTTAATGAGCGGCAGTGTGCCGACGAAGTTGCCGTTCGCCAGGGCCGACGCCTCGACGGTGACCTGGGCGGCATGGACGATGCGCCGCCCAAGCAGGCGGGTCTTGGCTTGTTTTTCGAGCGCGGCGAAGGCGAGCTCGCAATTCGCGTAATCGCCGACGGCCGCCCCCGCGATGATTTGATAGTTCGCCAGGAGCAGCGGATGCAGGCGGTTGCTGACATTGGCTTGCCGCAGATCCTCGGCAACGATGTCGGCACGTCCCATCTCGAGCAACAATTCAAAGCGAAACGTGATGAAGTACGTTTCCTCCCCTTCCTTGAGCGACCCCTTGGGCATCGCTTGCAGCGTCTCCAGCGCCGTCTTCGCCAGACCGAGGTTCGTGCGAAATTCCTGCTTGCCGAGTACTTCCGTGTAGTTGCCCCCGTAAGCCAGCGCCGCCTTTTCCAGAGGAGTTTTGTGGGGCAAATCGCGCCATTGTGCGAGTCGTTCCTTGACTTTCTCCTCGACGAGGGCGACTCGTTCGCGATGCTTTTTGAGTTCGGCGTCGACCTGGCGTGGATCTTCCTTGCCGGATGCCTTGATTGCTTCCAGCGTTTTTTCCGCCGCCCGCAATTGCTCCAGTCCCAGATCGAACAGGTTGGCGTTCAGATAGGCTTCGTAGAGATTGGTCTGCAAGCGATAATCATCGGGGCGCAGTTGCGCCGCATGATACAAGGCCGTGAGGGCCTGGACTTGCCGGATGCGCTCGCGCAGCCGGCTGACGCCGAATTCGTTGCCGGGGTAGTTTTCCTGAACGGACAAAGCTTCAGTTGCCTGCAAAAGTGCGAGATAGACGCGTCCGTCCGAGGGATTCGCCGCCACGGCGCGACGCGCGGCGCGGATCATCAGGATCGGCAGGGACGGCGCACTGAAATCGGCAGGCCGCATCAGGTGGATGTGCGTCGCCACGCCTTGTGCCGTCGCGTCCGTGGCGCCCGGCAGGCCCAGCGCCAGCAGCATCAGATGACGATGCGGAATGAGTCGGCGTTCCTTTTCGCTCACCAGTTGCATCATCAAGGGAGGATGCGTCGTTTGATTGACCAATTCGAATTGCCGCCTGAGGACGGCGACTTCACCCACCTCGGTCGGCGTCGGGCCAATCGTCTCAGTGAACTGGGCCCAAAAATCCGTCGGCGGCATGGCCGGCAGAGTTCCACCCGGCGGCGGCCTCAGCCGCTCCGGCACGATGCCAAACGCCCGCGCGTTCCAATCGTTAAACCCCGTTTCGACCGGCCACCGGCTCTGATTGCCTGACCAGGAGAACACCGTCGTGCGATTGTCCCCATAGCGTTGCCGCCAGCGCGCTCCCTCCACCCACCAGCGCATGTGTTCCTTCATCTGTAGGAAGGTCGCGCTCAAGACTACCTGGTCAATGGCGCGCGTCGTGAACCACTCCTGCCAATCCGTATCCGGGCCATCTTTCATCAATAACGCTCGACTTGCCTTCAGATAGGCCCCGATATCGCGTGAATACAGGGCAAGCCGAGAATCCAAGCCGTGCTTCACGTCCGGGGCGAACCACGCCATGGCATTGCCCATTTCGCCGCCGATGTTGAAGACGTTCCGACATTCGTTCTTGTCCTTGAGCGTTTGGAGCGTCAACGCCGCCCGTTCCAGCGACGGCTCGAAACGCACGCCCCAGGCGACATGGCGCGGCGCATACCCGTCGATCGCGAAGTAGAGCATGCCCGGCCAGGCGAGCGCCAGCAGCAGCAATAGAAACGGTACGCTCAAGCCACGCGCCAGATTCAGGCCCCGATCGCGCCGCTCCGGCACTACGGCCCCGACCTCCTGCTGCCAGTGCAGAAACTCCCCAAGCGTCAGCGCCGTCAAAGGGGCGGCCACCAACGCGAAGAACGGAATGAGCCGATACAACGCCAACGCCATCACGGCGAACACCAGCCAGATCAGGAACCGCCCCACGTGCAAGCTCGGCGCGTTGTCCTGCGGCTTGATGAGCGCCATCAACGTAAAACCGCCAGTGCCCAGCAGCAGGAGCGGCACCAGCGCGATGGCCGCGATGTTGAAGCCGTAGCGATCGGTCTTCCAGTAGTCCATGGTCACCGCCGCCAGCGTCATCCCCTCGTCCATCCGCGCCTGGCGCAACTCGCTGAGCGTCCGTCCGCCCGCGACCAGCGCGTCAGGCAATGCCAGGCCGATCGGATCCGTGATCGCGACGATTAAGTACGCAAGTTCCGGCGGCAGCTGAAAGACGCGCACGTGAAATGGATTGAGCACGCACGCCGCCAAGCCCGCCCCGAACACGATGCCCAGGCTTTTGGCCGGCACCGCTCCTGTCCCGCGGAACCAGCGTCCCAGCCCCATTCCGGCCCAACACAATCCGACGACCAGCGGCCCCAGGATGAACCAGTGATCCAGATTCGCCCACAACGCGAACAACGGCGGCAACGCCCACAGACAGCGCACATCGTAGACATCACGCTCCGCGTGCTGCTTCTCCTCACGCGGAGCGTGAGGTCTACGTTCCGCGAGCGCCAAGACCCCAGCCCGATCCAGCAAGTACAGCGTGATCGACAGAAAGAACAGCGAAACCACCTGCGGCTGCAACGTGAACCGCGCGCTCATCGCTAAAGCCGACAGCGTAAGGCACATCAGCACGAACCAGCGATTCGATTCCGTCCAGCCGATACGGCTCAACACGCCGACCGCGCCGACGATGACGAACGCCTTGACTGCCACCAACCCCGCGTCGCCGATAAGTTGAAATAGCTGATAGACCAGCCACGAAAACAACCAGGAGTGATTCACCCAGTACACCGCTGGCTTCCCGTCCGTGGCTTCGGTCGCCCAGGAGAATGGATCGACGCCAAACGTGAGCGATCCCGCACTGAGGCGTTGTCCGACCGCGAGGTGCATCGCGACCTCGGAATTCGTCGCGATGAATGACCCGAGAAAAAAGCTCAACACGAGCAGTAAAGCCAGGACCAGATAATCAAGCCACAACACCCATGCCGCGGGCTTGACATCGACGCCAACAGGGGTTGGCGTCTCAGGCGCGGCCGGCGGAACGACGATCGGCGTTGCAGTCACGCTTTCGCTCAGGTTCGCCGGCGGATTCGATTCCGTGCTCATAGGTGTCCATGGATACATGAGTAAAGGAGACGCCGCGACTGTTGTACACGGTAGAACTTGGCCGTCATTGGGTCAACCGTCGCGCCCGTCCCCGTTTAGCGCTCGCATTGAATCGCCACGTATCCGGCGATTCAATGCGAGCGCTAAACGAATACGGCGGAGAAAATTCCCGTTCCATCCGCGCCGCTCCCCCCGTACAATAACATTCGTTCTCCCGCCTGCCGTCCTGTCGCTTTCGATCCAGGAGAAACTCATGATGTCCCGAGTGACCGCGTCCGCCACGTCGATCCTTCGTCGCATCTTCCGTCCGTCCATCGTTTGCGGCGCCGGGCTTGTCCTGTGCGGCGCCCTCTTCGCTTATTTCTTCGCCAGCACGCCTGTGTCGCCCACGCTGGAGGCCGCCCAAGGGCAACGCATCGCCGCACCCGAACTCGTCGGCGGCGTCGATTGGCTGAATACCGACAAGCCGCTCACTCTCAAAGAGCTGCGCGGCCGCATCGTCGTCCTCGACTTCTGGACCCTCTGCTGCATCAACTGCATCCACACGCTCCCCGACCTGGCGCGCATCGAAGCCCGCTATCCCAATGTCGTCGTCGTCATCGGCGTCCATTCGCCGAAGTTCGAGAACGAGAAGAAATCCGCCAGCATCTTCAAGGCGATCCTCCGCTATGAGATCGGCCATCCCATCGTCAACGATGCCGACCATAAGATCTGGCGCACTTACGGCGTGCGCTCCTGGCCGACGCTCGGCTTGATCGATCCCGAAGGCAACATCGTGCGCGGCTACGCCGGGGAGGGAAACCACGATCAACTCGACAAGGACATCGCCGCACTCATAAAAACTCACAAAGCCAAGGGGACCCTCAAAGAGACCCCCATCAACTTCAACCTCGCCCGGGAGAAGGAGGCCAAGCCGATCTACTTCCCCGGAAAAGTGCTCGCGGACGCCGACTCCAAGCGCGTCTTCATCGCTGACAGCACCAACCATCGTATTGTGATTACGGATCTCGCCGGTAAAAAGATCGCCATCGCCGGCTCCGGCAAAGAGGGGCTCAGGGACGGCAAGTTCGCCGACGCACAATTCTCCGACCCGCAAGGCATGACGCTCGACGGCAACACCCTCTACGTCGCCGATCGCAAGAACCACTCCATCCGCGCCCTCGACCTCAAGAACGAAACCGTCAAGCTCGTCGCGGGCATCGGCAAGCAATCGCATAGCCGGGCCGGCGGCGCGGCGCTCGCGACCGGCCTGAACAGCCCGTGGGATCTGCTTCTGCACAATGGCAAGATCTTCGTCGCCATGGCCGGGCATCATCAGATCTGGAGCTTCGATCCGGCCAAGAAGCGCGTCGATCCCTACGCCGGCAGCGGCATCGAGGATCTGCACGACGGCCCTCTCCTCGCCGCCGATCCGCAATTCGCCTCCGCCTTCGCCCAGCCGAGCGGCCTGGCCACCGACGGCAAACAAATGTTCGTAGCCGACAGCGAGATCAGTGCCATCCGTGCCTTGCCGCTGCCCGGCAACAAAGGGCAGGTCACGACGGTTGTCGGTGAGGGCCTCTTCGAATTCGGCGACAAAAACGGCAAAGGCAAAGAAGTCCGCCTGCAACACGCCCTCGGCGTCGCCTATCTAGACGGCAAACTCTACGTCGCCGACACCTACAACAGCAAGATCAAGATCATTGACGCCAACCAGCGCACTTGCGAGACGTACCTTGGCGACCCGAAAATGTTCGACGAACCCGCCGGCGTCAGCATTGCCGCCGGCAAGATGTACATCGCCGACACGAATAATCATCGCATCCAGGTCGTCGACATGAAGTCGAAGGAAATCACGACGCTGCCGCTCGAAGGCGTCGAGCCCGTGCGCCGTCCCGGCCTGATGGGCAAGGAGAAGAAGTAGCCGTTTGACCTGTTTCCCTACTAGCCCTGAGCGCAAGCGAGGGGATGGCAGAACCGTCGCAGAGCGTACACGTGCTGCAATCCCCTCGCTTACGCTCAGGGTTAATGAGAAATCGGTTTCAATCCGGTATTCACCGCCGTTTGCCGATGAAATGAAATGAGCCCCTATTAGTAAGTAGAAAAATTGCTTGCCGCGCTGGCGCTGCGAGCTCAGCCCATTTGAGTACTACTGATGAAACGAACCAGCGCACTCCTCGCCGGCTGCATGGCGATTGCCTGTGCAGTCGTCTTTCTTCCGTCCACGGACGGAGGCGGCGCCAAGGCGCCGCAGGCGAAAGACATTCTCACCTTCAAGACGCGCGTCAAGCCGAGCGATCCGTTCGATCCACGGAACGAATCCGGCGCCAACGGCATTTGGAAGGTCCGCCGCGGTGAGGTCGTGCGCGTCGAGTTCGAAGGCTCGCTCCAGGAAGGCTGGATCACGTATCCAATCACGCAGCGGGCTTCCGATCAGCAGCCGCTCTCGCGCTGGTCGATCGCAATTAACAATAACGTCACGCCTCTGTTGCCGATCTACGAATCGACGCCGAAGAAAGTCGACGAACCGTCGTTGGGACTAATGTTCAAATACGCCAATCATCTCGTCTGGTCGCAAGACGTGCTCATCGACAAGGACGCTCCACCGGGGAAGCTGGCCGTCACGATCGCGCTCGACACACAGGTCTGCAAGGGGTCGTGTATCCCGTTCAAGTGGGATATTCCGGTTGAATTCGAAGTTTCCAGTGAAGCGCCCGAAACTCCGAGCGCCGAAACGCTGGGCCGCGCGAAGACCGCCCTCGATGCCCTGAAGAAAATCGAAACTGTCAAGCCCGTGCCACCGCCAGTAAAATCGGAAGCCAAGGCCGAAGGCCTGATCCGCGATTCGTTCGAGCAATACAAGGCGAACATGGAGGCGATCGCCGCGAAGACAAGCTGGCAAGGCAACATCACGCCGGATGTCCAGAGTGATCCCGACCTGCTCGGATTCGTCCTCGCCGGCATCTTCTGGGGGGCCATCTCGCTCATCACGCCTTGCGTTTTTCCCATGATCCCGATCACGGTCAGCTTCTTTCTCAAGCAATCCGAGAAGGAGCACCATCGGCCAGTCTTCATGGCTTCCATCTACTCGTTGACTATTGTCGTCGTGCTAACACTGGCGGCCGCGTTCCTGCTGTCGGTGTTCCGCGAGATGAGCGTGCATCCGGTCACGAACTACATCATCGGCGGCCTGTTCGTGTTTTTTGCGCTTAGCCTCTTCGGCATGTACGAGATCGAATTGCCGCAGAGTTTGGCGCAATTCACGTCTTCGCGTGAAGGCCGAGGAGGCGTCGTCGGCACGATCTTCATGGCCCTGACGTTCACGATCATCAGCTTCGCCTGTGTTGCGCCGTTCCTGGGCGGCTTTGGCGGCACTGCGGCGAGCGCCCGGCCGCTCTGGCATAACCTCCTGGGAGGGTTCTCGTTTGCCGCCACCTTCGCGTCGCCGTTCTTTTTCCTCGCCATGTTCCCGGCCCTGCTCAAGAAATTGCCCAAAAGCGGTTCATGGCTCAACGTCGTCAAGGTCGTGATGGGCTTCCTCGAATTCGCGGCCGCGTTCAAGTTCTTCCGCTCGGCCGAATTAATTCACACGCACGGCAAGCCTGATTTCTTCACGTTCGATCTCGTACTCGCCTTTTGGGTCGCCATGTGCGTCCTGTCCGCGCTGTACCTGCTTGGCATGTTCCGCTTGCCGCACGATTCGCCGGAGGAACACATCAGTGTACCGCGGCTCCTCTTCAGCATTGCGTTCCTGGGCCTGGCGTTCCATCTAAGCCCTGCGCTGTTCAAGCTCAACGAACACGAAGGGCAACGACCCAAGGGCGTCGTCTACGCGTGGGTTGATTCGTTCCTGTTGCCCGATTCGCGCGAAAGCGGGGCCACTGCGGACCTGAATTACGCAATCACCAAGTCGCGCGAAGAACTGAGCCGAACGGGAAAGCCGAAGCGTATCTTCCTCGACTTCACGGGCGTCAATTGCACCAATTGCAGCCTGAACGAGAACAATGTGTTCACGAAACCAGGAGTCGCGAAGCTATTCGAGTCGTACATCGAGGTGAAGATCTACACCGACACGGTGCCGCTGGAGTTCTACGCAAACGAGATGCGCGCCGACTTCGCGCGCGCCGGCCGGCCGCAACGCGACGCCAAGGAGACCAACACGGCTTTCCAGCTCAAGCTCTTCGATCGGGTCGATCTGCCATTCTACGCTATCCTGGAGCCGCAGGCCGACGGCATGATCCGCGTCCTCGGCATCTATGACAAGGGTCTGATCAAGGACGTGCCGGAATTCGAGAAATTCTTGGGAAATCCCGAGGGGAAGTGACTTGTCCGATGAAAAAGCGGCAGCCGCGTGATCTGCAAAGGGTGCGTTTCACGCACGCTACGCCGCCGCTTTGAGGCGAACCCTCGCTAGTCGTCCCTCTTCTTCACCGCCTTCGTGACCGACATATCCTGAATCGCCTGGGACGCCTCTTGCCAGGGCGGCGGCGGGGCGAGCGGCTCCCGGTTTTCTTTTCGCCGCAGGGCCTCGCGTTCCTTGGCGACCTCCTCCGAAAACGATTTGCCCCAGACGAGGTAGTGCAGCGTGCCGACCACGATGAAGACCACGCCCCCCGCCAGTACGTTGCCGACGATGCCGAGGCTGATCAAGTACAAGAAAAACAGGCTCATGCCGCCGACCAGCAGCACCAGGGCAACGGTGAGCAGGTTCTCGCGCGAACGCTGTGAGCGGTCGGGGTCTTGGTCCATGGAAATCTCCCGCGTCATGTTGATGGCAACTTGTGCGGCCCTCTCTGTCATTGTAGAGTGATGCTGCAAGCGTGGCGGCAAGATTCCAGTCTTGCCGGGTACTGCATCGGCAAGATCAGAGTCTTGCCGCCACCGTAGACATCACTCTCCGCCTGATGCCTACGGTGGCGCACTGCAATTTATGCAGCCGCTGTGAGGTAAGAATCTGCATGAACGCCGACACTCTTCCTGCTCTGTTCCGCGCCCAAGCCGAGCGCTTCGGGCCACGCGTTGCCCTGCGCTTCAAGAAGCACGGGCTATATCACGACCTGCGCTGGGACGAATACCGCGATCAGGTGTCGGCGTGCGCAGCCGCGCTCATTCAGCACGGCATCTTGGCGGGAGATCGCGTCGCGATTCTGGCTGAGAATAGCGTGCCGTGGCTGGTCGCGGACATGGCGATCCTGTCGATCGGCGCAGTCAACGTCCCCTTGCACGCTCCTCTCAGCGCCGAGCAAATACGTTGGCAGCTCGACAACGCGGGGGCCAAATGGATCTTCGCGTCCAATCAAGGGCAATTCGACAAGATCCTGCAAATCCAGCACGAATTGCCAGGCCTCAATGGCGTCGTTCGATTCGACGACGTCGCCGAGAACGCCTTGACGTGGCGCGGCTTCCTGCAGCGCGGCCGGGCGGCGCGGGTTTCGCTCCACGCGGAACTGTCGCGCCGCGCGGCCCAGCTCAAACCAGACGATTTGGCGACCATCATCTACACGTCGGGCACAACCGGCAATCCCAAGGGCGTCATGCTGACGGCTGGGAATCTGCTGAGCAACGCCCTGGCGTTTCGCAAGGTGTCGTCGTTTTCGGCCGACTCGGTGTTTCTCAACTGGCTGCCGTTCAGCCACATTTATGCGCGCACCGTGGACATCTACGTGTGGCTCGCGGTCGGAGCGACTTTGTGTCTCGCGGATTCGGCGGAAACGGCGGTCGCCAACCTGATGGAGATTCAGCCGACCAACATGTCGGGCGTGCCGCGCTTTTACGAAAAAGTTCTTACAGCCGTGCAGGACGCCAATCCGGAGATCCTGAACAAGAAGCTGCGCGGCATCTTCGGGCCGCGCGTTGATTTTCTCGGCTCCGGCGGCGCACCGTTGCCGTTGGCGGTCGCCGAGGCCTATCAGCGCGCCGGCCTCTTGCTCTTGCAGGGCTACGGCCTGACGGAGAGTTCGCCTGTCATCTCCTTCAATCGCAAGGATGCATACAAGCTCGAATCCGTCGGCCGGCCCATCCCCGGCGTCGAGGTGCGCATCGGCCTCGACGGCGAAGTACTCTCGCGCGGGCCGCACATCATGAAGGGCTACTGGCAGAATACCCAGGAGACCGCCGTCGCGCTCGTCGACGGCTGGCTGCACACGGGCGACCTCGGCCGACTCGACGACGACGGCTACCTGCACATCACCGGCCGCAAGAAAGAGCTGCTCGTTCTCTCCAACGGCAAGAAAGTCATCCCGTCGCACCTGGAGGGCCTTTTACTCGGCGATCCTTGCATCGATCAGGCTGTCGTTTGCGGCGAAGGGCGCAATTTCCTGACGGCACTGATCGTGCCGCATTGGGCGAATCTGACGACGGTGCTGGGATTGCCCGGCCTGCCGGAAACGTTGGCGCGCGATCCGAAGGTGCGCACCTTTCTGGAAACGCGGATCGCGCAGGCTTTGCGCCCGGTCGCAGCTTGGGAACAGGTGCGTAAGATCGTCTTGCTCGCGCAGCCGTTCAGCGCGGCGAACGAGGAGCTGACGGTGAGCCTGAAACTACGCCGACGCGTGATCGTCGAACACCATCGCGACGAGATCGAGGCGCTGTATCGAGAGTAGGCGTATTCCTGCTGAACACTAACCTTGCTCTGGCGCAAGCGAGTTCGATGTGATCGTCAATGTCAGCACACGCCGCGCGCTCATTTCAAAATCCACATCCTTCGCGTCGCACTTCTTGCCTTCCAAGCGCCGAAACTTTAGATGACGGATCGTCTCCCACGGATCGGGCCCCACCTTCGCTTCACGAGGACATCATGAGAAGAACTTGCCTTTGCCTCGGCATTCTCGTCGTCACGCTCGGCATCACCCAGCCAATCCGGGCGCAGGTCATGACCAACACCGAACAGGAGCGGAATGCGCGGTATCCCTACTCGCTGCCGTATGACGGCGAACCGTATACGCAGCGTTACAACTACGGCACGCGCGGCATGTTCTACTTCAACGGCAATGCCCGTCAGCTTTACTATCTCGATTATCTCGATCGCGCCGATCGCGCCAAGAAGTTCGGTCACGCCATGCCGGTCGACCCGTTCTTCCCGGAACCGCCGGAGGAGGGCGTCGCGCAGCCGATCGAGGCCGCACCGCCCGTCGTGGTCGCACCGCCGGTGCGCGTGTTCGGCGGCTTCGTGTTCGGCGCATGGCGGAGGCGATAGGCGGCCGACAGAATTAAGCGTACCCGTTCACGACCCGGAGCGTCGTGCCACACTGTGGTGCGACGCTCCGCGTCGCATGGCTTCGGCTATCTTCCTTCCGACCCGTCGCCTTGGTGGGTAAGTTGCCGGTTCACTTTGCGTTCGCCCCGGCCAGTACCTTGATGGGCTGCATCCAACCATCGATTAATTCGACAATGGCAAAGGTTCGTCCTTCGGCGTCGAGCACCGCCATGACGGCAAGATCGCGCGGGTCCGGCCACGAGGCACGGATGCGTTTTCCTTGCAGGAGTTGGGTCGCTTCCTCCTCGGTAATGATGTTCGGAGGCCCGTCCTGCACGGCACGCCAGGCGGGCAGCAGTGCGGTGCGTGCTGCAGCGGGCGTGGCGTGAAGCTCGACTGACTGACCTTCCGTGAACCACCCAACTTCGGTGCGGCGCAGCGAGGCGATATACCCGCCGCAGCCGAGCCGTATGCCCAGATCGCGTGCCAACGAACGAATGTACGTGCCCTTGCCGCAGCGGACGACGAGCTCCAGATGCGGGTAGGTATAGTTGATGATGTCGATGCGTTCGATCATCACGGTGCGCGGTTGCAAATCAACTTCCTTGCCCTTGCGTGCCAGAGCGTACGCGCGCCGGCCCGAAACCTTGGCCGCCGAATAGGCGGGCGGGATCTGCGCGATCTTGCCGAGGAAGCTTGCCAGATGTTCTTCGAGCAAGGCGCGTGATGGTGATTTTGCGTCCGCGCTGGGCGTGAGCGCACCGTCGGCGTCATCGGTGTCGCTGGTGGCGCCGAGGATGATGCCGGCACGATAGACCTTGGGCATGAGCTGGACGTATTCAGCCAAGCGCGTCGCGACACCAACGCACAGGACAAGCACGCCTGTCGCCAAGGGATCGAGCGTGCCGGTGTGCCCGAGGCGCGTGCCCTTCGGGAACCAGCCTTGCGCGCGATCGACCGCGGTCCGCGACGTGATGCCGGCGGGCTTGTCAATCACCAGAAGACCGTGGAAGTTCGTGTTCATTCAAACGTCTGTATTCGTTGGGCGCCCGCATGACGCCACGCGTGCGCGAAACGGGAGCCATACAATACCCATCGTTATACGGACGCCGATATCCGCCCGAGAGGTTTGGATGACTGACCCCAAGATTTGCGTGATTTTCAACCCCGCCGCCGGCAAACATCGCGGTCGGCGACGGCTCGAACAGATCCGTAAGTCGTGGGGAACGCACGCAGATTTTCGACCGACGCTGCATGCGGGGCACGCCATCGAACTGGCCGAGCTGGCGGCGCGGGAAGGATTCTCGGTGATCGCCGCGGCGGGGGGGGACGGCACCGCCCATGAAGTTCTCAATGGCCTGATGCGCATCCGCAATCCCGATGTCGCGTTCACCATCATTCCGATCGGCTCGGCGAATGATTATGCGTTCAGTCTCGGTCTTCATGACAGCCAGACGCCGGCGTTGCGTCACGTCGATGTCGGTTGCGTGCGCACGCTAACTGGGAAATTGGCGTACTTCGGCTGCTGCCTGGGCATGGGGTTCAACGGCTGGGTCACATGGGAAGCGCGGCGCGTTCGCCTGCTGCAAGGCGTCTTCCTGTACGGCCTGGCGGCGCTCCGGGCGTTGCGCAATCACTACGACTATCCGCCGATGACACTGCACATTGACGACGAACCCGCCTGGACGATGCCGACGTTGCTCTTCAGCACACTCGTCGGCAAGCGCGAAGGGGGCTTCGTCTTCGCGCCGAGAGCGGAAGTTGACGACGGCTGGCTCGACTTCGTCCACGCCGGCAATCTGTCACGCTGGGAGATCATGCAATTTTTACCTCGCTTGGCGTTGTTCGGGCCTCCGGAGACGTACCCGAAGATCCGCCAAGGGCGCTGTCGGCGCGTGACGCTGCGGTCGGAGACGCCGTTGATCGCGCACACGGACGGGGAATTCTTCTGTTTGCCGGAGGAGGGCGTGCGGGAATTGCAAATCGAGATCGTGCCGTCGGCGCTGCGGGTGGCCAGTCTGGATTCGTTGAACGCTCGCATGGCCCCCTGCGAGCGCAATACAAATGCCGGCTAGAACTCCATCGCTCCCGGCCAGCCGACATCGATAATCAAGATCTTGCCGTCGCCGATCCGCCCGGTGCGTGCCGCCTTGGTGATCTTCTCGGCAACCTCTTGCACGCGGCCATCGCTGACCCAGACGCTGATCTCGACCTTGGGCAAAAACGCCATGCTGTACTCACTGCCCTGATAGCGTTCGAGATAGCCTTTCTGCCGGCTGTAGCCTTTCGCTTCCTGCACCATGACCGCGTTGACGTCGAGTTCACTGACCGCTTTCAGGACGGCTTCGGCGGTGATGGGGCGAACCACGAGCGTGAGCTGTTTCATGTTGTCTTCCGCGCATCAATCCGTGGGCGGAATTCGCCCTTCGCCGATCAGGAGTTGCCGCGAGCAAATAGGTGGTTGCCAAAGCCCCGTTCTGCCGGTCTTTCAGGCCGGAAGAAAAGCTTACTCCCTGGTCACGAACTCGTCCAGATTCAATAGTACGCGTGCGACGCGCGCCCAGGTTTGCGGCGTGCTCGCTTGCCGCTGCTGCTCAAGATACGCCAGCAGGCGATCCTGTTCCAGCTTGCTCGGGCTGCGCGCGTAGCAGATCTTGAATGCATACGATATTTTACCTGCATCGTCGGCGGGGCCTTCCTTCACAATGCGATTGCCCAGGCCGACGGCGATCTCGACGAAGACGGGATCGTTCGCCAGGTGCAGCGCTTGCAACGGCGTGTTCGAGCGATTGCGCTTGGTGCACGCGGTCTGCGCGTCCGGGGCATCGAACGTCGACAAGAGCGGATGCTGGCTTTGCCGCCAGATGAATGTATACATGCCGCGGCGATAGCGGTCGGGGCCTTTGCTTTCGGGCCAGGGGTGGTTGTTCTGTGTGAAGGCGAAAATCTCTGGCGGCTGGGGCGGATAGACGCCCGGGCCGCCGATCTTGCGTGTCAACAGGCCGCTCGCGGACAAGGCGGCGTCGCGAATGATCTCGGCGTCGAGACGCAGGCGATGCTGGCGCGCGAGCAGCTTGTTCTGCGGGTCCTTGTCGCGCAGATCGGGACGAGCCTTCGACGATTGGCGATAGGCAGCGCTCATGACGATGAGCTTGTGCATGCGCTTCATCGACCACATACCAGCCCCACGCGCAAGCGTGGGGATCGAGGGCCCCTGGTCCCCGAGCTGGCGCTCGGGGCTGGTAGTGGGCGACATGAATTCAATCGCCAGCCAATCGAGCAACTCCGGATGCGTCGGCAGGACGCCTTGAATGCCAAAGTCGTTTTCGGTTTCGACGATGCCCTTACCGAAGTATTGCTGCCACATGCGATTGACGACAACTCGCGCCGTGAGCGAATTCTCCGGCGACACGAGCCACTTCGCGAGATCGAGACGGTTCGCCGGCCGACCTTTCACGTCGAGCGGATTCAGGAACGCGAAAACGTCAGGCTTTACCTCATCGCCCAGGACCAGAAAGTCGCCGCGCATCTGGATCTTGGTCACGCGCGGCTTTGCGGCCTCACGCAAGACCAGCGTCGAATCGATCTGTCCCTCCATCGCCTTGATTTCCTTCTGCAGTTTGACGACGCGCTCGGAAGGCGGCGGCGCCTTCAGCAGCGCCTGCTGGGCCAATGCCATCTCTTTTGCCGTTCGCTTGGCGGGGTCGATAAGAACGACCGATTGTGCTTCGAGCGGCAAACCGAGAAATCGCTCGGAGGCGAACGTCACGGCGATGCGGAATCGGCCGATCGAGTAACCGGCGTGCTTTGTGCTGTGCCGTAGCGTGAAGACAAAGGCCTGGCCTTCGCGCACCGGGTGCGGCTTGTCGAGATGAAAGATGGCCTGGTGATTGCGACCGGTCCCGCCGGAGATGCCCCAGCCCTTGGCCGTATCGTTCAGAACGACGTCGTTGACGGGAAAATCCTTCTGCGCATAGTCGGCGACCGCTTTCTTGAACTTGTGGGGGACGCCGTCGGCCTCGAAGACAAACTGGCTGAGCACGAAGTTGCCGCCGCTGGATCGGCCTGGCCCGGTCAGCGGCAGGCTGGCATGGGTGAGGGCCTCGAGGCGAATCGCGGTGATCGTGCCGGTTTCAGGAGCGACACCATGAACGGTGTAGGTCTCGACGCCGGTCGCCTTTCCGCCGGCGAGAACACTGCGGTCGTCGAGCACGTCGAGTTTGTTCGTTTGTTCGCCGGTGACGGTCTTCGGATAGATGACGCGCCAGCCGCCGTTGGTTTCCTTCTCCAGATCGGCGAGCAGCATTGCCACGTCTGCCGGCGTCACCTTCTTCGGCGCCGGTTCCTGCTTGACGCGTGCCAGATCGGCTTGCAGATCCTTGATGCGTTTGTCTTGCTCCGGCGTCGGCATCGAAACCTTTGGCTCGTCCATCGAATTGAGGAACGCGTAGAGCTGGTAGTATTCCTTATGACTTATCGGATCGTATTTGTGCGTGTGACATTGGGCGCAGCCGACAGACAGGCCGAGCCAGACCGTCCCCGTCGTGTTGGTGCGATCGACGGTGCGTTCGACGCGGAACTGCTCGGGGTTCGTGCCCCCTTCCTCGTTGAACGACGTGTTGCGATGAAAGCCGGTGGCGACGATTTGCTCGTGCGTCGCCTTGGGCAGCATGTCGCCGGCGATCTGCTCGATGGTGAAGCGATCGAACGGCAGGTCCTTGTTGAAAGCGTTGATTACCCAATCGCGCCACGGCCAGATCGAGCGTTTGCCGTCGATGGTGTAGCCGTTGGAGTCAGCGTAGCGCGCGAGGTCGAGCCAGTGGCGCGCCTGACGTTCGCCATAGTGCGGCGAGGCGAGCAGGCGATCGACAACCTTCTCGTAGGCGTCGGCGTTCACGTCGTTGACGAAATCATCTACCTCCTTGGGCGACGGCGTCAGGCCCGTCAAGTCGAGCGATAGCCTGCGGATCAAGGTCGCGCGATCGGCTTCGGGCGACGGCGTCAGGCCTTCTTTCTCCAGGCGAGCGAGGATGAAGGCGTCAATCGGATTGCGCACCCACCTGGCATTCTTCACCTTGGGAGTCGCCGCTAGTTTGGGCTTGATGAACGCCCAGTGCGGCGCGTACTCGGCGCCCTGAGTGATCCACTTCTTCAGCAATTCGACCTGCGCCGGCTTCAAGCGATCGGCGGCGTCGGCCGGCGGCATGCGTTCCTGTTCGTCGGCGGTGATGCGTTTGATCATCAGGCTCTTGTCGGGCGCGCCGGGCACGACGAGCTTGCGTTTGGTCGCCGCCTCGCGCGAATCGAGCCGAATGCCGCTCTCTTGCAGCGCGGGCCCGTGGCACTTGAAGCAATGGTTGGCGAGGATTGGCCGGATGTCACGCTGGAAATCGATCGCGTCTGAGCTCTGAGCTTGGCCGACGTTCTTGGACACGCAAACACACAAGAAGGCAAGGTAAAAAAGTCGCCAGGATCGCATGGCAATCTCGTGGAGAATAGGGTTTCAACGGCACGACCAGAATCAGGCAGGATAGAGCTATCTTCCGCGAGGCGTGATGGGTTGTCAATATCGGGGGCGGAAAAAGACGCGAACCCGGTTGCCCCTCGTTCCCAGGCGCCGCAGTGGCTTGGAACGAGGTCAGCCAGGGCTTGCCCTTGCGCATGCGATTGAATAACCTGGAATTAGCTTGGCCTTCCTTGTCAGGCGCCGGAGAGGTGGCAGAGTGGCCGATCGCGGCGGCTTGCTAAGCCGTTGTAGGGGTCACACCCTACCGCGGGTTCGAATCCCGCCCTCTCCGCTAATCGTCTGTGCAGAAAGTTGCGGCAAACCGCGCGGGGTGGCATAACTCGCCACCCCGTTGTCGTTTGCGCCATTCTCGATCACTACCGTGCGAATCGCCACGCCTCCCCGCTGCGCCGCATTCTGCGCGTTTGGTGAGCCGGATTCTGCGCCGCTCGCGGCTCGCTCG
>SYHD01000165.1 GCA_005799265.1 Planctomycetia bacterium | reverse complement strand
CGAAAAACCCGTCCCTGTGTACGATGGGGCATAGTGGCCTCCTTGCCGGTTTGGGATTTCAAGCACCCCTATTAAGGCAAGTGAGGCCATTTTTATAAACCACAGTCTGCACGAAGCTTAAGTCAAACTACGTGCCATTCGTCCCTGATTCTGGCAACTTACTTGCTGTTGCGCTGGTGGACGGGACGCACCTCGGCAGCCCTGCTCGCAGTCGTTTCCGTGTGGATGGCGCGCTCCAGCCAAAACACGCTCGCCTGGGGCGGCTTTCCCACCGTGATGAGCGTCGCGATCGGACTCCTCGCCGCGCGCTTGCTGCTGCAGCAGTCCCGCAACGTCAACTGGCGCGGCTCGCTCGCCACGGGCGGCTCCATCGCGGCCATTCCGCTCATTCACGGCGTCGGCGGCGGCACGTGGATCTATTGCGTTGGCGTCTGGATCAGCTTGGCGAGCCTCGCGATCTCGCGCCGGCGCATCATGACGCTGCGCGGCCTGGCGTACGCAGCCCTGGTCGCGGGACTCATGTTGAGCGTCTATCGTCTTGCAGGCACGTTGGAGCTCCAACCGCAGGATATGGAGACGACGCGCTTCTGCGCGCAGGAACACGCGCCCGTCGAAGGAAGGTGGCCCGTTTGGTTCACCAGCATCGCCTACGTCAGTAAGAACGCCGAAAACCTGCTGGTCTGGCCTGGCTGGGCCGCGTGCGCCCTCTTGGCGTTGCGCCGCAAGTGGTCGGCTCTACTTTTGATCGGAGGAGCGTGGTTGACCCTGATCACCGTGGTCGCCAATAGCCGCTGGTACGTCCTGCCTGGCTCGTTCTTGCTGTTTCCCGAGCGCGTGCTTTACTGGGCGGCGCCGCTCTGCGCCGTCGGCCTGGCCATCGCCTTGCGCGGGATAGCCTTCGAACGCCCGGTTCTGAAGCGTTGCGCCGTCGCCTCATGCGTGTGCGTGTTCGTGTTTGCGGGATACTACCACAACAAACTCTATCAACGTTTCGTGCGCGCGGAATTTGTCAGTCAAGAAGGCTGGGACGCATTGGTTTGGGCCAAGAAGAATCTTGATCCGCACAACGATTTCGTCCGGGCCCCCTACGGTTCGACCGGTTCGTTCCTGCCCGCCGTGGCCCAGATCGGCTGCACCGGAGCGCACCATCATCATTTTGTCGGTCCAAGAGCGCTGGACGCGCAGCAGCGGCGTCACCTCAACTATCAACTCATCGATCGCGCGCTGGCGCCCACCGCCGAACTTCCTTCGGGCAACATCGTATTCCGCAATAGCGCGGTCACGATTGTGAAAACCGCGCGTTAAGTAGGGTCATTCCTGGCGATAAGGCATCTCCTCGCGGTACAAATCGAATCGGGCGCAAACGGCGGCATCGTTCGCGAGCTGCGGATCTTGAAGAACGTGTTCCTGCAATACAACCGCGTTCTGGTATTGGCCCAGCTCGACGTACGCGGCCGTCAGCGCTTTGAGGGCATGCTTGTTGCTCCATTCGCGATTGTGTGATTGCTGGGCCAACTCCAGTGCACGCTCGCCGGCGCGGTATTTCCCATCCGAACACGGCGCCAGCCACAACGTTGGCCGGATCCATCTGCAGCGGCTCGTTGAAATCGACGAGCGCCTGTGCATGATCTTTCTTCGCGGCCCAGGCGTTGGCGCGATCGGCGCGCGTCTGCGCCGAGCCGACGGGTCAAGATTTAGCGGGCACAACCCAGCGCAGCGCCTGCATCACCAAGAACACGCCGAACACTGGCACGATCAGCCACACCAGCCACGGGACCCACACCGACAGGATCAACATCGTGACAGCGAGCCAGATCAGGCTGCAGCCGACCAGCGTCATCGTCCCCTTGAAGCTCGCCTCTTCCGTGGCCTCCTGATGATCGAGCGTGCTGGATCTGCCCCGCTCGGCGCTGCGGCGGACCGCGTCGTCCAGTTCCAGGGCACGCAGCGCGTCCTGCCAGCCGAGCAACGGCTGCGGTTTCGTCAGGCACTCGTCCGCGAGTTGGCCCGGCTGCGGACGCTTGATCGTCGTCCGTGTCAGCGCTTGCTCGAAACGCTCGACCAACGCCAGCCAGGGATGAAAGATGTCCCAGGATTCGCCGCGGCTTTCGCCCTTGTCGTCAAGATAGCTTAGCTGTGCCTGGCCGGGGAAGCCGTGCGCGAAAACGAGATTGGCGCGCCCGGTCGTCGACACCAGCGAGATGCGCATGTGTGCCTCGGCCTGATTGGGCAGGTACGCGGCCTGAAAGAGCATGCCGTTCACGAATCGGCCCAAGACGAGCAGGGCATCGCCGGCGCATACTTCGGCGCGCGGCGTTTGCACAAAGACCTCGCCGACCTCGCCGCCGAGCGTGCGCAGCATGTCCCAGGCCGGCAGGCCCGGCTTGTGCCCTTCGTGGGCCGAATCGAGCAGCACTTCCTCCGTGGACCAAGTTTCCATCTCAATGAGTCGAACACTCGCCTCTGTCTGCACTAGCTGCGCGAGCCGCAAGATTCCCGGGTGCAGCGCCGCCGGCAGAAGCGGCAACAGGACGCGTCCGGTGTCCGCCTGGATCAGCGCGGCCTCGTAGGCAACATCCGGCGATGGATCGGCTGGATGCACGCACAGAACATGGCACTCCGATTGCAACGCGCGGCGCAACTGCGCGGCCCGCGCGCTGGGGCCGCCCGCGACGATGACGGCATCGATCTCGTCATCGGCGAGCACCTCCTCCAGATCGCCAATCGTGCGTGGGTCGAGGCCATGATGCTGCAATTGCGAGCGTCCGAGCGCCGAGCCGGAATAGACGCGCAACAAATGCCGGCCCGACGCGACGAGCGCGCGGGCCATATCGATGCCATCGGGATGATCGCCGAGGAGTGCAAAACGCATATAAGTGACTACCGATTACGAGCCGCGAGTGTTAGGGAGCAGAGCCAGACATCGCTCCCTGACGGTCGCGACTCGTAACGAATATTTGTTCAACCCTTCTTCTTGAGAATGCCTACTTTCGAGACAAGATCAGCGCCGTAGCCGTCCACGACGAGGCGCTCCAGTTGCGGCAACACGCTCTGCTGCGGCGCCCCGTCGAGCATCAGCACTTTAGGGACGGCGCCGGCGTCCAGCGACTGTGCGTCCTGCTCCGCCAATGTTCCCCAGGCACGCTGCCAATCCTTCAACGATTGCTTCGCGCCCGCGGATTGCGCCGGCAGCCCCGCTTTCGCCGGCAGGCCCGAGTAGAAAGCGTGCAGCCGCGCGTCGTAGGCGTTGGCGCGTCCCTGCCAACTCCAATGCCCGCTCGCGCACCAGGGTCCGGCGCCACGCAACAACGTCGGTTTGTCCTGCTCCTCCGCGAACGGATGCAGAAAGGCGTTCTTATTGGCGTGCAGCAGGATCGCACCGGCAGGCAACAGCTTCAGGTCGTGACGTTGCGTGAAGAACGATTGCCGAATCGCCCATGTGTTGGATTCGAGCACGTGGATCATGGCCGGCGGCGCGTTCGTGGCTTCCATTTGCACGCCGTCTCCCAGCGAAACGAACAGGTTGTTGCGCGCCCGCAACTGGACGTGCTCGTTCATCTGAATCAGCGTTTTACTCGTCAGGAGCACGTTGTTCCTCAAGAGCACAATCGCCGGCGGTGACGAATCGTTCGAGACCGCGATCAGGTGCTTGAAGTGTTCCGGCGCGCGAATTAGCGGCCCTTGCAGCCAGGAATTCGTCAGTGTCAGGCTCCCCTGGTTGACTTGAATCAGCGTCGGAATGAAGGTACTGTTGCCCAGGCGAAGCCGCACACCGATGATTTCGAGGTGCCCGTCCGTCATCTCGATCAAGGGGGCACGCTGCAGAAAGCTGGTTTGGCTCACCTCCAGCGTTAGTGAATCCTTGGTGTCTTTCGACGGCTCGAAATAGAGGACCAGATGCTGTACGCCTTTGATGCGCAGCGGGCTCGTCTCGCGCAGACCTTTGCCGGTGAGGTGCATGACGACGCGCGGGGCGGGCCTGTTTTTTTCCAGAATGCCGTTCAAATAGGCGCCCAGATCGATCCGGTTCAGGTCGAGCCTCTCGCCAGAATAAAGACCGTCTTCGGTCTTACTGATCGGCGGCGGCGATTTATCCGGCTCGGTGATGGTGTGCACGACGCGCACCTTGAAGGCTTGCTCGTGCCAGCCATCCGGCGCGGGCGGGAGCCTACCGATAACGCACCCGGACGCCCCCACGTCGGTGAGGGCCGCGAAAGCGACCGCCGACTGCCCGGGCAGGAATGTATCGCTCGGATGTTCCTCCAGCCCCGACGGCGGACTGTCGGGCCAGGCCGGCTCGATGACACGGTCGTTTGATTTGGAATTCCACTGTTTACGCCAGCCATCTTGGTCATGTCCCGCAATACTCTTGAGTCCGGCGGCCAGTAGCTGCTTCCAGCCCGCGTACACGCTGTTCGTAGCGTTCCATTTGATCCTGCTCAGATCCGTGACACCCACCAGTTGCAAAAGGTCTCCCTGGACGGCGGTTGGATCGTCCCGGCTCAGAATCGAATCAAGGATACGCCCCTGCAATTGCGGCTTGGCCTTTTGGTTCGCCGGCGTTTGCCAGCGCAGAAAGACGTGACCGGTCACGAGCGTCGAACGAATGCAATGCAGCGCGAACGCATCGTTGTCGCCGGCGTGCACTTGGATCAACGGCTGCTGGTAGCCGACGATCAGCGATTCCTCGACGAGCAAATCCGCCGAGACGCCGGCGAGCGAAAGGAGCGTTGCATCCGTACCGCGCAGATAGCAGCGCTGCAGGCGGGTTTGCGTGCGGCGCGGCTCCTCCTTGCCGGCGGCGCGGCGCACGAGCGCGAGGCCCTGCGCTGATTTGCCCGCCAACGAAAACGTGCAATTGCGGGCGTGGAAGTCGCTGTCTGGCAAATCGAACAGCACGGCCGGCGCGTCGTGAAACGTCTTCATGACGATGTCGAGATTCTCCAGAATCAACTTTCCCTTTGCCAAGGAAAACATGGTCGCCACTGACTTTGGATCCGTGGCAACGTTGAATGTATCCCAGACGAGCAGCGGCCGATAGCCCGCCACGCCGCGCAGGACGATGGTTCGCTGCGCTTGCGCCGGCAACGTGCCGACGAAGATCGGCCCATTGTCAGCGATGTCGATGACGACGACCGAATCCGCTTTCGTCAGAGCGATGGCGTCAGTCAGGTTGCCGAACGCCGCCGGTCCGGTGGGTTCGAGCCGGCGCATGCGTACTACCTTCGCGTTTCCTGGCATCACGGGAAACGTCGCGAATGGGCCGGCGAACTCCTTGCGCAGTGCGTCAGGGTCCACCTTGGCCGGATCGATATTCATGGTCCGCAGGGGAAGTTTACCGACGCTCATCTTCGACGGGGACGTGTTAATAACGACCGGCGGCGGCTCCGGCTTGTGCTCGACAATGTCTTCTTTTGGCGTCGGCGGATCGGGCGGCCGCACGGGATTTTTCTTCGGCGGCGTCGTGCGGCCTCCCAATGAGAACGCCAGGATCAGCACAAGCGTCAGCACACCCACCGATCCAGCTGCCCCGTAAACCCACAAAGGCTGATTCTTGAAGCCTCTCTTCATCAGCTTGACTGTGGATTCCTCATCCTCGTCGGTGTCTTCGTCGTCGTCGATGTCCTGGTCTTCGTCATCGATGTCCTTGTCTTCGTCGTCGATATCCTTGTCTTCGTCGTCGATATCCTTGTCTTCGTCGTCGATATCCTTGTCTTCGTCGTCGATGTCCTTGTCTTCGTCGTCGATGTCCTTGTCTTCGTCGTCGATGTCCTTGTCTTCGTCGTCGATGTCCTTGTCTTCGTCGTCGATGTCCTTGT
>SYHD01000164.1 GCA_005799265.1 Planctomycetia bacterium | reverse complement strand
AATGTAAATCGGCTTTAATTGGCTCAATCATGAGCCGTGCCGCTGGACGAGTTCGTCGATGCCTTCATCTTCACACGCTTCGAGCCCAACGGCGGCGTCGCCGGCAACCCGCACATCAAGATGACGACCTCGATCATCGACTACATCTTCCGCGAGCTCGCCATCACCTACTTGGGTCGGCACGAACTCGCCCACGTCACGCCCGAAGACCTCCGCGGCGACACCATCGGCCGCGCGGAGGAGGAGCCGGAATTCGAGGATGAGGAGTTGGCGGAACAACGCGTGTTGGACACCCAGCCGAAGCAAATCGCCAAGGCATTCGTGACGCCGCGCACCGAGCACCTCAAGCCGCTGCCCGGCAATGGCCACGAAAAGGGCAACGGCAACGGCGGCGGTCACTCTAGTGGCGGCGGTGTGGCGACGCTCACTGAAAAGGTTCGCGTCGCCCGCATGAAGGGCTACGAAGGCGATCCCTGCTCCGAGTGCGGTCAGCTCACGCTCATCCGTTCCGGCGCTTGCTGCAAGTGTGACTCATGCGGGGCGTCGAGCGGGTGCAGTTGACAAGCCAATTCCCCCATTGCAAGTGAGCAACTGGGCAACGCACCTCAGGCATTTGGGCGTTGCGCAGTTGCTCATTTCGTTTGACCAGACGACTTCTTGTCGGCAAATCGATTTGCCTCTTGGCAGCGGCCAGTTTTCTGGCACAATGGTTCCATCATGATCGGCGGCAGGATAGGAATCCTGTCCCGCGTGCCGAAAACTACCGTGGCCGCCCGTCTTTGCAGGCCCGGTTCTCGTCTTTTTCGGTGAAGCATGGCCAAGCACGACGATGAAGTCGCACGCGAGCTTGGGGCCTCCCGTGATGGCCGGGAGACTTCCGAGGATCGGCTCGAACGCGCCTTCAATGAGTTGAAGGACGAGCTGATTAGTACACTCGTCTTCGTGCTCGGCAATCGTGAGGACGCCAAGGACGCGGCCCAGGACGCCTTCATCAAGTGCTGGAACGCCCGCGCTCAGTTGCCGAAGGTGGTCAACTTGCGAGCCTGGATCTTTCGCGTCTGCTTCAACACGGCCAAGGATATGCAGCGCAGCGCCTGGCACCGCCGCGCCAAGCCTCTCAACGCGGAGCAATACACCATGATGGCGAAGGATGCCTCACCGGGAGAAACCCTGGAGCGAACGGAGTCGCTTGAGCGCTTACGCCGCGCAATCGTTGACGAATTGCGCGAGGAGGAAAAGGAAGTCTTCCTTCTGCGCCAGAACGGCGAGCTGACTTACGAGGAAATCGCCGAGATGCGCGGCTGTCCGGTCAGCACGGTGAAGACGCAAATGCGCAGCGTGCTCGAGAAATTGCGCAAGGTGCTGAACCCGGCGGAAACGCTGCGGGTGTGATGTGAACGAAGACTTGGAGTTGGCGAAGATGACGTGTGAACATTGTCAGCAGCAGATGTTGCCTTTTCTTTACGCACTCCTGGACGATCCGGAGCGGCAGGAGCTTGCACGCCATGTTGAAACCTGCGCGAACTGTCAAGAAGCGTTGAAGTCGGCGAAAGAGCAGCAAATGCAACTCGCGGCGGCGGTCAAGCAGCCGCAGTCCGATGTCGTATTCAAAGCTCCGGCGAAAACCGCGGCAACTCCCGCCTCGCTGGCGCCGACCGTCGCCGGGCAGCGACCGCGCGGTCGCGGTTTTACTTTTAGCCGTTGGGGCATCGCCGCTTCCGTCCTGGGAGTCTTGATAGCGGGCGCGAGCGTCGTCGGCGCGGCGATCTGGAGCGATCAAGCGAACTCCCTCGAACAACATCGCCATCGGCTTGCCATGGCCCGTGACGACCACAAAAATGCTCGGGATCTGTTGGACGGAAAAAAGACGGCCGCGCTGAAAGAGATCAAGGGGATTCAAGAACAGATCAATTCCCACTTCGGCGACTGGCGGAGCGCCGAATCCCAGACACGCAAGGACCTCCAAGAGAAGGGCGCCCAGCTTCGCGTCATTGGGCCGCAGAATCCCAACGCAGGGGGCAAGAACATCTACGAAGTCGAGATGCCGCAGGATAGTATGTTCCTGAATCAGAACCTCGGCCAGCAGCAGGCAAACATCGCGCAGAAGCAGGCCAAAGACTTGCCGGGCATGCCGCCCGTGCAGGCGCGCATCTTCGATCAAAGGAATCAGCAGAAGCTCACCGACTGGCAGCAGCTCAAGCCCACACTCAACAATCGCCAGAATTTCAACTTGCCCCCGGACCTCCCCCAGCCGGGCCAGGACCTCGCCATCGAATTCCAGGCCCAAACCGACACCGGTGCGATCGTCACGTTTCGCGACAATCTCAAGTTTACTTCCCCCGAATACGTCACGCACCTGGCGACGGATCGTTCCCTCTATCGCCCTGGCGACACGGTGCGTTTTCGTTCCTTGACGCTCGAACGCTTCAGCCTCCAACTTCCGCAGCAAGCGCTCCACCTACGCTATCGCATCACGGGGCCGAATGACGTCGAGCTTTACAACAAGGAATTCGCCAGCCGGGTGGTCGCCGGTAAGAACAACGATGCCGTCAAGGGACTTGACGGCGCGCCCCTGCTCGGCGTCGGCGTCGGCGAGTTCGCGCTGCCCGCCGATGTGTCGAGCGGGCGCTACACCCTGTCCGTGAGCGAAGTCAACGAACGCTTTCCGGAAGAAAAACGCACGTTCACCGTCAAGCGCTGGCATGCGCCTCGCTTCGAGACGGACGTGACCTTCGACCGCAGTTCCTATGGTGCCGGCGGCAAGGTGAAGATGGCCGTGCGCGTCAAGCCGTTTCAAGGCCCCGCGGCGAACATCAAGAACGAAATCAAAGTAGTCGCAAACGTGACTGTCGATGATCTTGACGTGGCCTTCGCGAATCGGTCTCGACTAGTCGATAATGAGGGCCGGGTCGATTTCGAATTTACCTTGCCCGAACGAATCCAGCGCGGCGAAGGCGTCGTGACGATCCAATGCAAGGACGCCGTCAGCTACGAGATGATCGAACGCAGCCTACCGATCGTCGGGGGCGATCTCGACATCGAGTTTTTTCCCGAAGGCGGCGACCTGATCGCGGGCGTTCCCAATCGCGTTTATTTCCAGGCCCGCACCAAGGCGAATCGCCCCGCTGACATCGCGGGCCGCATCGTCGATGACGCCGGTCTCGAAGTCGCGCGTTTGCAAACTCTCTCTGACGCGAACGAGCCTGGCATCAATCAGGGTCTCGGGAGCTTCACTTTGACGCCAAAGCTCAACCGGCGCTATTCCCTTCGGCTCGATGCACCGGTCGGCATCGAGCGCGCGTTCCCATTGCCGAACGCCAAGATCAGTGGAGTCGCACTTCATATCACGCAAGAGGTCGTGGACAACGAGATCGACGTGACCCTCCACAACGCCAAGGAAAGTCGCACGTTGCTCATCGCCGCCTATTGTCGCGGACGATGGATCGGTCACAAAGACAACGTCGAGGTCAAGGCCAATGCATCGACGCAGATCAACTGGAAGCTTCCTCTGGACGTGGCCGGAGTCTATCGCATTACCGTCTTCGAACGTAAGGGGCGCGGCGATGAGACCACGTTTCATCCGCTGGCCGAACGGCTCATCTATCGTAAAAACGCCGAGCACGTTGACGTCACGGTGACGAGCGATCGGGGCAGTTATCAGCCAGGCCAGACAGTGCGGCTCAACCTGCAGGCACGCAACGAAAAGAAGCAATTCGTGCCGACGCTCGCTCTCGTCGCCGTCGTCGATCAAAGTGTGTTGAAGGCGGCGGTTGAAAAAACCGCCCGCAGCTTGCCGACGCACTTCCTCTTGACGACGGAAGTTCGCGCCTCCGAAGACATCGAGCATGCCGACGTGATGCTCGGAGTGCATCCGAAGGCGGCCCAGTCGCTTGATCTGCTGCTGGGTTGCCAGGGTTGGCGCCGCTTCGCCGAGCAGGATCCGGAGATGTTTCAACGCAAACAGCAAAGCGCCAAAGCGCCGAGCTTCCTCGCCAACTCCGTCACTGTGCCGCAATTTCTCGACAATGAGCAAAAACAGATCGAGAGGCTCGATCAGAATTACGTCACGAAGGCGGTCGACTTGCAGAAGAAACTCGGCGTGAAAGAAAATGCTGACGTTCGCCCGCCAGACTTGCTGGTCGAGATCGAGCAGACACGGCGGGCTGTGGGTCGTGCGCTTCAGGAAATTGTCTCTGCCGAAATTCGGCTGCTTGAGACGGAGACATTCTTCATCCAGATTGGTCGGGCCGCCGCGTTGCTCAGCGCGATCTTTGTCGGTCTCTATCTGTGCAGCGTGGGCGTGCGCCAGTTGTCCGCCGACGAAAGTCCACGCGTATGGTTCGCGCTCAGCTTCGGTTTGCTAGCTCTCTTGTTCTTTGGCAGCATCATCGGCGGCTTGGCGCTCAAGGGAGAACGCATCTTCGATCTCAACGGCTTCCGCGTCATCCTTCGGAACATCACGATGCCGCAAGGAGCGCCGGACATCGCGAAAGACGCGAACGTGGTTCTGCCGCCGCCGTTGGTGCGCGAGGCGGAGCTTCTGGTCGGGGATACACAGCCGGTCAAAGACGCGGCAAAGGGAGTGGCGCCTCTCGTCAACCGTCCACGGCCGGTGAAGGCGATTGAAAAAGAGAACCCGCGGAATGAGGTCAACCACCAAGACGCCCCGCTCGCGATGGACCAACTCCTGCGTCAGCGCGGCCAGTATCATGCGATCCTGCTCAAGGAAATGGGCCGACGCGTCGTGTTGCCGGCCGTGAACGAACCGTGCGTCGTGCGCGAATATGCTCATCGCCGTCAGCCTGCCAAGGACGACGTGCGCCGCGACTTCACCGAGACAATCTACTGGCAACCAGTTCTGGTCATGCCGGACGGTCGCGCCGACGTCAGCTTTGATCTTTCCGATTCGATCACGCAATTTGAAGTGCTCGTGCTGAGCAACACCGCGGACGGCCGGTTCGGCGTCAATCGCACGCTGCTAACTTCCAAGCTCCCGCCCAAGGCGCCATAGCATATCCTGCATGCGGGCAGGATTGACACATCGGCAAACCGCGTCCATTTTTGTCGCCCGTTTTGGATTTCCGCGTCCCGAAGTCCTCAAGTGCGGCAAAACAGGTAACATGAAGTTGGCACTCAAGAATAAGGAGACAAGCCATGAAACGCACATTGAACTTCTCCACAGCCGTACTCGCCGGGTGGCTTGGCTGGACATCGGTGACACAGGCGCAGGTTATCATTCGTGCGCCCTTTGTGCGAATCGCGGTTGGGGATGGCGTGTCCATCAAGGCGCCATTCGTGCGGATCAACACCGGCGAATTCGGCTACGGGCCGTACTACGGTCCGCCCGTGGCTGGTCAGCCGATGCCCCCCGCGCTCGACGTGTTCCAGCCGCCCGTTCCGCAGAAATTGCCGCGTGTGCCTCAAGCGAAGGAAGACATAGCTCCGCCGCTGCCGTTGCAGCCCGTGGATGCGTTGACGCTGGAGCAGTTCGCGAAGTCGTTCAAGCCTAAAGCCGGCTTCTATGAGGTGACCATGCTGAACCCGGTAACGAAACGGCCGACCAACGTGCGGTTTACGTTGCCGGAAGGAACGCCAAATCGCATTTTGACGAACCGCAACTCGATCGAATTCGTCTATGGCCTGCGTCAATATGTGCGGATCGAGTTCGACAAGGATGGGGCGATAATCACATCGCGTTAACGCCAACTGATTCGTTTAGCGCTCGCGTGAGCGCTAAACGAATACCCACTTCGCATCACGGCAGCTTCCGCGTCTTGTTGAACTCGTGCGCCTTCTGCATCACGCTCTCGATCAGCACCGGCGCGCCGTTTTGGCGTTTGCTCTCATCCGCGGCTTCCATGAAGGCGACGATCTCGATCGTTTCCTCAGCGCTGACCGGGGCGATGCCGGTCTGGAAGAATTTTGCGATCTCGACCACGAGCGGCCGATAACCGCCTTCGGCCCCGGAGGTGGTCAGCGTCGCTTTTTCGCCGAACAGGACGTTGCCGAAGCCCTTGGTGCCGCTGCGCAGGCCGCGAAAGGTGCCGATGCGGCCGTCGGTCCAGGTCCCTACCGCGACATCGGTCGTCTTGGAGTGGGTTCGGGTCACGCTCTTGCAGCCGGGGCCCATGATGGTGTAGAGCGATTCGACGCCGTGGATGCCATACCAGAAGAAATCGGGGACGTAGGTCTCGATCTCGCAGGGGCCGTAGGATACGGCGCCGACGATCTTGCCGAGCTTGGGATCGTCCTTGGCCGAGCGGAGGTTGGTGGCGTAACGCAGGCTCGAACTGGAGAAGACGGGCGTCTTGTGCTTCTTGGCGAGCTGGTAAATCATGAGCGCGTCGGCCAGCGAGCCGGCGATCGGCTTGTCGATGAAGACGATCTTACCCGCGATCAACACGGGGATCGCCTGCTTCAAGTGCGCCCGGCCATCGACGCTTTCGATGAGGACGACGTCCACCTTCTTGAGAAGTTCGTCGATTGAGCTGACGATCTCGACACCGTAATCTTCCTTGATCTTCTTGGTGAATCCCTCGACTCGCGAATAGCTCGCTTTGACATCGGGACTGCCACCGGGAAAGCCCGCGACGACCTTGAAGCCGGGGACGTGGCCTTTGTTCTTCGCATCGTTGAACATGGCGGTGAAGGCCGGAACGTGCGAGGTGTCCAGGCCGATGATGCCGATGCGGATCGGCTCTTTCTGCTGGGCTTCGGCGATGGGGAGCGCGAGGAGAATTGCGGTGAAGATCGGGAAGAAAACGCCGGCTTTCATGGGAGGCCTCCGAAATCTTCTCCCCTCGCCCCTTGGGGGAGAGGGGCCGGGGAGGAGGGGGTGTGGGAAGGACGGAGGCAATTATCGAGCGAAGCGGACGGCGAAGCAAGCGTCATTTTTTCCAGTGGGGGCGATTCGTGCTTACCCAGGCGCGAAAAGCGCGAATAAATGCGTTGCCCCTCAGATCGGTGCGAGTCAAGTATGACACGAATTCCTCGATCGGCAAGAACGGGAACGCCTTGCTTTTCTTGGCGGCGCGATAGAACCCTGACGCGGCGAGGATGTGGACACTCAACGTTTCCCCGTCCCAGCGCCAGACTTCGGGAACCTTTAGCGCCGCGTAGATCGCCATGCGGTCGAGAGCGCTGCGGCTGACCTCGATTTCGCACGCGAGGTCCGGGGGCGGATCTTCGTCCAAGTCGATGTCATCAAGATCTCGAACGCTTGGCTCGTTCTCAATCCAGTAGCATTCATCGGGTTCGAGCGCACGCAGCATTTCCTTGTTACGACAAGTCATCGATCCACCGCTTACGATGTCGATTTCGAGTTCCTCGGTGATTGCCTCCACCAATCGCCGCAGACGCGTTTTTTTTCGCTCATGCCTTGAGGAAACTGTCATGACTTCCATCTCCCCATGATCGTAGGTGACGCGAATGTGGCGTTCCCCCAGACAATCGCAGAAGGCGACATATGCCTCCCAGGGGACAAGGGATAATCTGAAGCGATGCTCTTCGGGAGCAGAAACCAGCGTCGCAATCATGGACTCTCCTTCAAAACGAAAATGCGGTTATGGGGCATGATACCCTCATTGCCTGCGTGATGCAACTACCCCGCAGGCTCCTGCGTCGCCTGCGGGCTTGAAGAACAAACGGGGCAGGCCGCCTTGCGTTGAAGCTGGACCTTGCGAAACGACATGCTGGCGAGATCGCACACAAGCATCGTACCCACGAGCGGTTCGCCCAGGCCGGACAGGAGCTTGATCGCCTCCATCGCGCCCAGGCAGCCGATCGTGCCGGCGACGGCGCCGAACACGGGGAATTGGCGTTTCCATGCGGCCGGCTCCGTCGGATACAGGCATGCCAGGCAAGGGCCGCGGCCGGGCACTACCGTCGTCAGTTGTGCTTCCATCTCGTACATCGCGCAATCGACGAGCGGCTTGTTTTGCTGAAGCGCGGCGCGGTTGAGCAGTAGCCGTTCTTGAAACAAAGGCGCACAGCTCGCGACGAGGTCGGCGTCGCGCACCAGACGCTCGACGTTGGCCTCGCTGACGTTCTCGGCGATCGGCACGACCTCGACATGCGGATTGAACGCACGCAAACGTTCTGCCGCTTGCAGGACGCGCGACTCGCCGACCTTGGCATGGCTCATGAGCAGTTGGCGGTTGAGATCATTGAGGCGAAGGCTGCCGGCGTGAGCGAGAATGAGCCGGCCGACGCCCGCGGCAGCAAGCTGATACGCAAGAGCGCCGCCGACGCCGCCGACGCGTGAGACGAGGACGCTGGCGTTTTTGAGCCGAAGCTGGCCGGGTTCGCCAAAGCCATCGACCCAGAGCTGCCATTCGTAAAGGGAGCGTTCGTCGTCGGATAGATCGCGGGACATGAAAGCATTGTACAAGTGGCGGCAAGATTCATCGTATTCATCACGCGAAACGTGAGGTTTACGATTAACCGCCGGCCATCGGCGCGAGAATCGTGATCGCGTCGCCGTCTTTGAGCGGGCGCGACGGGTCGGCATGCTCGTCGCCGACGAAGTAGAGGAGCGATTTGCGCGGCTCGTTGGCGTCATCCAGAAGCACGACGCGGAATGCGTCCCCGTGCCGTTCGCCCATCGAACGCAAGACTCCGCGCAGGTCAGCCCCGTCGGGAGCGTCGATCTGCTCACTCGAGCAGCCGGCCGCGCGTTTAATTTGCGCCATGTAGTAGACAGTGACGCGCATCAGCCTCATTTCTTTTCTTCCGCGATTAGTTCCAGCCCGCACAACACTGGGGCGCGCAAGGTCGCCTGCGCGGTCGGCGTGAGCTGGACTGTCAGTTGGCCGTGCGCGGGAATGCCATTGAATTCCTTGATGAGCGTGCGCGCCGGGCCGCCCGCCTCCTTGGCGATGTCGAAGTTCGCGAGCACCGGCTTGCCCTGAAGCGCGACATTGAAAACGCGCTGGCCGGCCAAGACGTTGCTATCGGGTTCCGCGAAGTAGAGCTTGACCGTGTAGTTGCGCGGCTCGTCCATCTTGCCGAGCGTGATCGTGACCTCGTTGATGCCCTTGGCGCCGGACGATGCAACCCAGGGATACGCGCCCGTGACGGTCGACGCATGCCGGCGGAACAGCTCCGGCGTCGCAGGTTTGGTGGCAACGTGGACGACGGGTGAAATGCCGCCGATGCTGGGATATTCGAGCCAGAGCGTGCCGTCGTCGGCTTTGCGATCGCCGGCGGCGCCGAAGTTGAGACCGAGCCGTTTGATCGTGCTTTTGACATCCTTGGTGCCGAAGGAGGTCCACATCTCGGCTTCGGGCATGTGGATCAGGGCGATGGACGATTGATTTTGATAGGCGCAGGTGCAGGTGCGGGTGTATTCGGGGGCGGTGAGGATGCCGCCGGCGACGATGAGGTTGTTGGTGCAGCTCGAGCGGAAGCCGCCGAAGTTGCCCGTGCCGCCGTCGTTGCACAAATCGAAGTAGCCCGCGGCGCCGGAGCGGAAGGTGAGCAGATGCTCGGAGGCGGCCGGCGTGTTGCAGCCATAGTTGCGGATCCACTTCCACGGAACCGAATCGCCCGTGATCGGATCGGTGCGCATCTTGAGCTTACCGGTGACCAGGTCGCAGGCGCTCTGATCTTGCAGCACGGTGTCGCCGTGGATCATGGCGGGGCCGGTGTAGGTCTTCTCGAACCACATGACCTTACCCGTTTGCGCGGCGTAGGCACGCATGCCTTTGGGTTCGTCGAAGAGCGAATCGCGCGCGACACGACCGGCTTCCATCAGGACATCGTGTTTCTCGGAGTAGCTAAGCCAGGTGCCGAAGACATCCTTGGTGGTGCTCCAGATTTCCTTGCCGGTCTGTAGATCGAAAACAACGAGCCGGGCGGCGGGGGCTTCTTCGCCGTCCTTCACCTTCAGTTTCGCGCGTTGCTCGCCGGAGAGGCGGTCGATGGTGTAGAGCCGGCCGCCGCCGACGCAGGTGGCGTTGTGGCGGAAAGAATGCTTGGCGGTCGCGGTCCACAGTACTTTGCCGGTGTGCCGATCCATGACGACGAGATGCCGGCTCGCGGACAGGTTGTCGCTGAAGCCCTTGACCGTCTTGATGAGCTTGGTGATCGGCGATTCCTTTTCGTCCTTCTTTTTTTCCTCCTCTGTCTTTTCGCCCGGCAACTTGTCGTCGCCGATCTTCGGCGGGGGCGGCTGTAATTTGGGATTGAACAGGGGGTCCGCGCCGCCGATCAGGAAATCGCCGGCGACGTTGATGTAGCCCCAGCGCGGCGAGTCCTTCGTTTTGCCGATCTTGGGCATGGAAAACTCGGCCATCTTCTTGCCGGTGTCGAGATTGAGCCGGACACATTTATTGTGATAGGCGACATAGATGCCGTCAGGCGTGGAGATGAAGTTGGTGCCGGCGGAGTTGGCGCCGGGCTGATGGGCGAGGTTGTTGTAGAAGAAGCCGACGCCTTGCATTTTGGTCTCCCAGAGGAGACGGCCCGTATAAATGTCGATGGCGCGCATCATGTCAACGCCTTCGATAATCAGGCGGCCATCGACGACCTGGGGCTGCGGGCCGTGACCATGGCGAGGTAGGATCTTGTCGTTCGGGGGACCGCCGAACCAGAGAACGCCCATCGGCGCCTTGACGAGCACATCGCGCGAAACACGCGAGTTGGCGGCGTCGGCGTGCTCGTGTGTCCAGTTCGCCGAGCCAGGCAGGGCGCCTTCGCGCACGAGGATCAGCGATTTGTCCTCCTCGATGATCTTTGCCTTGGCCAGAGTTTTCTCAGCGATCGTCAGCAATTTGGCAAGCCGGGGCGTCAGATTGGGAAAGAACGCGGCGCCGCCGAAGGGACGCAAGGTTTGGTACGCTTTGGCCAAGAACGCTTCATCAGGCAGCTCCGGGTTTTCGCACACCATCACGTTCGCGAGGTAAGGGGGAAGCTGCACGCTGGTGTGATCGCCGGGCAGGATGGCGATGCGCGTGCCGTAGAGATTGGCTTTCGTCCAGCGTTCGCGGAAGGCCTGCACCTTGGCGAGATCGGGCTCGATCACGATCAGATGGAGAAAACTCTGCCGGGTCAGCGCCTCGATCAGTTTGCCGTCCCCCACACCCCAGACGACGCCATAGCCGCCGCGCGTCTTGGCGGCGCGCAGCAGGCCATCGACTTGTGCCTTCATCGCCTTGGTGGATTGCTCGACTTCAATCTTCGGCCGTTGATGACTGACCAATTTTGTCTCTTCGCCGCCGAAGCAATAGATGAGGCCTTCGCGGGTGACAGCGAACAGGCGATCGTCCGCGGCGATGAGGCGCACGACGTTGCCCTCGACTTTAATGCTCCAGCTCGGCGTCAGTGTATTCTTGTCGCGATTCCAATCGAGCACCGTGACTTGGTCGGTGCCGCCGCAATAGAGACGCTCACCCGCCAGGATCATTGTGTCCACATCCGCCAGCTTGGTGGCCGCGAGCTCGGGCATGACCCAGCGTGAGACCTTGGTTTTCTTTCCCTTGGCGTCGGTAGTCTCGGCTTCCTGCATCTTGCGCGATTTGAAATCGAAGGCGCGGACGAAACCCTTGGCGTCATAGGTAAAGACTCGGTCCTGCGTGAGGACGACCTGTTTGCCGTAATCGGCGAGGGCTTTCTCGGTGTTGGTGTCGAAGATGGTGCCGCCGTTGAAGAAGACATCTTTGATGGCCGCAACTTCGGAGCCGCCGCCGCGTTTGCCGTTCTCGGCGAGTTGATAGCGAAGCATCTTGCCGGTGGTGCGATCAAAGCACGCAGGGACACTGCGGCCGCCGGGCAGGAGCAGTTTGTCGCCGATCGCGACGAGCGGGCCTTGCGGCGCGATGCTGGCGAACGAGTCGGTGTTGTGCGGTTGCTTCATATAGAGGGAGCCGTCGCCGTCGTTCGTCCAAAGCACCTGGCCGGTGCGGGCGTCGAGGGAGTGAATGAAGATGCCCATGAAGGGCCAGATGCTGGCGGCGAAGTAGACCTTGCCGTCGGCGATAACCGGGGCGCCGCGCGCGGGCCAAGTGGAGATCAGCCGTTCGTTGCCGAGGATTTTGCGATCACCCGGGCCGCCGCGGAACTTCCAGACGAGCTTGCCGGTGTCACCCTGTACACAATAGAGATAGCCGTCGTCGGAAGAGAAATAGACGCGGCCTTCCCACGCGACCGGGGCGAAGCGAATGGGGCCATCGACGAAGTGCGTCCACTTCTCTTCGCCCGTGCGGGTATCGAGTGCGCGAATGGCGTCGTAGCGTGAAGAATTAAGATACATCGTCCGCCCTTCCACGACGGGTTCGCGAACGATGTCGAATTGCATCTTCGGTTGATCGGGCCAGGCGGGCGTTAACGGCGTGTACCCGCGTACCCATTGCGGATACAGCTTGGCGGGAAGCTCCTGCGGCGACGCGGCGGAGCGATTGGCATCAAAACGCCAGGTCGGCCAATCTCCGGCGTGCAAGACGCCCGGAAGCGCAGAGAGTAGAAGTACGGCGAGAATTCGGACAGTGGGGCAGGATTGCATGGGGGTCTTTGGGTAAGATGTTCCGATGGAGGCTTTTTCAGGCCGGCGTGATATCATCACATTACTCGTCTCGTCGCCTGGATGCAATGAAATCCATGAAAAGAATCCGCTTTTTGGAGGCGCTCGGCGGGCATAGGCGGCCCACGCGAGGGCGTTCATCATTTAACACCGGTTTCTGCCCTGAGTTCTTAATGCATATTGACCTGAATAGCGATCTGGGCGAAGGCTGCGGGCTCGACGCGGAGTTGATGACGCTCGTCACATCCGCCAATGTCTGCTGCGGTTTCCACGCGGGAGACGTGCAAACGGCTCACGTCGCGCTCCAACTGGCCGCACGGCACGGCGTCCATCTTGGGGCGCATCCGGGCTATCCCGATCGCGAACAATTCGGCCGGCGAGAATTGGACATGAGTGAGGACGCCGTCGTCGAACTGTGCCTGTATCAGGTCGGCGCCCTGGCGGGACTTGCAAGGTCCGTTGGCGTCCCTATTCGTTACCTCAAGCCGCACGGCGCCCTCTACAATCAGGCCTGCCGGGACGACGCCTATGCGCGACCGATCGCCAAGGCGGCCGAGGTGCTCAGGCTTCCGGTGATGGGCTTGCCCGGTTCCCGGCTGCAAGCGTTTTGCCAGACCGGCGCCGGCTTCATCGCCGAGGGCTTCGCGGACCGGCGCTATCGTCCCGACGGTTCACTCGTCCCGCGCACGGAGCCGGATGCGTTCGTTCACGACATCGACGAAGCGGTCGAGCAAATGGACTGGCTATTGCGCGAACGCGGCATCCAGTCGTTATGCGTTCATGGCGACAATCCACAGGCGCTCGAGTTCGTGCGCGGCCTGCGCGCGGCGTTTTCACAGCGCGGCATCGAAGTGCGCGCTTTCGCGTGACGTAATCGAAAGTTAGAGCCTGAAGCAATGAACGGTTGATATGAGCCTACTCGTCCTTGACCCCGGCATCGACTCGCGCATTGTGGACCTGGGCAGACCGCGCACCCGAAGCCTTGGTGTTTCCGTCGGCGGCGCGGCGGATCGGCGCTCGCTCGCGCTGGGCAACGCGCTGGTCGGCAATCCCGATGATGCGGCCGGTCTGGAGATTGCCCTCAAAGGTCCGCGTTTGCGCGCCGAACAAGAGGTCGGTTGCGTCCTATTCGGCGCTCCATTTGAGATCACGCGCGACGGATACCCGATCGAACCGGGCGACACCTTCACGCTCCATGTCGGTGAAGAGCTGCGCATCGGCGGCGCGCGTTGTGGCTGGCACGCCTATCTCTGCGTGCGTCATGGCTTCGACGTGCCAAAGATTCTTGCTAGCTCTAGCGCTCTCGACGCCTTGCGGGGAGGCGAAAGGCTTGTCTGTGCGCCGAGCCGAATCCACCGGCGTTATTGCGCCGAGATCACGCCTCACCACCCGGACGTCTGCATGCTCATGGTGTTGCCCGGCTTGCAAGCGTCGTGGTTCGATGAGGCCGAGTTTTTTCGCCAGATATTCACGGTCACGCCCGCGAGCAATCGTATGGGCGTGCGACTGACCGGCACGCCGCTCGCCATGCCGACGCGGGAAATGATCTCCGAACCGGTATGCCCCGGATCGGTACAGGTGACACGCGACGGCCAGTGCATCGTCCTCGGCGTGGATGGCCAGACGATAGGCGGCTATCCGAAGATTGCCCAGGTCATCCAACCCCATCTGAACCTGCTCGGGCAGGCGCGTCCGGGACAGCAGCTCAAATTCGTCAAATCGACGATGCCCGTGGCGCTCGAAACGGGACGGACCATGCGCGACACGTTGGATCAATGGACCAGGCGTTTGCGTCTTTCTCTGGACGCTTTCCCTGCGGACCGTACATTGTGAATCATCGCCAAAACAAAGTTACCAGCACCGGAGCTAAGGCCGAAATGGACAAAGTATTGATCGCACCGGCGCCGCTCGCCGGGCTTGACGCAAGATTCGTCGACATCCTCCGCGCGGCGGGCTTCGAACTGGTGTATCCCAAACGTCGCGGGCAGCTCACCGAGGACGAACTCCTCGAACAACTGGCCGGCATCAAGGCGGCGATCGCGGGTTCGGAGCCGTATACGAAAAAGGTCTTTACCTCCCATCCGCAACTGCGCGTGGTCGCTCGGGCTGGCGTCGGTTATGACGCGGTCGATCTCGCTGCCGCCACCGATGCGCGCGTCGTCGCCACCATCACGCCGGGCACGAATCACGACGCCGTCGCCGAGCATACCTTCGCGCTCATCCTCGCCCTTGCCAAACACGTCGTCCAACAGCACCTCGGCACCTGCGCGCTCAAGTGGCCGCGCCAGGCGACGATCCCCCTGCGCGGTCGAACGCTCGGTATTGCGGGACTGGGGCGCATCGGCAAATCGGTCGCGCTGCGCGGCGCCGCCTTCGGCATGAAGCTCATCGCCTTCGAGCCGTTCCCCGATCAGGCCTTCGCCAAGGCCCACGGCGTGACGTTCGTCGATTTCGATCGGCTCCTGGCGGAATCCGACTTTCTGACGCTGCACATGCCCGCGTCGACAGAGGCACGGCCTCTCGTCAATCGGACGAATTT
>SYHD01000163.1 GCA_005799265.1 Planctomycetia bacterium | reverse complement strand
CCGTCCCTGTGTACGATGGGGCATAGTGGCCTCCTTGCCGGTTTGGGATTTCAAGCACCCCTATTAAGGCAAGTGAGGCCATTTTTATAAACCACAGTCTGCACGAAGCTTAAGTCAAACTACGTGCCATTCTTGTCAGAGACTGAAGCGTAAGCAAGGGAAGCATCATCCTTCGCTTACGCTTCAGGCTCTGATAGACCTAGCGTGTTGACATCTTGGCCCAAAACTCCAGCAACCACACGCCCGTCCACGTCTGCACCAACAGGTCGTCACCGACTTTGGTCAACACGCCTTCCCGAAGCTGGAAGGTCGTTGGCCGCGTGATCATGAAGTCGGGAAACCTTTCCACCCGGCCATCCTTTAGCGTGATTCGTCCGAAGGAAGCACTATTCGCGCCCCACAAGTGCCCAGCGTGTTCGCGATAGGACGAAAAGTAGGGAAACGGCGGCGCCAGGATCGGCTTTTTCTCCCTCGCGAACGCAGGACCAACCGAACCATCGCCGAACACGATTTCACAGCGGTTGGTCTTCATGTCGAAAGCAACGACGTTGCCATTGTCGCGGTGCGACAGCAGCAAATGTCCCGGCTTCGCCTCCGATAGGTAATTCAACGCATAGAAGAACGTCTCGACGTGGCGGGTGAACGTCTTCGTTTTGAGGTTGTATTCCCAAAGGCCGTTCGTTGTGTCTTTGGAGGGGAACTGCTTTGCGGGGTAGGTCCCCCGAATATTCGGGCTCTGCGCGACCAGCATCAGCAAACGGTCGCGCTCCACGTCGACGTGCCAGGCGCGAATGTGCAGCACTTCGTTGTTGTCGAATGGGGAGAGCTTTTCGCGCCGGCTGCTCGAGGCGAGCGTCTCGAACTTCCCGCTCTTCGGATCAATGGAGACCAGGTAACCTCCTTCAAGGGCGGCAAACAGCTTGCCATCGAGAAAGATGAGCGCGGTCGCGGTGCTGTTCGGCAGATCGAGATCCTTGCTGAACGGTGTCGCGGCTCCGGACGCGTCGATGGCGTAGATGCCGTGCTGCGTGCCGAGGTAGAGCCGATCTTCACCCCAGCACGACGCGCGGATTTCGCCGCCCGGGTAGATCGAGGTTCCGGGCCCGAACGGCGGCAGCTTCCAACTCGCCCAACTCTTCTCGTTTGTGCCTTTGGGCGAGGAATCGTTGCGCAGAGGAATCTTGAACACGTCAACCCGATGCTTGAAGTATTCCTGTCCCTGGGCGCCCTCGGAGCGGCAAAGCGGCAGGTACACATGGTCGCCGTGGATTGTCGCGGGGCCGAACTGCCGCAGGTTGGGAATCGCCTCCGGTGCAAGCAGCAGGCGTGCCTTCGTCCACGGGCCGATGGGATCGCCGCCTCCGCTGACGAGTTCCGGGTGTTCGCGCAGCAGGGCCGAGCGAGCTTCAGCCACGCCCAGGCGCAGCGCCGGGGCGTTTTCCAGCAACGGAGGATCGCCGGCGGCGAGCAGCTTGCGGGCCTGCTCGACCAGGTCCCAGCGTTCGCGATGGTAGTGGTGCTTGATGCGTTCGTCGTTGTGCTTGGCAATGGAATGCAGAAAAACGTACAGCACCATCTCCCGGCGTTCGAGCATTACGGCACAGACGGCAAGATGTTCGCGGTACTTCGCTTCGATGTCCTGGTAGGGCCAGTTTTCGCCGGTCACGTGGAGAAGCTCGTAGCACCCATGCCGCAGATCCTCTGCGACCAGAAACGGCCCCTTGGAGGCGGGCGGGATGGTGTTGATGGTTTGCAATGCCGATTTGCGAATCGCATGAAATGCCACATCGGCTTCGGCCGGCGTGATCTCCTTGTGCAGTCGGCGGACATCCAGCAACAAATAGCGGCCCCACAATTGCGCCAGCGGATTCGCGGTCTTGCTGAGTCTCTCGAAGAGCTCCGCATGCCGCATCGACTTGCTGTGCGGTTGCTTCATGACCATGTTCACCTGCTTGGGCGCGAGCGCACGGCCGGGAGTTTCAAGCAAGGCGATCCAGTGTTCCAATGCGTCGGCGTGTGCCGCTTCCCATTCCTGAAGGTGGAAATGCCGCTGCCCCTTCGATTGTTCCAGGAAGTCCAGGATTCGGTTGAGGAGAATTTCAATCGGCGCGGGATCCCTGGGGGCTGTGTTTTTCGTGAGCTGGGCGGCCCGGCTCATCTCGGTACGGGTCATGCGCAGATACGCGGAGCAAACGGCTTGACGCAGGTCGCGGCTTTCGTCGTCGAGTGGCACGCCATCCTCGATAGAGCGAAAGAAACGAAGCTGTGAGCGAGTGGCGCCATGGTTGCGATAAAACGCCTGCACACCGGTCAGAGTTGCCGGCGCTTGATCCAAAGCCTGCAAGCGCAGTTCGTAGCCACGCAGGCCGTTGGCAAGGACTTGCTTGACCAGGGTCGCGCGGGCCGCATTCTCCTTGGTCACTTCGAGCAGACGACGGGGATTGGGAGTCAGCAGCGCTTTCACAAGCTCGCTGCGAATTTCTTCCTTGTGCGGATTCAGCGCATGCGCGGCCTCCAGCGCTTGCACCGCGGCGAGAATGAACGTGTCATAGCTCGCCAGACTTCGGCCTTCCTGTGCGAAGCGGGCGCTCTCACGCAAGCGATCCGGCGCGGCCCCGACGGGTGCAGCCTGCAAGGTGCGAACCACGCCTGCGAGCAAGCCGTTCGCCAGCTCTTCGGCGCTGCCGGTTGCCGACTCGGCGCGAATCTTGCCCAGGTCCTTCCCTTGAGAATCCGTGAGATGAGCGGTCGCGCGAATGCCCTTGTCGGCGCGGCTGATTTCGATCTCCACGCTCACCAGCGAGGCGAGCAATTCCTTCTGACTGCCGGTCAAACTCTTCTCTTGATTAACGCGGTCGAGGCGTTTGCGTTCCAGCACCGCCAGAGACGGCGACGTGAGCAGATGCCGTTCCAGAAGCCAGGCGACCGTAGGCGCGACGTGATCCTGCGTGCGCGGCAAGTCGGCGTTGCGCGTGCCGAGGACGCAGACGGTTTGCCAGCTCTTCGGCCCGGCGTTGCGTTTCTTGACGATGCCGCGCACCGCTTGCGTAATGGCCTCAACCTGCTGGTCGAATGCCCCCGCCGCGAGGGTGGCATCGTGCCATTTGATGCCCGTGTCGGCGTCGTAGATGACCAGGCCAAGCGCCTCCTTGCCGAGCGGATCGGCCTCGACGATCGCGAAGGCGTTGGCGTTCAGAAGTTTGCCGGTGTTGACCGCGAAGCTGCTATCGACGAGGCCGGATAGCGAGAGTTTTTGTTCCGTGAGGATCTTGCTGACAGCCTTACGATCGAGCAAGACCAGACCGTCGTCGGTGGAGAGTTTCGCCTCGGCCAGGTCGAGCAGATTGTTCATGGTCGCGCTGGTCGACGCGCAGACCAAAGCGATGCGCCATGGTGTACCCTTCTTGGCGGGCTGGGCCGGGGCAGTCGAGGTCAAGCCCAGCAACACGGTCAGGGCAAGAAAAATCGTGGCGCGAAACATGGCCTCTCCTCGTAGGTCAGGCTTTCCAGCCCAACGTCCTCGGCTCCCCTGTCAGGCTGGAAAACCTGACCGCCATTATTTTTTCAGGTGCACCACATACAGCCCGCGTTTGTCGCCGACGAGCAGCTCACCTGCGCGGCCCGGTTCCAGACATTCGCGGACAAAGATCATCGTCGTATACCCGCGCGCGGGGTGCGGCAAGAATTGTTCCTTGCCGTTCTGCAAGGAACGGCGATTGAACTCCCACGAGTCCCACACGTAGCCGGCGTGATACAGGTGTCGGGGGAACTTCGCGGTGAAGTCCTTGGGCAATCCGAGTGGCTCCTGTTTCGCCATCCCGTCGGGAGTCTTGCCCTGAAGCAACGTGAATTGATCCTTGGCAAGGTCATACCGAGCGAGCCACTCCTGCTGGTATTGCTCCATGTAGACTTCGTTGGCGTGAAAGCTGGAGAAGTTGAACGTACCCGTTGGCAGGTGCTTTTTGAAGGCGCGCGTTTTCAAATTGTACTCCCACATACCGATGCTGGGATGCTTGAATGTCCCCAGCACGCCAACCGTGAACAACACGCGCTGCCGCGCGGAATCGGGCACGAGCGAACGAATGTAGAACGGCTGATCGTTATCGAAAGGTGAAAGCTTGTTGGTACGTCGGCTCGACGCCAGCACTTCGACTCGTTGTGTCGCCAGGTCGATGCGCACGAGATAGCCTCCGTTCAGCGACGCGATGACCTGATTGTCGAGGGCCGTCATGCGGTTCACTTCCAGGGCCGGCAAGCCTTCTTTGTCGCCGATGCGGGCCGGAACGCCGCCGTCGAGCGGGAAGATGAAGATGCCATCGCGCGCGGTGCCAGCGATGAAGTGCTTGCCGTGGACCAGGCCCTGGATAACGCAGTCATCGTAGGCGAAATCGTAGCGCGGAGATTGGCCGTCGAAGTCGCGCGGCGTGATGGGCAGCCGGCCTAGCGCCTGGATCTCGCCGCCGTCGAGCCCGGCACGCAAGAGTTGCAAATAGACCTGTGTCTTGGGCGCCGGATCTTGCACGCCGGCGAGGAAGTAAACGTGATCGTCGTGTCGGACGCCCGTGTAAAGACGCGAGGTGTCGGGGATCTTGCGTGCCTCGGCCAACGTGATTACTTTGTCCCACGGGGCTTCGAGCTTCTGCTTGGCCAACGTCGGATCGATTTGCAGAATCATGGTTTCAAAGTGCTTGAACTGGCGAGGCAAATACTTGGTTGGGTCATGGAACAAGCGATGGTTTGGCCCCTCGTACATTTCTTGGAAGCGGTAGAGCACCTGCAGATTACTGGACAATTTGCCGCGATCTTTGATAAGGTTGCGGCCTATCAGGCTTGCCATCACCCAGCCCGGCACGTCCTTGTGGTCCAGCATGTATTCGGAAATGTCAGCGTAGGCGTCATCGACTGTCTTGGGTTCCAGCTCCCGATCTGCCATCCAGAGCGCGGTGTTGAAGAATTCATAAAACGCCACACGGTGTGGGTTGGGATTCTTGAAATGCGCTTGATCAAGCCAGAGCTTCGCCTGGACGAAATTGTCGCGGAGCCGCTGTCCTGCTTCTGGCGCGGTGATCCGCTTCAGGCCAAGGTCGAGCTTCATCTGGAAATGCGCACCATACACGCGCAGGACCGGATGCGGATGCGTGCGCAGTTCTTTGAAGATGGCCGCCGCGGCATCGGTGTCCGCCACGGAGCGTTTGTCAGTGCCACGCTGAAGTGCCAGACCGGCGAGCATGGTTTCGGCAAACCCCATGGCCGTCTCGGCCGGGAAATTCTCTGCGGGAATTTGGCGGGCAACGTCAAGCCAAAGGCGTGCGGCATCGCCCAGCGCCTTTTGTCGCGAGGCTGAGTCAGGAGCGAACGCGTCGATGGTTGTAACAACGCGGCTGCGCAGACCGGTTGTCAGCCGCTGCAGTTTGATCGTCGGCGTCCATCGTTTCATGGCCTGGATTTCCTGTAGTCGGCTGAACTCACGAGCCAGGCACGTCAGGCGGAACTCGCGAATGTCGTCGTCGATGCTCGGATCGCTGGGCTTGATCCTGATCGCCCGGATCGCTTGCCAGGTCCAGGAATCGGCCTTGGCGCTTTCCGCATTTTCCGCGAGGCTGTAGAACCAGCCGTGATCGGGCAGCTCATTGACGCGCGGTTTGGCGGAATCGATAAGCTGCTGCCCGCGCCGCGCCATGCTCAGCCCCGTGCGCAATTCCTCCGCAGTCCGTTCCACCGGCGGAAACTGGTAGTGTTCTTCCAACGTCACGGCGGGTTGCTTGCGCCACATCTCACGCGGAAACAGAAGCAAGCACTCCGCCAGACGCGAGCGCGATGCGTCGTCGGGAAGTATGCTGTAGGCGGCCTCGGCGGCGCGCAGCGCTGGCCGATGATGCTTGTGCTTCCACAGCATTTCGGACTCATGCAAGAAACGCCGGGCTTCCCGCGCCGGCTCTGCGAGTGTCGATCCTTTGGTCGTGTCGAGGACCGCGTGCAGGCGCTTCACCAGGGGGCCGAGCAGATCGGCGCCGTATTCGTCCTCGACCTGGTGCTCAATCTGGTGCAGTTGCTTGCCGGCGTTGTCGCGCACGGTGACGGTGCCACGCACGCCCTTGCTTTTGATGCCGCGGGCGATTTCCAGATCGACGACCAGCACGGAGGCGAGCAATTCACGCGACAAGGCGGCCGAAGCAATGGTCTTTTCGTTGTTTACGCTGTCGAGCCATTTGCGTTCCAGCGTCGTAATGGTGGGGTGACGCACGAGCTGGCGTTCGAGCGCGACGGCGATCGCCTCGCAGTAAGCGTCCATGCCGCGCGGCAAATCGGCGTTGCGGACCGGGAGCACACAAACGGTCTTGAGCTGCTTGACACCGGCGCGCCATTTTTGTGCGCCGGTGAGGACGCCCTTGACGATCCCGCCGAGCTGTTGGTCGGTTTTTTCCAGGGCAAAGCCGTCATCGGAGAGACGCACGCCGGTCGCCGCGTCGAAAACGACGAAGCCGAGCGTTTCCTTGGCTTCGAGCGAGACGTCGATCACACCGATGAGATCGACCGCCAGGACCTTACCGAGTTGCACGGCCGATTTCGCCTCGACCAGGCCGGACTGGTTCAGTTTTTGTTCATTCAGGAGCTTGTCCACAGCGTCGCGCTGGAGCAAGACGATACCCTTTTCCTGACTGAGCGCAACGAGGGCGAGATCCTGCAGTGTACGGGCGGCATCGAGTGGATGGGCCGAGACCAGCGCGATGCGTGCCTCGCCGGTCCGCGCAGGCGCTGGCGGCTGGGCGGCATCGGACCACGCGCCACTGGCGAGCGTCAAGAATGCTCCAAGCAACATCGTCGCGAAGAGGTGGTTGGTTGAAGGAATGTATCGCATGTTCTACCTGTCCTTGGCCGCTGCGGCTTGACGTCTGCGTGGTATATCGAGAACGTCAGGCCGCAAGCGACAAGATCGCTACTTGGTCAGCTTCGGCAAAATCCGCTCGGCCAGAATCGCGGCGGCTTCCTGGATCGCTGCCTTGCCGGCGATGTTCTCCGTCAGGTCGATCACGAGCGCCGTTTGCCGATCGACGGCGAGAACCTTGTCGGTCTTGCGATCAATGGCCTTGATTTCGACGCGTGCCTTGACGCTGATGAGATTGCCGTGGCGTGCCGCAGTTTCGCTAAAGGCTTCACCGATGATCAAGATGTCGGACTTGCCGCGCAGGCCTTCATCCGAGTCGATCATCGAGAACCCCGTCTCCTTGGCGAACAGACCGACTTCCGTTTGCGCGGCCGGGTCGATCTTGATGGCGCCGATATGCCGTTCCGCAATTTTGATCCAGAGCACGGGACGCTCGCCTTTCACTTTCATCTTGAGAGCGGCAATGCGGTCGGCCTTCGTCGCCGTCTTGGCAACGAGCAGGTCCCCCTTCTTGGCGATGACCTCGGCGACCTGCTCGGCCAGTTTTTCGACGAGCGGCGCCAGCTCATCGCTTGATTTGCCGTCCACGGAGGCGGCCAGAACGCGGCTGGTCTCGGTGCCGACGATCTTCGCAACCAGGTAGGTCTTCTTATCGACCTGAATCACGGAGCCGCTGATGAGGATCTTGGCGCCGGTCATCTGGCCGATCTTGTTGGCCTCGGCCGGCTTGACGACGCCGGAGATGTTCAGCTCAAGCTCGGAGAGGATTTTCTTCAGATCGGTGCGATCGACGAGATAGATCTCCGGTCTGACGGCGAGCTTGGCAAATAGAATGTCGGTGACCTTCGGACCAAAGTCGCGCACGCCGGCGCCGCGTTCTTCGAAGACGAAGATGGCGGCCGGATAGACTTCGGGCGTTTTGTCCTGATCTTTGTCCTTGCCTTTTCCGCCTGCCTGGGCGTTCGTGAACGCTTGCATGGAAGCCACGCCCAGCGCCATCACCAACACGAGTCCACAGAGTCGTCGCATCGAAAGCTCCTTTACTTGGGGGGATCAATTACGGATAGTTCAGTCACGTGTTCAAACAAACGGGCGAGCAAATAGCGCGGGGTGGGGCTGGCTTCCCAGTGCTCGATGATCGGAAAGCCGCAGAAAACAAGCGTAAACAATCGGTAAATAGGCGGAGCCGCTGGAAAGCGTCCGATGGAAATGGAGGTAGGGGAGCCAGCGTAGGCTCCCTTGAAATGGCTGGCGGTCATTCTTTTCCGCGATCGGGCGGCTCGGCGTCAGGCGGTTTGCGTT
>SYHD01000162.1 GCA_005799265.1 Planctomycetia bacterium | reverse complement strand
TTTCAGCAGCGTGAGACCGGAGCGAATGAGCATGCGTTCGAATTCCGGGCACGAGCGTAGAAACTCCGTATACTCCTCCGTCGTGCAGAAACCCATGACGCGCTCGATGCCCGCCCGGTTGTACCAGCTCCGATCAAACAGCACGATCTCGCCGGCAGCGGGCAGGTGCGCGACGTAACGCTGGAAGTACCACTGCGATTTCTCCGTCGCGGTCGGCGTGCCGAGCGCAACAATCTGGCTGCCGCGCGGATTGAACGGCGCGGAGATGCACTTGATCGCTCCCCCCTTGCCGGCCGCGTCCCGCCCTTCGAAGAGGACAACCAGCTTCTTACCGGTCGCCTTGAGCCAGTACTGCATCTTGACCAACTCCAGGTGCAGCTCTTCCAGCTTCTCCTCGTACTTCTGGCGTTTCAGCTTCTTTCGGCCCGATTCGTTGTTCGCGCTGTCGATCTCACCCTCTTTCTTGCGATCTTTCTTGCCCACGTTGTTCTCCTTCTTGACAGCTACTCGCTTGGTGACAACTTACCTTCTCGCCAAGCGGATGGCCAATCATTTTTGGGCGAGCCGAGCGGATATGGGGATCAATCGTTGATCATTCCGACGCCTTCAGCCCGACCGCCTTGCCGTCGAGGTTCCACTGCGGATCGACGGGAATGCCGAGATGTTGCAGCACGGTCGGCACAACGTCCACGATCCCGGGCGCTGCCGTTGCCGGAACGTCGGCCCGCGTTGCGTGCCAAGCATGCCGAGGTGCTCGGCTATCTCCGCAATCATGTGGAGCGCATGGATTACCCGACCTACTTGGCCAAGGGCTGGCTGATCGGTTCGGGTTCGGTGGAGTCGGCGTGCAAAACGGTGGTGGCGCAACGCCTCAGGTTGGCCGGCATGCGTTGGCGTGAACCGGGCACGGACAACGTGTGCCACATGCGGGCCCCTCTACAAAAGCGAACGCTCCCAGTGGCACCTGTTCTGGCGGCGAAAAATTAACGAGTGAACAGGCGCTCTACCAACAATAAAGACGCCTACCAGCCGATATGAGGACGAACTCTGCCTACCGATCCGCGACATCAAGCCGCAGGTGCCGACCCATGTGCTCATCAAAGTCATTTCGACGCATGCCGGCATCACGGCTGCGGATAGCGAACTCATCGGGCATCTGCATGTGATTGCGGTCAAACTGGCGCAACATCTGCAGTTGGAGGACGGGTGTCGCATCGTCATCAACTGTAAGGACGGCGGCGGGCAGGTCGTGCCGCACTTGCATTTCCATTTACTTGGCGGACGTCGTTTTGCCTGTCCGCCGGGATAAATACGGCATTGTTCAAGACACACAGAAAATGAAAAAGGACAGCACTCGGTGGAGAATGCTGCCCTGAGGACATCAAGCTAATCAGCAACCATCACGGCAGATTCACGGAATCAGAACCATGTTTGGTCATCAAGTTGTTCAAGCCAGGACCGGCGCCCGTATAGTTGTACGAGAAAGAACGAACCGTTGCATCACCCATGCATTGCATCGAAACGTCGAAGGGAGAACCCCATCCGTTGGTGGCCACAGTGCTGTCTCTGGCGTGGCTGTTGATGCTCACCACTGCTGTGGTGCCATGAGAATAATTGCCAGTAATGGTACCATAGGCACTGGTTTGAATGTTTCTGTAGCCGACAAAAAGTGTGTTGGAAGTGCCGTCCCGAATGTCGGTCAAGACTGTTCTGGGGTTGATGGTACCGGGGGTTGCGCTAATGTTGGTTCCAACAGCCTGGAGCCCACAGTTGTAGGCAAAATCGGTATTATAACCTACACCACCAACCACACCAAGGCGGCCGCGTGCAGGGCACAAAAAGGCAGCAACCGCTACGGCTGGGGCGGTGGTATTTGAGTTTAGGAAAACAGTTTGTTGATCGATATATGGCGAGATCTGGTATCCCCAACCGCCGTTTTCTGGGTTTGCGCTAGCTGGGGCGACGGCTCCTTGCCACGGGAGGCAAAGGACGACGTCGTGATAGCTGTGGAAAGCGAGGCCGATGTTTTTCAGGTTGTTGGAGGCTTGCGTGCGCGCTGCCGCTTCACGCACTTTCTGAACCGCAGGCACAAGCAAAGCGATGAGAACGGCGATGATGGCGATAACCACCAGCAATTCGATCAGCGTAAACGCCTGGCGACCCTTCAGGACTTTAGGGCTCATGAGCGATCTCCTAAAAAAAAAGGAAAGAAAAAACGACGGGGAAATTCTCCTCTTACCTTCGCCCAACAGAAAATTAAAAATTCGCCATTAAATGTACGACAGGTTCCACCCAATTTGCAAGTGAATTTTTGGAAAAAATGCGCAAGTCCGGTGGATATGTGGATCAACTGTTAATCACTCCGAGGCTTTCAGCCCGACCGCCTTGCCGTCGAGGTTCCACTGCGGATCGACGGGAATGCCGAGATGTTGCAGCACGGTCGGCACAATGTCCACGATCCCGGGCGCTGGCTCGATGGCGCCGCGCGCTGCCGACTTGCCGCTGACGATGAGGAAGATCGTGCGATGCTCGGGGATGTTCTTGCCGTGCGATTTTTCCGTGCCGCCGTGATCGGTCGAGACCACAATGAGCCAATCCTCCTGCGCATACGTCTTTCGCCCTTCGACGGCTTTGAGCATGGCGCCGACGTATGCGTCCGCTTTTTCGATGGCGTCCAGATAGCGCGGCAATTTGGGATCGAAGCCGAATTTGTGCCCGGCGCCGTCGACGTCGTCAAGATGCACGAACAGCAAGTCCGGATTCTTCTCGGCCAGAATTTGACACGCGACCTTGGCGACTTCGGGATCGGTCTTGTGTGCGACGGTGATGTCCGCCTTGCGCACGATCAGTTTCTGAATCGGATCCCAGTGGACGACCGACGCGACGAAGCTCTCCGGCTTGGCCTTCTTGATGCGTGCCAGGACGTGGGGGAACTTGTCGAAATTGGAGAGCTTGAAGTCGTTTCCCTTGACGCCGTGCTTCTCGCGCCAAACTCCCGTCAGCAGACTTCCCCAGCCGCTGCCGCTGGCGGTCATGTCGCCGGTCTGGGCTTTGTCGCTGAAAGCGCCGTTCTTGATAAGGCCGTGCAGGTGCGGCGCCTTCGCCTTCAAGAGCGCGTCGGGCCGGCAGCCGTCGATGCCGATGATGAGCACCTTCTTTTGGACCGGCTCCTGCGCCGGCGCAATTTGGAGGAAGGCGAAAAAGGCCAGAGCGATGCAGAAATTTTTCAACATGTTTTGCCCCACGCAGGTTGCTCGGTCATGCCAAAATGTCGTGAACCACATTGCCATGCACATCGGTGAGTCGAAAGTCACGCCCGCCGAAACGATAGGTCAAGCGTTCGTGATCCAACCCCAGGAGGTGCAAGATCGTCGCGTGCAGATCGTGCATCGTGACGACGGGCTCGACGGCGTGCATGCCGAAGTCGTCGGTCGCGCCGTAGACCGTGCCGCCCTTGACGCCGCCGCCCGCCATCCAAATCGAGAAACCCTCCGGATGATGATCGCGGCCGTCTCTTCCCGCGGAGTGCGGCGTGCGGCCAAACTCGCCGGCCCAGAGGATCAGCGTTTCGTCGAGCAGGCCGCGCGATTTTAAGTCCTTGATGAGGCCCGCGATGGCTTGATCGGTGTCGAGGGCGTTCTTCTCGTGGCCGCGCTTGAGGTCGCCGTGCTGGTCCCAGGTGCCGTTGGAGGCGCCGGGCGGGCAGGTGATCTCGACGAAGCGCACGCCCGATTCGACGAGCCGGCGTGCCCTTAGACACTGGATGCCGTAGAGGCGTTTGCTCGCGATGCTGGAGTCGATGCCGTAGAGCCGCTGCGTCGCTTGCGATTCGCGCGCCAGGTCGAGCACGTCGGGAACGAGCGATTGCATGCGATAGGCGAGTTCGTAGTTGCGGATCGTGGACTCCATGCCCGTGGAGCGTGCGAAGTCGGCGTCCTGCCCGCGCAGCAGATCGAGCATCGAAGTCTGCGCCGAGCCGCGCCCGTTAGGAAGCGGGGGCCGAAGGTTGTCGATCGGCGCCCCCTCCGCGTGAAACAAGGTCGCCTGATGATTGGCCGGCAGAAAGCCGCTGGAGTAGTTCTCCATGCCGCCGCACGGCACGACGCCGAAGCTCAAGACGACGAAGCCAGGCAGGTTGCGGTTCTCGCTGCCGAGGCCATAGTTGACCCACGAGCCGAGGCTCGGCCGTCCTGCGTTGTTCAACCCGGTGTGCAGGAACAGCACGCCAGTCGAGTGCAACGGCAAGTCGGCCTTCATCGAGCGGATAACGGCGAGATCGTCGGCGCACGACGCGATGTGCGGAAACAGATCGCTGATGGGCAACCCCGATTGCCCGCGGCGCCGAAACGTCCACGGGCTTTTGAGCCAGCGGCGATTGCCCATCGCGGTCGGATTGCGCGAGTCGGTGAAGAGCTGATTGTCGCGTCGGTCGAGTTCGAGCTTCGGATCAAACGAATCGACATGCGAGACACCGCCGTCCATGAAACAGAAAATAACGTTCTTGGCTCGGGCGCGGTGATGCGTCACAGAGCCTGAAGCGTTGGCGAAGGAATCCGCCAACATGCTGGACAGCGCCAGCGACCCGAAGCCGAGCGCGGAGGATCGCAGCATGTCGCGGCGCGAGAACGGGCTGGGAGTATATCCCGGACAGATCGTCTTGTCGTCGGTTGCGTTCATGAATTCCTCGCCGTGTTGCTGCGTCGGTCGAAATTTCTAGGACGGCTCCCGCCAATGAATTCGATTAACCCGAAGGTGCGGGATCGCCGCACGGAGCTCCTGTCCAAGCTCAGATTCCGGCGCCGGGAACGGCGGGCCTAAATCTGGATCAAGCACCTTCAGATTCTTCAACCGCGTCAGTTCGCGAATCACCGGTTTCGTAAGGCGCACGTGAGCCTTGAATTCCTCAAGCCGCGGGACTTCCGCCAGATGTCGAATGCCGACCTCCGTGACGGGTAGATTGATATGCAACACCTTGAGGCTCTTGGCGCCTTTCAGGTGCACGAGTGCTTTTTCGGTACCCAGTTGGCTCATCAGGATCAGAGTTTCCAGACTCTCCATGTCGCCGACCGCCTTGAGCGCGGAATTCGCCGTGAAGCGCCCTTCCAGATAGAGCGTCTTCAGTATCTTGTTCGACTTGATCTCGCGTAGATCCCGACCGGAAATCTGGAGATTGCAAAGCGAGAGCGACTCAAGATGCGGATGATCCTTCAGATGCACCAACGCATCGCCCTCGATGGCGCAATCTCGCAGATTGAGTTTCTTCAACGTTCTGAGCGCCGCAACCTTGTCAAATCGCTCTCCCGTAAGGTTCTGACAGAAGAGGCTCAGGGTTTCGAGGCGCAACTGGGGATTCAAGCCAGTGAACGCCTCATCATCGAGGTCCCACGATCCCACCGACAAGTTTCGAATCGCGGGGTTCTCCAAGCGTGCTAGGACACGGCCCATGCTGGGCTGGGATTGCAAGCTCAACATGTTGAGCGTTGTGAACTTGTTGAGAACGTCAACAGAGGCATCGTCAAGGGCGGTCTGGTAGATCACGATCGAGGATGTGCTTTCTGTTTCCCGAATCGTGTCAAGTAGATTGACCATGCTCTGCGCCGATGTGCCGGTGATATGCAAGTGCTTGATGCGCTTCAGGCCCGCGATCGCGTCGATCTCGTCTTGAGTGAAGTTCTCGGCAGGTCTTGGATTGTTGAGGTGGATAACGACACTGTACCACCAGTCGCCGTCGTGTTGATATTTGCCTGGCCAAACGCCCTTGGCTTTGAGCGAACGCCCCAATGCGCCGGACCAGGGATAGTCCGGATCGTAGTTTTCGAGAAAATAGCAAAGACCGACCGTCGCCGCCGCCAGCACGGAGATGCCTAACAGCGTCCAACGGGTCCATTTCCAAAATCCCGAAGGCAATCGAATGTAGGTGAACATGGCGTCCTCCATCAAAAAGTGATGAATGGAAGGCTGACATCGAAGCATGGATCATTCGGTGTCCGAAACTAATCGCGCAGGGCGATGAAATTCTCCCTTCTGTCCGCTATTGTACCGGAAACCTGAGTGGTTTGCCGAATCACTTCCGCCGTGAGTATTGCATAATCAGGATCACGCCCAGCATGGCAAGATCGCTAGCTTCGCAAGGACAAAGCCAACGGCACGATCACGGAATGGCGATGAACTCCTGCAAGTTGAAAATCGCGTGCCCCACGTCGCGCCAGATCGCCGGGCTGCTCAGCACGCGGTCGCGCGGCACGTCGTGCAATTCCGCGATCCGGGTCACGAATCGTTGAAAGCGTTCCCGCTCGTCGGCGCGCGGCGGCCGGTTCAGGGCTGTGGCGAACATGGCGTCGAGACGGCCGACGATCGAGTCGTCCGTGCGTTCAAGCAGACGCTTCGCCCACACTTCGGCCTGGCCATGCACGAACGGATCGTTCAGCAGCGCCAGAGCCTGTGCCGGGGTGTTGACGACGTCGCGCCGGCCCTGGCAGACCTTGCCGCCGGGGAAATTGAAAACCTCCAGGAACTTCGGCGGCTCCATCAACGTCACGCGAATGTAGATACTGCGCCGGCCGTTGCCGTCGAGCGGGCCTTGGAAGAGCCGGCGGTCGGCGTACTCCTTCTCGCGATAGGCGGAGATGCTCGGGCCGAAGAGCGTGCGATCGAGCCGGCCCGACGTCGACAGCAGCGCATCGCGGATCGCCTCCGCTTCCATGCGCCGCGCCGGATAACGCGCGAGCAGGCGATTCTCCGGGTCGGCTTCCAGCATCGCGGCGTCCGGCGTGTGCGCCAATCGGAATGCGCGCGTCAGGACGATCGCACGAATCAGCTTCTTGATCGACCAGCTTTCGGCGAACGGGGGGCGTAAGCCCCCTGGTGCGTTGGACGTGCCAGGGGGCTTACGCACCCCGTTCGCCGTGAATTCCGACGCCAAATAGTCGAGCAACTCCGGATGCGACGGCAATTCGCCGACGTGGCCGAAATCGTCCACTGTGCGAACCAGGCCCATTCCGAAAAGGTGATGCCAGATGCGATTGACCATGACGCGCGCCGTCAGCGGATTGTCCGGAGACGCGATCAGGTTCGCCAGCTCTAAGCGGCCGCTCCCGTCACCCCCGGCCCCTCTCCCAGGAGGAGAGGGGAGTAGGACCTCGACATAACGCCGCGGCGCCTTGTCGCCGGGTTTCAAACAGTCGCCGCGCGCGAAGATCGGCTGCTCGAAGCCCGGCCCAAAGTCCGCGAGCCCCGGCACGATGCGCGGCAACGCCAGCTCTGCGTCGAGCTTGCGGTACGCGGCGGTCAACTTTTCGAGCTTTGGCGTCGCGACGGCGCGATTGCTCAGGACGCCGCAACGCAGGAACGAGTCGAGCCAGGAAATGTCGTCGTCGGTGGCGTTGTTCTTTCGCCACGCCAGGACCGCTTTTTCGAGGCGTTGCGAGCAGTATGAGGCAAAGCCTGAAGCATCGATAGACTGCGGACCGTCGATGAGTCCATCGAGATGCGCCAGCGTGGCCTTGGGCGGCGCCGGCTGATCGTGCAAGACGACATGCGTGACGCCGAAATGCGAGCGAGGGTCCTTGGACGCTTGCTCCCACGGGATGCGATAGTTGAGCTTGTCGCCGCCCAGTGTGCCGAGCTGATCGGGGAACTTCGGGTTGTCGAACTTCGTCATCAGTTCCGCATAGACGCGCACGCTGTCGGCATTCGCCGGGATCGGCAACGTAATCCAGTGCGGCTCACTCTTCGTCAGGTAGCGATAGTTGGCATAGTTGAGCTGGCAATTATTCGACACGAGCCGCACCGCCGACGCGCGTTCGCCGAGCACGTGGAAGCTGATGAATTTGTGCTGGGACGAAAGCACCGGCGAGCGCAATACGCCGTTGAGCTTCTCGGAAATCGCGTGCGTGTACGCGCCCGCCGGCAAGAGCGCGGCGACGACGCGTCCGTCGGACGCAATCGTGAAATCGCCGCTCTTCGACGGGTCGTCTCGCAAACCCAGGCCATCGCGTTGCCATTCGGGCCAGACGTGCGTGCGGAAATCAGCCAGCGTGGTGAATTGCGCGTCATGCTTTCTGCGCTCGGCGCGTTCTTTGCGGTATTCGGCCGCCACCGCGTTCCAGGCAGGGGCGAAAGTGGCCTTGTCATTCGGCTTGAGTCTACCGGCGACTTTACGCCAAAGCGCGAGCGGGTTCTCGAAGGGAAGCTTGTCGTCCTTCACGTTGTTGAGGGCGTCGATCACGCGAGTCAAGTCGAATTCCTTGAGCCACGCATTCGCCAGTTCCTCGCGTATCGCATCCTTTGTGTCGCGCATCTTGCGCATGATCTGCGCGTTGACTTCCGGTGCGTCGATGGTATGCGCGACTTGCCGCGAGCTGCGTAAGATGCCCAGGAGACCGTGGTAATCGCGTGTCGAGATGGCGTCGAGCTTGTGATCGTGGCAACGCGCACAGGCGATCGTCGTCGCCTGAAACGCCTTCGAGAGCGTGTCGATTTGGTTGTCCACGAGATCGTAGCCTATCGACGGCAGGCCGAGGCAGTCGTCGTGATTGACTTCACCGAAGCGATAGAAGGCCGTGCCGATGATGGATTCGTTGAAGCGGGTGGCCCCCTCACCCCCGGCCCCTCTCCCCCGGGGGGGAGAGGGGAGAGAGAAACGCGGATCCCTCAGTAGATCTCCCGCGAGGTGTTCGCGCACGAATTGATCGTAGGGGACATCGTCGTTGAAGGCGCGGATGAGATAGTCGCGATAGCGCCAGGCGTGATGTACCTCGTAGTTCCACTCGTTGCCGTGCGTTTCGGTGAAGCGGACGACATCCATCCAGTGCCGCGCCCAGCGTTCGCCGAAGTGAGGCGACGCGAGCAGCCGATCGACAAGGTTTTCCAGTGTCTCTCCCCGTTTAGCGCTCGCAGTATCCCACGCCTTCGCAAACTCCTCAACCGCGACCTCCGTCGGCGGCAACCCCGTCAACACCAGACTCAAGCGCCGCATCAACGTGCGCGGATCGGCGTCCTTCGCGGGTGTCAATCCCTTTGTCTCCATCGCCTGCAACAGGAAGCGATCAATCGCGCCTGCGGACCAGTCCACCTGCTTCGGCGTCGGCACGCTCGGTCGCTTGACGGGCTGCCAACTCCACCACTGACGGCGCACACGCACGATCTCGTCCCACGATTTCGCGACGATCGGCGTCGGCCCCTTGTCGCGCGGATCGGGCGCTCCCATTTTGACCCAAGCTTCGAGGTCGGCAATCAGCGCGGCCGGCAGCTTGTTCTTGGGCATCTTCGTGCCGCCCTGATGCCGCACCGCCTGGATCAGCGGACTCTTGTCGGGATCGCCCGGTACAAGGACCGGGCCGTTGACGCCGCCTTTGCGGATGCCGGCACGGCTATCGAGCAGCAGGCCGCCACGCACTTTCGTGGCCGTCGCCGCGTGGCATTCGTAGCAATGCGCGACGAGAATCGGGCGAATCTTGCGTTCGAAGAATTCGACACCGGCATCTTGAGCGCGGGCCGCCGGCGCGGCAAGTGTGAATAGCAACGCGGCGACAAGGTTTTGATTTCTCATGGAATTCCTCGCTTGTTTGCGCCCGTAGTGCAAGCGAGACGCTTGCACTACGCCAACAGCACGTGCTGAAAGCCCGACGGATTCGGTTGGCCAAACCAGTGGTCGAGTTCGCGATACTGCATGTACTCGACGATTACGCCGTTCTCGTGGACGAACGCGACCTCCAGAAACGGCGCCGGATGGAACGGGCCAAGCACGACCTCCGCGCCGGCGATCGCCTCGCGCAAATTCTCCACGCGATACGCCACGTGCGGCCAGTGCCAGAGTTTCCATAGGCCGACCTGTGCGCGCGGCACGTCCGGCATTTGCTTGGGGCGAATGTACTCGATGCGCTGCGGATGTAAACGCGGGTTCGTCACCCATACCGCGCTGTCGGCGACCCAACTCTCCCCGTCATGCGGTTCCAGCGTGATGATGCCAATATGATCGAATGCTTTTTTCATGGCGATCCTCCGTGCCTCTATTGAATCGGAGGACGGGTCGAAATGCCAGCAATTTCGTGGCATACGACTCCGATCGTGTGATGCGAGTGGCGCGTGGGGAGGACCACACGATCGGAGTCGTATGCCACGAATTTCACTCGCATCGGATACGCGGCGCTGATACAATTCATCCTCAACCTTCGAGGGATCATCATGAAAAGCCCGCACCGGCAAGGCTGCACGCACTCCGATCATCCCAACCTGGGCCGACGCAAGCTCTTGCAGGTGGGCGGCATGGCCCTGCTCGGCACGTCGCTCGCCGACTTGCTGCGACTCGAAGCGCAAGCCAGCGACGACCAGAGGCCGCGCGCCAAGTCGGTCGTCTTCATCTTCCAGTCCGGCGGTCCCTCGCAGCACGAGACGTTTGATCCCAAGCCCGACGCCCCCGACGGCATCCGTGGCGAATACGGCACGACGCAAACTTCGCTCACCGGTGTGCGTTTCTGCGAGTATTTGCCGCGTCTGGCTCAGCGTGCGAATCTCTTCTCTATCGTTCGCACAATGCATCATCCGTCGGATCGCCAGTTTCGCAATGAGCACAATAGCTGCACGTATTTGCTGCACACGGGAACCGCGGAGATGCCGGTCGGCGACTCGAATGCGTCGATCGTCAATCCGCGCCAAGGCCGCTTCGAGTGGCCATCGATCGGCTCGTTGATCGCGTATGCCGTGCCGACCGCGCCGGCGACGATCCTTCCCGGCGTCATCGAATTGCCGCGCACGAATTTGATGCGCTATCCGGGCCGCGGCTCTGGCATCCTTGGCCCGCGCTACGATCGCTGGGGCGTCGATCTCGCGCCGGTGTGTCGCGCGCCTGATGCGGCGGGGTCGTGTCCCAATTGCTTCAGCCACGATGATCCGAACGATCCCGCCCGCGCACCTGGCACGCAACCCGGCGCCTGGTGGAACAACACGAGCTGCCGCAATCCCGACTTTCACTTGCCGAACCTCGGCGAGAGCTTGAGCGTGAGCGTGCCGCAACTGACAAATCGCGCGGGGCTGCTCGAACAACTCGAAGAGACGAGGCGCGGCTTTGAAGCGGCGCCGCTGGAATCGTGGGGCGTGCAGCGCCAACGCGCCATGCGGCTGATCCTGGCCGCGTCGCGCCCCGGCCGGCAGAACCCGTTCGATCTCACGCAGGAATCACCGCGCATCCGCGATCTCTATGGCCGAGAGGAATGGGGGCAGGGCTTCCTGGTCGCGCGTCGGCTCGTCGAGGCCGGCGTGCGCATGGTGCAAGTCAACCTGCGCGGCTGGGACACGCATCAGAACGCTTTCCGCGATCTCAAGGGAAAACTCTTGCCTTCGATCGATCACGCCCTGAGCGGCTTTCTGGACGATTTGCAGCAGCGTGGCCTGTTGGGCGAGACGCTCATCGTCATGTGCGGTGAGATGGGCCGCACGCCGCGGATTTCGCCGATCACCGTCGGCGGACGGAATGTTTCGGGCGAGATTTTCACGGACGGCCGCCACCAGTGGGGCGACGTCTTCCCGTGCTTCTTCGCGGGCGGCGGCATTCGTGGCGGGCAAATCATCGGCCAGACGGATCGCCACGGCGGCGTCCCCGTCAGCGGCGGCTACACCCCAGAGGATCTGGCGGCGACGATCTTCCAGCAGCTCGGCGTCGGTCCACACGCCGAATTCCGTGACGCAACCGGTCGGCCGTATCGCATTCAGCGTGGGACGCCGATTTTGCCGCTCGTTACATAGCAGCCCGTTGATTTTGTCGATATTTTGGCGCCGAGCACGGTAAGCGCGGGTGTGCAGCTGGTACTTGGGTGGGAAATTTGGCCCTCATGTGTGGACGAGAGCCCGCCCATGCCAAACCAACGCCAGACTACCCGTGGAGAAGGAAAGGTTTTCATCTCAATAAGCGGTCCGAGCTTGAATACCAAGCCCGGGGGAAGTTACCAAAGTAAAGATGCACACCCGAACACATAGAACAACAACTCGGCGCCGGCTCGGCTGAAGGAGAGATAGCCGAGCTCGTCGCAGATCAAGAGATCGAGCCGATCGATCTGGTTTCAAAACTATTGAAGACCTCAATTTCTTCCCGCCGGTTTGGCCTGATCGTGCAATGCGTCCACCACGGAATGCCGTGAGGCAGGTCGAGCACGCCGAGCAAAAACTCCTCCTTGGTTCTCGCCCACCTGGCAATCGTGGTCGGTCCCCCGCACCCGGCCAACACCGCGATCACGACGACGCTGACGAGCGGATGTTTCTTGTTGGTTTCGGATCGAGGATCCTCCAGCTCGTAAAAGTACTTGACGATCTCATCCAGCTTGACGTTTCGAGTCTCGACCATGGTTCGTCCTCCGTGAACACAAAAAGGGGCCCACGGAGAACGGTATATGAACCCACCGAGCCTGGCGCAACTCTACCCAACCTACCCAAAGTGAGCGCTGGCCCTGGGAGCATCCCAAAATGAACGAACCCACTCCTGGTTGCTATCGCCATTACAAGGGCAACGAATACATCGTCCTCGGCGTGGCTCGACACAGCGAGACGCACGAGGAACTCGTTGTCTATCGCCCAGAATATGGCGATCACGGCCTCTGGGTGCGCCCAAAAACGATGTTTATGGAAACGGTGAAGGTCGATGGCGTGGAACAGCCTCGGTTTCAACGGTTGGAATCGAGCAGCCAGCAAGTCGGGGACTGCATCACGAATATCTTCGACGAACTCCCGCAGCATTTGCCCAAGGAGGTTGTCCAGACGCTCATTTGTGCCGCCGACGTGCGTATCGAACGGATCATCTCTCACGGCCACGCCTCCCCCGCAGATTTCTGGTACGACCAACCGCGGCATGAGTGGGTGATTGTGCTGAAGGGGGCGGCCAGATTACAGTTCGAGAATGCAATGGTCGAGATGAAGCCAGGCGATTACATCAACATTCCAGCATACAAAAAGCATCGGGTCGATTGGACGACGCCAGATGAACCGACCCTATGGCTGGGAGTGCGTTATGGAGATCATGGATGACGGCTACGTTCTCTCCTGGCCCTACTCCGAACACCGTCCGAGCCGCCGATGGCTCAATCTTGACCGCACCGGAAGGGTGGACTCTGATTCCTCCTGGTGACGCCGCCCTTACTCGTCGTGTCAAGGCGGCAGGAGATCATTGGGTTGTGGCCGAGAGGAAGGGCCGGAAAATTTTCTCCAAAGGCGTGTGGGCCTTAGCAGCGACCATCGACCGCGTCCGTGTTGAACTTGAAGTCGAGCGAGCCACTGATGGTTTCGCCAAACGTAAGGAAGCCGATGCTCGCCGACGTGTGCAGGCCCAGGCCGAGTACGTCGAAGATTTCCTTGGGGCCGTGGCCAGCTTCCTGGCGTTTCATGAAAATTATGCCGATCTTGGCAACCGAATCGCACGAGCCGTCACCGATCATGCCACGCCGGTTGGCAGCGGCACGGTCGCGAGAACCAAGCGCATTCCTATCGAGCAGCGGGCAGAAGCTGCCGTGCTTGCCTGGATGCGGCACCAGACGACTGGCTATGACGACATGGTGATTCCCAGGGTGAAGGGAAAGCGGCGAGAAATCCGACGGATGCTGGCAAGTCGTTCCCACGAGTTGCTGGAACGGTATCGTCGTGGCGAGCCGGTCGGGGAGAATTGTCCGCTCCAGAAGGCGTTGGCAACATGAATGCCCAACAGATTCAGCACAAGGTCCGCAGCCTCGCCGATCCTGCCGTGGCTGCATCAGCGGCTCGATTTTTCAGGAAGGAACACGCCCAGGCCGATGTTTTCCTCGGCCTGCGTGCCGCCACTCTGCATCGGTTGTCCAAGGAACATCGAGAACTGCCGATCAACGAAATCGAGACGCTCCTCCGTTCCGGCATCCACGAGGAACGAATGCTGGCCCTGCTGATCCTCGTCATTGCTTTTCGGAAGGCGAAAGATGCGGCTCGGAAGGAGATGTACGACTTCTACCTTGTCAATACCAAGCACGTCAATAATTGGGATCTGGTGGATGCCTCAGCACCGTCCCTGATCGGGGCATATCTGATCGACAAGAGCCGCAAGCCCCTTTATCGCCTGGCAAGATCGACAAACCTATGGGAACGCCGTATCGCCATCGTTGCCACGCAGCACTTTATCAGGAATGATGATTTTGCTGACACTTTCAAGATCGCTGAGATGCTGCTGGACGACGACGCAGACCTGATCCACAAGGCGACAGGGTGGATGCTGCGGGAAGTCGGTGAGCGGGATCGTTCGCCGCTGGAATTCTTTCTGAAGCAGCATTGTCGTAAAATGCCCAGAACGATGCTCCGATACGCCCTGGAGAAATTTGCCAAGGAAGACAGAGAAGCGTATCGCAAGGGGACCTGATCTTGAAGCCGATCCATGTTGCAACGATGATTCGAGCACCAGGCGATCCTGAAGCGACGGAAATCCTCGACCAAGAAGGGGGATGGCGGACCGATTGTGCGTGCTTAGGAGTGAGTCGACACATGAGCGGCATCAGATTGGCCCAAAGGCCCAGATAACTTCAGCAAGCAATTGCCCAATCGTTCCCGCCACAAACAGTGTCTTTGACGGAAAATTTTCGGAGGAAAAACGCATGGCTGATCCCACACCACCGACCGAAAAGGAATTGAGAAATGCTTTCAAGGCTTTCAAGAAACGCCTCAAGCTCACCCAACTGGACGATGACTCGAAACTGAGCAAGCGGCCAACCACGAGCGGCGGCTCCGCGTCCATCGTAGCCATTGTGCCGCCGAACGAGTTTGGGAAAGCCGTCTGGGACGAACTGGTAAAGCAAGGGAAACTCAAGAAAGCCGGACAGGGGATGTATGAGATGGTAGAGTGGTGGACTTTATAGGCTCCACCAGAACACGACCATCCTACAGGCGACATCCGATTACCTCGCTGCGGGTTTCTTCGTGGACGCCGCGACGAGCTTCTTCGGCCGGCCCAGCGTCGGCTTGACAAACGCCTCGCTGTCTGGACGCAGGAAAAGCAATCGTCCCACAAGTTCGCGACGAATGGTTTCAGGTTCCCGCAAAGACTCCGCCGAATTGGGCCGCAAGCGATTCGATGCGTTTTTCTCTTTCGTCCATGGTGCGGGTGACGACTGCAACCGGCCCCTCGACATGCCGGTACACGGTCTGGAGGATGACGCACGCCCCGGAACTCGGCGTATTGTCGGCGGCTTCGACCACGTCCGCGTAGGCCGCGGCCACGACACCGAATGCCCGCGCCACTTCATCCGCGAACTGATTCGCGCGTGCGATGTCGGGAAAGTCGCTGAAGATCATCGGCATCACGCACCCTTGCCTTTCTTGTTTATTCAGTTTCGCTGGCACCGCCATGGGATCGATTGACCTGGGCGGCCGGCGGCAATCCGGTGCGACGCTGGGTTCGGCGAAACGTCCTGCTCGTCGTCGTTGCCCTGCGACACCACTCCCTTGGCCTCGCCCACGTACTCGAGCCGATCCGGCGCCTTCTCGTCCTGGCCGTCGCAAGCCCGTGTCCATTCACGCATATTGAAGACCTTGGCTCACGCCAGAATCGGCGCCACCACCTCGCCATGCACGTCCGTCAAGCGATACTGCCGGCCCTGGAAGCGATAGGTGAGCCGCGTGTGGTCGATGCCGAGTAGGTGCAGGATCGTAGCCTGGAAGTCGTAGGCGTTGACCGGATTCTCGACGACGTTGTAGCAGAAGTCATCCGTGCGGCCGTAGCTCATGCCAGCCTTGATGCCGCCGCCCGCCATCCAGATCGTGAAGCAGCGGCCGTGATGGTCGCGGCCAAAGCGGGGCTGCGTGTAGTCGCCTTGAACGAAGACGGTGCGGCCGAACTCGCCGCCCCAGATCACCAGCGTGTCGTCGAGCATGCCGCGCTCCTTCAAATCCTTGACGAGAGCGGCCGACGGCTGATCGGTATCGCGGCACTGGACGGCGAACTGCGTCGGCAGATTGTTGTGCTGGTCCCAGCCGGCGTGCATCAGGTGGACGAAACGGACGCCGCGTTCCGCCATCCGCCGCGCCATCAGGCAATTCCACGCGAAGCTGCCGCGGCGTTCGACGTCGGGGCCGTACATCTCTAATATCCGGCGCGGCTCGTTGCGGAAATCGGTCAGCTCCGGGACGGATGTCTGCATGCGATACGCCATCTCGTACTGCTCGATGCGCGTCTGGATTTCGGGATCGCCGACCTCTTGATGGCGAAGGCGATTGAGTTCCGCCAAATCGTCGAGCTGGCTGCGGCGCACCGGCGCGGGGACGCCCTGCGGGTTGGAGAGGTAAAGCACCGGATCGCCGTTGGAGCGCAGCTTGACGCCTTGATAGCTCGACGGCAGGAAGCCCGCGCCCCAGTAGTAGTCGTAGAAGATCTGCCCGCACGAGAGTTCGCGGTCTTGCGAGGTCATGACGACAAACGTCGGCAGATCGCGATTCATGCTGCCCAGGCCATAGCTGAGCCAGGCCCCCATGCTCGGCCGGCCGGGCTGCTCGGCCCCGGTGAGGAAGAGCGTGACGGCCGGGGCGTGATTGATCGCGTCGGTGTGCATCGAGCGGATCATGCAGATGTCGTCGGCGATCGACCCGGTGTGCGGCAAGAAGTCGCACATCCATTGCCCGCTGCGTCCCCACTGCCGAAACGGCGCGATGCCGGGCAGGACGAGCTGCCGTTGATTCTGCGTCATGGTGGTGAGCCGTTGGCCCATCTGGACGGATGGCGGCAGGAGTTCGCCGCGCCAGCGATAGATGTTGGGCTTGTAGTCGAAGAGATCGACGTGCGTCGGGGCGCCCGTCTGCATGAGATAGATGACGCGGCGCGCTTTGGGTGCGAAGTGCGGCAATCCCTGAACGCCCAGGGACGGTTGTCCCTGGGCTTCGCCAAGCAGCGACGACAGCGCCGCAAGCCCAAGGGTGCCGCTAACGCCGGTGAGGAACTGACGGCGAGTTTGATGGATGGCGTGTTTGAGGGTGGGGTGCATATGGGAGTCCGTTTGTTACTATGCTAACATTTTCCCCTCGCTTGCGCTCAGGGTTAGTCAGATGGTGGCACTATTCCTTCGTCATCACTTCATCCAGATTCAGGATCATGTTCAACATCGCCGCCAATGCCGCGTGCTCGACTGCGTCCTGCGTCATGTGGCACGGCTGTTCGCGATTTGTTGTCTGTCATGCCCCTTTTTTCAAGTCCGACGGATGCAACGTCAGGTATTCGCGCACATCGAGCTGCATGCGGTCGATCTCCGCGAGAAATCCCGACGCGGAAAGACGGTAGTTGGTCGGATTGGTTTCGACCTTGCGCAGATGCACGACCTGTTGTTGGAATCGCGCAATGCGCTCCAAAGTCGTTTGCAGTTCAATGTCGTTCTGAATCATATTGCCTCCGGGATAACCTCGACGATGCCGCGACGAGTGCCGTCGCGTTTGATCTGCCAATCTTCGACGAACGTTTTCGGATCGCCCAATGCCGCGAATTGCCGCACCCAGAAGATGCTGGCGCCAAAGTGCGCTTGGGAAACCGCATGGTCGAAAAGCAGCCTCGTGTCGCCGCTGAACGGGTCCGCAACGAAGTCGTCATCCATGATGATAACAACATCCACGTCGTTCGGTTCCACTTTGCTGGTGACGAAGGAGCCAAACACGAGCAACCGCGACAGATGGCCCGTTTGCAGTACCAGGTGATAAATCCGCTCAAGCCGCTGTGCGACGATCTGGCGTTGCGCGGAGTCCTTGCCGAATCGCTCGATGACCTCCCGCAACGTGGCCGAATGGATCCCGATTGGCAAATCGCCAATGTCGTTGAATTCAGGTATCACGATTGGGCCTTTCCGCAGCCTATTCCTTCGTCATCACCTCATCCAGATTCAGGATCATGTTCAACATCGCCGCCAGCGCCGCGTGTTCGGCGACATCGAGCGACTTGTCGCGCGGCCATTCGCCGGCGCTGACGAGCTTCTCGGCGGCGGCCTTGTCCGACTGATATTGCTTGAGCACGCGCTGATAGCCGGCGAGCAACACCTTTTGCTCGGTCGGAGATGGAGGACGGGCCGTGGCCTGGCTCCATGCGAGCGCTAAACGGGGACCGGGCGACTTTTCGGCCTTCATGAGGCGCTCGGCCCAGACGCGCGACGCCTCGACGAATGTTACGTCGTTCAAGAGGATCATCGCGTGCAGCGGCGTGTTCGTGCGCGATTGCTTGACCGTGCAGACCTGGCGCGACGACGTGTCGAACATGTTCGGCGGACCGATCGAGCGACGCCAAAAGGTATAGAGGCTCCGGCGATAGAGCTTGTCGCCTTTGTCCTGCACGTACTTGATCTGGTTGAAGCTAAAATCCTCCCACAGGCCGGGCGGTTGATACGGCCTCACCGGCGCGCCGCCGATCTTTTCGACGAGCAGACCGCTCAAGGTCAGAGCCTGATCACGCAATTGAAATGGGCTGAGCCGAAGACGCGGGCTGTGCGAGAGCAGACGATTGTCGGGATCGCGTTCGAGCGTCGCGGGCGTCACCTTGGCGCTTTGGCGGTAAGTCGCACTGGTGACGATCAAACGATGCAGTGCTTTCAAATTCCATTGTTGCGCGAATTCGACGGCCAGCCAATCCAGCAACTCCGGATGGCTCGGCAATTCGCCCTGGACGCCGAAGTCCTCCGACGTTTTGACCAGGCCGATGCCGAAGTATTGCTGCCAGAGTCGATTGACAGCAACGCGCGCCGTCAGCGGGTTGTCCTTCGCGACGAGCCACTTCGCCAGGCCGAGGCGGTTGTTCGGCACGTCCTTGGGCAACGGCGGCAGGGCCTTCGGGATGTCCGCTTTCACCTTGGCGCCGTACTTGTTGTAGATGCCGCGTTCGAGCACGAAGGTCTCGCGCGGGTCCTTACGTTCTTCCATGATCATCGTGATGATGACGTTGTTCTTCGCGGCCGTCAGGATCTTCTTCTCGGCGTCGAGAGCGGTCTGCAGTTTTTGCAAGTCCTTGTTCTGCGGATGGCTCGCCAGCAGCTTGGCATAATCGGGCGACTTCTTGTCTGGGATCGTCTTCACCTTCTGTTTGAGTTCGTCGAGGATGATTTTTTCGCGCGCGCTAAACGAAGATTGCAAATCATTGACGATTTTCTCAATCTTGGCGACTTTCTCCTTCTGTTCGTCGGTCGCCAATTCCAAAATCGGTGCTCCCGTGCCATTGCGGCGATCGACGCCGCCTACCTCGGCGATGCTGTTCCAATAGGCGTAGAGCTGGTAGTACTCCTTCTGCGAGATCGGATCGTACTTGTGCTCATGGCAACGCGCACAACCGACGGTCAGGCCAAGCCAGACGGCCCCGGTGGTATCGACGCGATCGACGACATAATCGACGCGCGACTCCTCGGCGATGCGGCCGCCTTCGCCGTTGAGCATGTGATTGCGATGGAAGCCGGTCGCGATCTTTTGCGGAATCGTCGGTTTCGGCAGCATGTCGCCGGCGATCTGCTCGATCGTGAATTGATCGAACGGCATGTTCTTGTTGAGCGCATCGATGACCCAATCGCGCCACGGCCACATGGCGCGGGTGCCGTCGGTCTGGTAGCCGTTGGTGTCGGAGTAGCGGGCGGCGTCGAGCCATTCGAGCACCATGCGTTCGCCGTAGCGAGGCGACGCCAGCAACCGATCGACGAGCGCCTCATACGCCGCTTGCGGCTTGGCGCTCGCGTAATCCTTCACGAACGTCTCGACCTCCGCAACCGTCGGCGGCACGCCCGTCAGATCCAGCGTCACACGCCGAATCAACGTGCGTGGATCGGCCTCCGGTGATGGTTGGAGGCCTTCCTTTTCCAGCCGCGCAAGAATGAAAGCGTCAATCGGATTGCGGGACCAATCACCAGCCAGATTACGTTGGCCTTTCGCCTTGGGCACTTCGGGTCGCTTTGGTGCGATGAACGCCCAGTGCTCCTGCCACGGCGCGCCCTGCTCGATCCAGCGGCGCACGAACTCGATCTGCTGCTCGCTTAGTTTCTTGCCTGTCTTGGACGGGGGCATGCGTTCGTGAACATCGATCGAAGTGATGCGTTGAAACAGCAAGCTGTCCTTCGGTTTGCCCGGCGTCACCACGGTGTACGCGCCTTCCTTGGTGTCAACACGCAGATCGACCTTGCGCGTCGATTTCGCCGGCCCGTGACAGGTGTAGCAGTTCTCCGAGAGGATGGGCCGAATGTCGCGGTTGAATTCGACCGTCTTCGCCGACTGCGCAAAGAGCGTGGCCGGGAATACGAAGAAAATCGCACACATGAGGAAGCGAAGATGTCGCATCATGATGATTCGCATGGAAAGAGAAATTTCGTCGGCGGGATGCTGATGATACTTTATCCGACCCCAAGGCGGGTTGCAACTGCGGCGTGGGCTGAACTCCTCTTGATTTGCCCACGGCCGTCGGCTATTACCTTTGCCAGTCATGGCGGAATCTGGCGAGAGTGCGTCACGATGGGCGTGTATCGAACGGCAACCTGGCTCTTTCTGCTGCTCACGTTGGCAACGGCGGGGTGCCACCGTTATCTGGTGGCGACGCCGAATCTGTTGCAAGGGCGCAACCCGCATGGCGTCTACGAGGAATGCGCCGCGGATTGCCGGACCCCGGAGGCGCCCATCATCTACGCAACCGACCGAGAGATCGCCGCCACGGTGAACGCCCAACCACGCTACGGCTCGGCGCGGGCCGGCCAGCTTGCGTTTGGCCTCGCCCAGGTAAACTTAGGTCCGGACACAACCTGGCAAGAGCTGATACGCGATAGCACGTTAACGAAACGCGCCCGCGAACACGAGGTGAGGGTTACCAGCGTGCGCGAACTGGGCGTCCTCAAGCCGTCCCTCGATCCGGCAGAGAGGGACCCGCGGACCAAACTGGCGACGCTGAGAAGTATGGAAGAGGACACGCAGAAGGAGCAACTACACAAACTCCTGCGTGCCCGACTCGAGCAAACAGCGCAGAAGGATGTCTACATCTTCGTCCACGGCTTCAACAACACTTTCGACGACGCCGTCTTTCGCGCGGCCGAGGTCTGGCACTTCATGGGCCGCGTCGGCATACCCGTCGCTTACACCTGGCCCGCAGGACACGGCGGCATCCGCGGCTACGCTTACGATCGCGAATCCGGCGAGTTCACCGTCTCGCATCTGCGCCGCTTTATCAAGCTCGTCGCGGAGTGTCCCGACGTCGAACGCATTCACCTCGTCGCCCATAGCCGAGGAGTCGATGTGACGATCTCGGCTCTGCGCGAACTGCACATCGCCTGCCACGCCCAAAGCAAATCGACCCAGCAAGAATTGAAGCTCGAAAATCTCGTGTTAGCCGCTCCGGACATCGACGAAGAAGTATTCATGCAGCGCTTCGTCGGTGAAGGCATGCTGTCGGCGGCTAAACGAACGACGATCTACGTGTCCGAACACGACAAGGCGATCGAACTCTCCGACGTCGTGTTCGCGAGCCGGCGCCGCCTTGGCATGCTGGCCTCCAAGGACTTCAGCCCGAAGATGCGGCGAACTCTCGCCAGGATGCCGAATGTGCACTTCGTCGAGTGCAAGGTCTCAGGCATCCTGATGAGCCACAGCTACGTCTTCACGCACCCGGCGGCACTGTCCGATTTGATCCTGTTGCTGCGTGATTACCGTGACCCCGGCGTCGCAGACGGCCGACCGTTACGACGGACGGCCGAAGGAATCTGGGAACTGTCAGACGATTACCTTGCGTTCAGGGACAAGCGGCGATGAAGCCGTTGAACAGCCCTTCCTTACCACAGAAATCGTGGCAAATTGCATCGTTCCCTCATTCCTCCTTGTCTTTCTTCGGTTTCTCGTCGATAGGTTTGCGATGCTTGGCCACCGCTTCCTTGAGCAGGTACTCGATCTGCCCATTCAGGCTGCGCAACTCCTGCTGGGCCCACACCTCAAGCGCAGCGTAAAGAGCAGGATTCATGCGCAGCAGGAAGGCTTTACGTTCTTTCATGTCAATTAACTGGCAATCGTTTAGCGTTCGCACGGCGCCGCGCGAACGCTAAACCAAGACTCGGCTAGTTGTAAAGCGTCCCCGTATTGATGACCGGATGCACCTCGGCTTCACCGCAGAGGACCACGAGAAGGTTGCTGACCATCGCGGCCTTGCGTTCCTCATCGAAGACGACGATGTTCTTGTCCACAAGCTCCTGCAGCGCCATCTGCACCATGCTGACGGCGCCGTGCACGATCATTTTGCGCGCTGCAATGACGGCCTCCGCTTGCTGGCGACGCAGCATCGCCTGAGCGATTTCCGGAGCGTAGGCCAGGTGGGTCAAGCGTGCTTCCTCGACGTGGACGCCAGCCTTCGACAGGCGTTCCTGCAATTCCTTCCTCAACGCGGCGGAGACCTCTTCCATGCCGCTGCGCAGCGTGATCTCGTTCTCTTCGCCATGATCATAAGCGTAGGAGTTGGCGAGATGGCGCACGGCCGATTCGCTCTGAATCCGGACGTATTGCTCGAAATCATCGACATCGAAGCAAGCCTGTGCGGTGTCCTCGACGCGCCAGACGACGACGACGGCAATCTCGATCGGATTGCCCTGTTTGTCGTTGACTTTGAGCTTGGTCCCTTCGAGGTTGCGCGAGCGCTGCGAGATCTTGCGTTTGAGCATGAACGGATTGGTCCACCAGAAACCGCTCTCCTTCATCGTGCCGGAGTAAGTGCCGAAGAGCGTGTACAGACAGGCCTCGTTCGGTTGCAGCGTCAGGAAGCCCGTGGCCGTCAGGATGGACGCCACGAAAAGAAGCCCACCGGCGACCATGCTCCAGCCGCCGAGCGCGTTCTTCGCCCCTTCGAGGATAACGATGCCGCCCAGGAACAGGATAATGCTGAAGAGGAACATGGCCAGGACGACGACGAGCATGACGTAGCCGTTGGTCAGATGGACCGATCTTTCTTTATTCATGGTAAGGCTCCTTTGCGGGTGCAATCTTTTTAATATCTATATGATATCACTTTGCTATTGCAAAGTCAAGAGGCTCACGGCCTCGATTTGAATGAATGTGATACAATGAGAGTTCCGCCAAGCCCCGTGGATGAATGCAGCGATTCACGGGGGTTCTAGTTTCTTTGGGAAAACTCATGTCCATCGACTGGTCCCCGTTTGTCGAGCTCGTTCGCACCCATCAGCGTTTTCTCATCACGACGCACGTTCGCCCAGATCCCGACGGGCTTGGTTCGCAGCTCGCGCTCGCCGACGTGCTCGAAGGCATGGGCCGCGACGTGCAGATGGTGATCGCGAGCTCTTGGCCGCCGCGCTACAATTTCATGGATCCGGAGCGACGCATCGGGCGTTTCACGCCGCCAGGGGACGCCCATCGCGAGGTCGAAGTGATTGCCGTGCTCGACACGGGGACGTGGAACCAACTCGGCGATTTCGGCGACTGGATGAAAACCTCAAAGGCGAAGAAGGTTGTCATCGATCATCATTTCACCCAGGACGAACTGGGCGCGACCCGGTTGCTCGACACATCTTCCGAGGCGACCGGCCGACTCGTCTACGAAGCGACCCAGGCGCTCGGGCAAACTTTGTCGCGGCGGGCAGCGTCGTGCCTATTTGCAGCGCTCGCAACAGACACGGGCTGGTTTCGCCACAAGAACACGACGGCGTCCACCTTCGCGTTGGCCGAAAAACTGACGCAGGCCGGCGCCGATCCGAACTATCTCTACGATGCGATTTACGAGCAGAACACCGCAGCCCGCGTCAACCTGCTCGGCCTGGTGCTGCAACGGCTGCGCGTGATCGAGAACGGCAAGGTTGCGTACTCCGAAGTGTTCCGAGACGACTATGCCAAGACCGGTGCCATCCCGCAGGACACTGAGGACGCCGTCGGCTACACGCGCAGCATCGCTAGCGTCGAGGTTGGCATGCTCTTCCTGGAACAACCCGCCGGCGGCGTCAAAGTCAGCTTCCGCTCTCGGGTGGTTGACGTCGCCAAGATCGCCGAGCAATTCGGCGGCGGCGGTCATAAATTGGCTTCCGGCGCGACGCTGCACACGACACTTGCCGAGGCGCAATCGCGCGTGCTGGAGGCGGTACGGCGATCACTACAATGATCGCTCGGCGTACAGAATTCGAATTGAGAGCAAGCTCGGAATGCGATATGCTTTATTGATAGGCTCGTCGCAGTAATTCTACGCCGATACGGAAGGAGGAATTCATGCAGAACATCGATCCGCACACATGGTGGCAGCTTCATTTGCGCAAGGCGAAAGGTGAGACCTTATCGAGTGCGGAGCAACATGCCTACGATGCAGAACTTTGCCGCCAGGACTGTGAGGCGTCGCCCCTCAAGATCGATCTCATTCGATTGAAGTACTTGCGGACTCAAGCATCTGAACTTGCGAAGACCAATGCCGATTTTCGGTCTCGCGTGACCGAGCTCGAACTTGAGATCCAACTCGTCGAACGATCACTCAGTCGAGAAACGCGCGAGGCGCTGGGCGTCAAGGAATGACGACATGGCCCACCCAAAACATGCCATGTTGCGCGAGCGTTATCAATTTCGCTGCGGCTATTGCGGTGTCTCGGAAGCAGAATCGGGTGGCGAGTTGACTGTGGACCACTACCACCCGGTGAGTGCGGGCGGAGATGATTCAGAAGAGAACCTGATTTACTGCTGCTTCCGCTGCAATACTTACAAAGCCGACTTCTTTCCCACTGCTCACGAACGAGACGCCGGCTTTCGGGTCTTGCATCCATTTGAGGACATTGGCGGACATCTACACGAGAACGAACAATCGAGCCTTCTTGAACCGCTGACTGTGACCGGACGATTCCATATCGAGCTTCTTCATCTCAATCGGCCACAACAGGTCGAGTTGCGTTCCACGCGTCGCCTTCAGCGACTCCTCGCCGAGGCCTGCGACTTCCTCCGACATGATAACGAGCAATTGCGCCAACAAATTTTGATCGTTGAACAATATTTGCGTGAACTCCATCTGAAATAGGGGGGGCTGGGAAACCCGAATCGCACTTCCACTCATTCCGGCGCCACGCACGGATAATGCTTAATCATCATGGAGCAAGGCGGGAACGAAGGGAGGGGCATGATGATTTTCTCTATTTCTTGAGGTGCAATCACCTCATCTTCTCGGGTCGCAGTATCCCATCATTTGCTCTCAAAGCGAGCGACCTTTGTCTTGACACGCCCTTCCGCTTTCGGGCATGATCGGGCGTTGTTTTTAGAGAGGACCTGTCATGGATGACGTGTGTGAATTCTCACTGATTCTGCCCGCTTACAACGAAGAAGCCGTTATCGCCCAGGCCGTTTCCGAGGCTGATGCGTCGCTGCGGCGTTTGCGTTTTTCGTACGAAGTCATCGTCGTCGATGATGGCAGCAACGATGAGACGGCAACAATCGTCGCACAGGCGATGCGAACTCAACCGTGCGTGCGACTGGTGCGGCATGAACGCAATCGCGGCTACGGCGCCGCGCTGCGCACGGGGTTTGCCGCCGCGCGCGGAAAGCGCATCGCATTCACGGACGCCGACTGTCAATTCGATCTCGACGATCTTGCCCAGCTTCTGCCATTGACGCGGACGCATCCTATCGCGGTTGGCTATCGCGTTGAACGCAAGGATCCCTGGCTGCGCAAATTCTACTCGCGCGGATATAACCTGCTTGCGAAAGTCTTGCTGGGCACGACAGTGCGCGACATCGATTGCGCATTGAAAGTGTTTCGCCGCGAAGCGCTTGAACAGATCTTGCCGACCACGAATGGGTTCTTCGTCAATACCGAGATGCTGACGCGGGCGCGCCAGCGCGGTCTGGCGATCGCGGAAGTGGGCGTCCGACATCGGCGTCGGCAAAGCGGGGACAGCAAGGTTTCCGTCAGCGACATTCCGCGCGTGCTCAACGCCTTGCTGCCATTCTGGTGGACGCAGGTGCTGTTCGCGGGGCGCTGAATGGGCGCCTTTAGGAGCGCCAAACCGGGAATAACCGGCGTTAATTCTTGCTGAAGGAAACTTTCTTCGACAGTTCGCGTCCCAACGGATCGCGCAGGAAGCGTTTGTGGCACGCGCAGCAGAGATCGTAACGGAATTGCTTGGTCGTCGGCGACAAATCGGGCTCCTCGGCGTTTTCTTCCATCTCCTGGATCTGCTGGCTGACCTCTTCCATGTGATCCTCATCGAGGTCATCTTCAGTCAATTCTGCGGGGTCCTGAGCCGCGAACACATCCATGTTGACGACATAGCGTTGGTCGCCCTGGAGGTCGCCGGCGCATAGATCGCAGGTGTAATGAATCATGGAGGGCAGATCCTTTCTCACGCGGTCCGAGGGAGAGGAGTCGGATCACGCTCGGAGATTGGGTCAACGACAGAGAATGCACTTGATATTTCTACCTTCATCCGTCGCACTTTTCGTGCCCCATGTCAAGCGGATTTTTCGGCAGATTGGGAGTTTTCGGTCGTGACCCGTGGCGGCAAGACTGTGTCACGGACCACGGACTCGGACTAACGAGAAGCTTGTGCATATTCGCCAGGTTAACTGACAGACACATTCCGCACAAGCGGCGCTCTCGGAAAAAACGGTGGAGGACGGGGGCGTAGAAAGACGGAGTGCGGTAATCGAGTTGGGAAGTATGAGCCGATAAACAAGATGAATGGTTGAGGGCGTGCCGAGACAAGGGGTCAAGGACGCGACAAGCCATCGTTGGGGTCCCGCAACGTTCGTTCGGTATGGATACCGAGAAAAAAGCGACGTTTTGGGTTCCCTTCATTTACGTTGCCGGTTCCAACCTAGTGGGACGGGTTTCGCCACCCGCTCTCGTGCCGATGAGGAGGCGTAAAATCATGAGGATGCGCAAGGGAGCGCCGCTGTTGTTAGCTTTGGCCGCCCTATTGAGCGGGGTCCAGGTCGCGTCCGCACAACATTGCGGCGCTGGACGATTTTCAATTTTTCGAAACGCGAATTGCGACGCGCAAAGCTGCTACTCGTCGTGTCAGCAGCAAAATCGTGTTTGCTTCAAGCTGGTTTATGACACCGTCGAAGAGAAGCGGTTTCATACCACGTATCAGACCGTCGTTGAGAAGGTCAACAAACAAGTCACGCGGACCTGCTTCAAGGATGAAGTGAAGACGTACTACAAGGATTGCCACGTCACCAAGTACAAGGACGTGGTCCAGGAATGCTACCGCCCAGTGCAGAAAACGTGCTGGAAGGAAGTCCCGTGCACGACCATGTGCAAGCAGATTCAGCATTGCACCAAGGACGTGAAGTGCGTCGTGCGCCGCTGCGTGCCGAAGGTTTGCGAGAAGAATTGCCATTACACGGTGTGCAAGCCGGTGTACGAACAACATTGCCACACCAAGAACTGCCACGTGCAGAAGCAAATCTGCGAAACGCACTTGAAGGAAGTGTGCCAGAAGGTTTCCCGGCAAGTCGTGCAGACGTGCCATAAGGACGTGTGCTGCCAGGTCACCAAGTGCATCGAGCAGCAGTGCATCAAACGAGTGTGCGTTCCCGTCTGCAAGGACGTGACGGAAACTTGCTACAAGACCGTGACGCGGAAAATTTGCGAAACGGTTCCGACCACCAAGACCATCACCAAACGCTGGGTTGAATGCGTCGATGAACCGATCGACCCGTGCCATGGCGGCGGCCACTTCGGCCTGTTCCGCGGCAACCTCGGTCAGGGCGGCTCTCGCCTCGTCGGCCGCCACTCCGATTGCTGCGACCCGTGCTTCGATCCGTGTGCCGGCAAGACCTTCCACCTGCTTGATCGCCTGGGCAAGCACCATAACGCCAACGCCTGTGGCCCCACCCGAAGCGCCTGCGCTCCCGTCCCGACCACGCGCAAGGTGTGGCGCGTCAAGTGCACCACCGAAACCGTCGCCTGCACGACCACTGTCGCTCGTTGCGTGACGGAAAAGATTCCGGTCACCGTGTGCCGCAAGGTCCACTACAACGAGACGCGCAACGTCGCATACACCGTCCGCCGCACGGTTCGCGGCGCCTACGTCGATGCCAAGGGCGCCGGCCATGATACCGATGGCCCGGGCCGCACCTTCAAGGAAGGCGCGTTCGCCCGCAAGCAAGTTCCCTACACGGTCTGCCGCACGGTAACCTCGATCGAGAAGAAGCAAGTTCCTTACACCGTTTCGCGTTGTGCGAAGGGCGCTTATGTCGATGCCAAGGGCGAAGGCCACGGCACCGCCGGTCCGGACCGTACCTTCAAGGAAGGCGCCAGCTTCAAGGTCGTCAACACCACGACGAGCGTGCGGATGGTGCAAGAACGCTTGGTCAAAAAGGTCCAGTACACGGTCATGGAAACCATTACCGAGGAGACGATCAAGAAGGTCCCCTATCAGAAGTGCGTTATGGTCCCCCATACCGTCACCAAGAAGGTTCCCTATACCGTCTGCGAGCAAGTGAAAGAAACCGTCACGCGTAAGGTCGCCTACACGGAATGCGTCAAGGTTCCCTACTCGGTCAACTGCAAGGTCCGAGTCACGGTCACCGAGAACGTCCCGTGCACGGTTGCCAAGAAGGTCAAGGTGTGCGTGCCGGAAACCGTCTGTGTTCGTCGCGCTCGCCTGGTCACCATCGATCCGTGCAAAGGTCCGGCTTGTCATGACAAGGCCGGCGATCCGGGCCGCGGCCACCTGCTCGGCGGTGGGCTCCATGGCCGTGGCATCGCCTGCAACGACGCCTGCAACAATCGCAAGTGGTCCTTCGGCGGCCATCGCGGCGCCAACGACGGCTGCGATCCCAAGCACTGCGTCATGAGCGGCCTGCATCAACGCTCGTTCGCCTCGCTCAGCAGCACGGGTTGCTGTGCAGCCTCACGCCGGCCCGCTGGTCTGGCCGGGTGCACGACTTCGTGCAAGGACACCTGCAGCGACATCTGCCGCGAGAACCTGCTGCATCGCGTGCTCCGCAATCGCTTTGCCTGCGACCCCTGCACGACAACGGGCAACGCGGCCTCGACGCGACAGGTTCCCGCCTCGGAACCCATCGTTCCGCCCAAGGCTCTGCCCAAGTAAGGAAGCGTTCCGCGTGATCGGTCCATCGGTCACGTTACGACCCCGCGGCCAGGAATCCTGCAAAGGTTCCTGGCCGTTTTTTTTGGTGCTGAGTGCTGGGTAGTGAGTGCTTGACGGCGAGTGCCGATGATTCGGGACTGATCTCAAGGCAAACCAAAAGCTCAGCACTCCAACACGCGACAGAAAACCGCCTTCAGATAACGACCTTCGGGAACGTGCGCGAGGACCGGGTGATCCGCCCCCGCGCCGGCGAGCTTCAAGACTTGTAGCGTGCGCCCCGCCTGCCAGGCCGCGCGACGGAGCGTTTCCAGGAACATCTCTTCGCTGATCAGCCCGGTGCAGGAGCAAGTGAGGAAGATCCCACCCGGCGCGACCGCTTGCAGGGCGAGCTTGTTCATGTCAAAATAGCGTTTCAGCGCGAAGTCGATCTCGTCGCGGTCGCGCGTCTGCTTCGACGGGTCGAGAATGACCACGTCGTAACGCTCGCCCGATGGCCGCGTGTCGCGCAGCCAGGTGAAGAGATCTCCTTGCACGAAACGGATCTTCGCCTGGTTGAGATTGGCGTTCTGCTTCGCCAACGCGATCGCCTGCTCGTCGAGATCGACGCCGACCACGTCCTCCGCCTGTCCGAGCGCCTTCGCATAGACGGCAAACCCGCCCGTATTGCAGCAGAGATCGAGTACGCGCTTGCCCGCACAGAAGCTTGCCAGCGTCTTGCGATTGTCGCGCTGATCCGTGAAGAATCCGGTCTTGTGCTTGCTCCCCGGCGCGACGCGAAAACGCAGCCCGTGCTCGGTGATGACGCTCGGCGCCGGTGGTTCCGGGGCGTGGAAATCGAGCGACTCCTGTTTCTGAACGTGCTCCTCGGCGAACCAGTAGAATTGCGGTTTCTCCTGCACTTCTGCCCCCTCACCCCCGGCCCCTCTCCCCTGGAGTACCGGGGGAGAGGGGAGGAGTTGCGTGAGGATCTCCTGGATTACTTGCCGCTGCCGCATCATGCCCGCGGAAAAGAACTCCATCACAACCGTCGCCCCGAAGCGGTCCACAATCAGCCCACTTAGCCCATCTCCTTCCGAATGAACGAGCCGACATGCATCGGTCACCTCATCCAGCTTGAGCAGGTTGCGCCGCAACTCAAGCGCGCGCACGATACGCCGGGTAAAGAAATCGACGTCGACAGCCTCATCCGCGTTCGCCGTCAGTAGGCGCAAAGCGATGCGCGAGTGCCAGTTAAAGAAACCGCGCCCAACCCATTGACCATCTCGATCAACGATATCAACGACGCTGCCAGGGGGAATGCGGTCGCCAGGTTTCTCGACCATCTTCTGGAAGATCCACGGATGAGAAGATCGGCGGACTATTTTGAGTTTGACTTGTGGGAGGGACGAAGCCATGATGAGTATGCTTTCCAGCGGCGAAAATGTTGTCTGCGGAACCGGGCTTTCCATAGAATCACAGGAACATCCAATCAAACGACCCCTCTGACTCGTCTTAGGGAATAAACGATCGTTTCCAAGTTGTAAGGAGTTTGTTCATGCGTAGGTGGTCCCTCTCTCTCCCGCTGTCTTGTGCGAGCGTCGCGTTGATGTTGCAAGCCGCGTCCGCTTATCAGGTCAAGGTCGAAGCTCAAGCTCAGCCCGCCGTTCAGGTTCAAGCCAAGCCCGTCCAAATTCAGGTGCAAGTGCAGCCCGGCGTCCAGATCGGCCAGGCCGACATCGTCGTTGCGCGGCCCGGATTCGGCGGCCCCTCCATGGGCGCCAGCCGTCTGACGCAATCGGACGCGGTCCTCGTTGGCCGTGTCGTGGCGATCGAACCGATGGACGTGGACGCCAGCCCCATCGCCGGCCAACCGAACGCCAAGTATCGTGTCGCCGTCGTCCAGGTCTCGGAGGCGATTCATGGCCTGAAGAAAGATACGCAGATGGTTCGCGTCGGCTTCATCGCACAGAATATTCCCGGCGGCATCAACGGCGGGATCCAGATTCAACCCCTCCCCGCGATTCAGCCGGGCCAACCGGTTCCCTTCGGTCGTCGGCCTTTCATCCAGAATGTCCAACTCGACGTCGGCCAGGACGGCATCTTCATGCTCAACAAGCATCACAAGGAAAACTTCTATCTGGCCTCCTCGTATAACAGCTTCATCAATCGCCAGAACAACCCGAACTTCGACGCCGACGTGAAGACCGCCAAGCAACTCGCCAAGGTGATGGGCGACCCGATCGCATCGCTCAAGGCCGACACGCGTGAAGATCGCTACGTCGCCGCCGCAGTGCTGATCGCCAAGTACCGCATGCCGAACAACCCGACCGGCCAGGCCGTCAAGCTGATGCCCATCGACAGCGCCGAGAGCAAGTTGATCCTCAAAGCGCTCGCGGAAGGCGACTGGCAGATCGGCCGCTTCAATGCGACGATTCCGAACCCGTTCGAGCTATTCAATCAAATGGGCGTGACGCAAAAGGACGGCTATAATCCGGTCAACGCTCGCAATCAGCAGGACATCTCGACGGCGATGCAGAAATGGCTCGCCGAGAACAATGCGAAGTACGTGATCCAGAAGCTCGTCGTGGACCCGAACGCGAAAATCGGCGTGATCCAGCCCGGCTTCGACCCTCAGCCGATTCCGCTGCCGAATCCGAAGTTCCGTCCAGTGCCGCCGATCAAGGGCAAGGTCCAGCCTCTGCCGATCAAGATCCAGCCGCTGCCCGCCCCGGCCCCGCAACCGGCGCCTGCGCCTGGCGGAATCGAAGCGCCCCCGCCCGGCGCGGTCCCCGTGCCGATTCGCCGCGACTAATCAAGAACGGATCAATTGCACAGGCCCAGTCCACGCGGACTGGGCCTTTTTCATTGCGATCCCGGTTCATCGTCGTTATAGTAATACCGGAGATCAACCCACACGCTTGAAGAGACCTTCCCATGACATCCAACTCCCGCCTCTCTCGCCGCGCCGCACTCAAGACCATGGCTGCCGCCGGCATCGGTGTGCCGTTCGTCTTCAGCGACATGGCCAAAGCCGGCCCGAACGACACGCTCAATCACGCCAGCTTCGGGGCCTCCGGCATGGCGCTCGCCGATATCGGCTCGCTGACGGCCAGCAAGCACGTCCGCCTCGTCGCGGTTGCCGAGGTCGACAACAATCGCACCGCCGAGGTCCGCAAGCGATTTCCGAATGCCCGCGTCTATCAAGATTGGCGTGAGCTTCTCGACAAGGAAAAGGGCCTGACCTCCTGTAATGTGTCGACGCCCGATCACATGCACGCGCCGATCACCATGCGGGCCATGCAGCAAGGCATCCACGTCTACACGCAAAAGCCGCTCACGCAGACGATCTACGAAGCCCGGCAACTGACGCGCGTGGCCCGCGAGCGCAAGCTCGTTACGCAGATGGGCATCCAGATCCACTCGCACGCAGTGCATCGCACGGTGGTGGCCGCCATCCAAGGGGGCGCGATCGGCAAAGTCCGCGAGGTCCATAGCTGGAGCGACAAGACCTGGGGCGATCGTGCCGCCCGCCCCGACCGCAACGACCCTGTTCCCGCCAACCTCAGCTGGGACATGTGGCTCGGCGTCGCCGCCGAACGCAACTTCCTCGGCGGCGGCTACTACCATCCGGGTAACTGGCGCAAACGCCTCGACTTCGGCACCGGCACCTTCGGCGACATGGGCTGCCACATTCTCGACCCCGTGTTCACCGCTCTGGCCTTGACCGCTCCGCTCTCCGTGCGGGCCGAGAGCGGCGCTCCCAACGCGCACAACTGGGGCCTCGATTGTCAGGTGCGCTACACCTTCCCCGGCACGAAAGTCACGACCGATCGCGTCAGTCTCACCTGGTACGACGGCGCCGCCCGCCCCCCCGCGGAAGTGCGCAATCTGATCGGCAAACGCAATCTCAGCGGCCAGGGCTCGCTCTACATCGGCGCCGACGGCATCCTCTATTCGCCCTACATTGCCGCCCCGATCCTGCTGCCCGAAGCGCGCTTCGCCGACTACAAGATGCCGCAGCCCGGCGGGCAGAATCACTATCTGCAATTCGTCGAAGCCGTCCGCGGCAATGGCCGAACGTCGACGTCATTCGACTACTCCGGCAACCTCACGGAGTCGGTGCTGCTCGGCTGCCTGGCGACGCGTTTCACGAAGACGACGTTGGAGTGGGACGCCGCCAAGATGCAGGTCACGAACAACAAGGACGCCAACGAACACGTCCGTCGCCGCTACCGCAAACGCTGGGAGGTGAATGGACTGTGAACTGCGGCCTGAGGGATTCCTTCCCAATGTATACTGCACGCGGTCAGGATTGACTCATTCACTAGCCCGCAGCGCCAGCAAGGGATGTCCGTGGTTGCCCTTGCTAGCGCTGCGGGCTAGTGAGGCAAATGTGTCATTTCCGCCCGAGCGCAGTATAGTTGCGCTTCCGAGGGCGTCAAGCAAGCGATTGATAAGCCAACTTGGCGGACGTCGCTTTGCTTGGCCGCCGGGATAAATACGGCTCTACTTGAAAATACGCGGGAAATGAAAAAGGACAGCATTTGGTGGGAAATGCTGTCCTCGGGAATTCAGTCTTGATCCGCAGCGGTTACGGAAGAGACACGATATCGTTAGCTTGTGTGGTCATCAGGTTCGCGAGGGATCCATCAGGTGTACCAGCAGTGTTACCGCCCTTATAATTATAAGGGAAATTACGAACCGTCCCGTCACCCATGCCCATGAACGAACCTTCCGAATAAACACCACCCCATTGCCGGCCGGCCGCTGTACTATCTCTTTTGTTCCCAGAGCTTAAGTTAACGGTAGAAGTGTCGAATTTATAAGGTGTCGTAAGTAGACCATAATCAGCGGTCTTTATGTAATTAGCCCCAACAAAGATCGTGTTGGAAGTGCCGTCGATGATACTCGCCATCGTAATTCGAGGGTTTGGAATCGAAGTTCCCGAATACCCTGTGTACAGCGAGCCATTGAGGGTGAAATCGGAATTGAAGTCCGCAGCTGATCGACCGCGTCCGGGGCACATCAAGACTGCGATAGAAACGTTGCTACGCGGCGCATCGAATATGGGTTGTTGACTGATAAACGGCGTGATCTGGTATCCCCAACCTCCCGTTTCTTCTTTGGAAGCTACAGGAGTCAAATCCCCCGGAAACGGAAGGCTCTTGTAGGTATCGGAGTAGCCATGAAAGGCCAGGCAGATGTTCTTCAGGTTGTTGCTGGTTTGCACGCGCGCCGCAGATTCACGCACTTTCTGAACCGCCGGCACGAGCAAACTGATGAGAATTGCGATGATGGCGATGACCACCAACAACTCAATCAGCGTGAATGCGTGGCGTCGCTTGCGTCCTTTCTGTCTCATGACCGATCCCCTTAAATAAGAAAATAAATAAAAAAAAGGGGCGAGGAACTTCCCGAATTAAATCCTTGGGTGCAACTCATTAAAATTAGAATAACTGCTCAATCGAGTATAGGTAAGCTTTTGCTCATTTGCAAATGAATTATTGATTTTTTCTACACAAAATGGAATTTATGCCATTCCACCTGGCATACGATTGAAATCGTGTGGTTTGTGGCTCCGTCACTTTCTCCCCGCTCGCTGCTCCTCATAGCCTCCGTAGCTTCCCGTCACTGAGCGAGCAGGCACGGGAGAATCGTTGCCGACGCGTGGGCCGATTGGCCGATACTTGAGGAGCCGTCAGTTTTCCATCCCACCGAGAGAGCGTATGCCGCGCATTCCTCTCCGCTCGCTATTTTTTTTGCTGCTTGCCGTGTCAGCCTGCACGCCGCGGACGCCGCCGGGGGTGTCGGTCGAGCAGACGCATGAAGCCGCGCCCAGCGAGACGCCGACGCTCGAGCGCCGCCAGCATCTGACGAACTTGGGCGCTCTACGCTGGCATCAAGACGCCCGCCGCGGCAAGGGGGTCAAGATCGCCGTTCTCGATAGCGGATTTCGAAATTATCGCCAGTTCCTCGGCAAAGGCATCCCGGCCAGCGTGAAGACGCAATCGTTCCGCCTCGATGGCAATCTCGAAGCGCGCGACAGCCAGCACGGCATCCTCTGCGCCGAAGTGCTGCACGCGATCGCGCCGGAGGCCGACATTCTGCTCGTCAACTGGGAGCCGGACAACGCTCAAACGTTTCTCGACGCGGTCCGCTGGGCGAAGGAGCAGGGGGCGAAAATCCTGACGTGCTCACTCATCATGCCGAGCTGGTCCGACGGCGAAGGTGGCGGCGAGGTGCATCGCGCTCTCACCGAGTTGCTGGCTGGCCGCGTGCTTTTCTTCGCCAGCGCGGGCAATACCGCGCAACGCCACTGGTGCGGCATGTATTCCCCCAATGACGACGGCTGGCATCAATGGCGCGAAAACACCGCCGTCAATACGCTGACGCCGTGGGGCAAGGAACGCGTCGCGGTCGAGTTCTACGGACCGACGCACGGCGCGTTCGAGTTGGCGATCCATCACGGCGCAACGGGCGCGCTCATTGGGCGATCGAAATTGCACGTTGATGCCACGAAGACGTGCGGACGGATGGTCGTGCGTTTTGATCCGGAGGCGGGCGCGACCTATCAAATCAGGGTGCGTTGTATCGATAAGCCGTCGGCCGCGCGAATGGAATCGTTTCATCTCGTGGCGCTCGGCGCGTCATTGGAGATCGCAACGAGGCCGGGGAGCATCCCGTTTCCGGGCGACGGCGCCGAGGTGCAGGCGGTCGGCGCGGTGGATGGCGAGGGGCGGCGCGTCTTCTACAGCTCGTGCGGGCCGAACTCGAAAGAACCGAAGCCCGATTTCGTCGCGGCCGTGCCGTTTCCGAGCGTCTTGCGCGAGCGTCCATTTACTGGCACGTCGGCGGCGGCCCCCCAAGCTGCGGCACTCGCGGCGCTCGTGTGGGCGAGTCAGCCAAATGCGCCCGCGCTAGAAGTCACACGCAGGCTGCGTGAAGGGGCGCTCGATCTCGGGCCGCCGGGACACGATCATGAGACGGGGTATGGGTTGATTCGCTTGCCACGCTGATCGGAGGGAGCCGCCGCGTGGCGTTCTGCGATCGCTAAACGGCATCCGCTAATGGCGTTCCTTCCACTCGTTGGCCATGCGGATGCGTTCGAGCGTCGGCGGGTGAGAGGAGAAGAGCCAGACGTTCCACGGCGTCGGCGCGACGTTGGCGATGTTGATACGCGCCATCTTGATCTCGATGTCGATGAACACTTGCGGCAGGCCCACCAGCTTCAGTGAGGCTTGATCGGCCTCCCTCTCGAAATGCCTGCTGATGCCATTCTGCAGCGGGGCGCTCGCCCACGAACCCACAAAAACGATCAACAGCACGAGCGGCACTCCCGCGGGATCGGCGGTGCTTTGCAGGTTCCACGGCGCGTGCCCGACCGCCGCGCGCAGCAGGCGATCAAGCGCCAGGCACGCGACGATCGCCGCCAGCAGGCCGAGCAGCAGGCCCTTGACGATGTGATCGTGCATCCAGTGGCCCAGTTCGTGCCCGAGGACCGATTCGATTTCTTCGGGCGAGCTTTTCTTCAGCAGCGTGTCGTACAAGACGATGCGCCGCGTGGAGCCGAAACCGGCGAAGTAGGCGTTGGTGTGGTTGCTCTGGCGTGAAGCGTTCATCACGAGAATTTCTTCAACGGGAACCTTGGCCTCGTCAATCAAGGCGCGTACGCGCGGTTGATGGTGTTGCCATTCGGTCTCTGCAAGCGGCGTGAAGTCGTTGAAGAGTGGGTTGATGAGGATCGGCGCCAGGAACGCGTACGTCACGCCGAGCGCGCCGCCGCCGAGCGGAGCCAACAGCCACCAGGTGCGCGGCAACACGATCAATAACGTGTAAAGGCCGGCGCCGATGATCGCCCTGGAAACGAGGTCGATGCCGATGGAGATGCCGCGATCGCGCAGCCAGTCCGCCAGTTCGAGATTGGTCATGCCCCAGTCCTTGGCATGATAGAAACGCGCGACGCTGATCGGCAGATAAAGAAGTTGATCGAGAATGAAGAAGACCAGGCCAAACATGAGCGCTGCGGGCACACGGCGCTGTCCGGTCCAGTCCAGGAAGCGATCCCCGAGCTGGCGTCCAACTGGCGTCAGCGCGAATACGCACAGGAGCGCGATTTCGACGGCGGTTGTGCCCCAGAAGAAGAGCCGGCGTTGGAACGTGTACTCCAGGGCGAGGTCGATTTCGTCGGTCGAGAAGTACTGCCGGGCTTCCACGCGTGCCGGCGCGTAGGGGAGCAACGTCGTCGCGACAAACAAGAGCGTCATCACGGCGACCAGAGAGGCGATCAGCGTTTTGCTGAGCGGGTTCACAAGGCGAATCACTTTTGTATGGCGGTGTCGCTCGGAACGGCCGGAATCGTCGTGGGAGGGGCCACTGCGACCGTGGCGTCTTGGAGCGTCGCGGTCGGCGGTTCCGGCTCCTTGACCAGGAACGAGTGCACGAGCAAAATGCCGGCGCCGACCACAAGGCAAGCGTCGGCGATGTTGAAGTCGGGCCAGATGCGCGGCTGCGCGTCCCCTTCAAATTTGATGTAGCAGTGCAGGAAATCGCGCACGCCTTCGAAGACGACACGGTCATACAAGTTGCCAAGCGTGCCGCCGAGGATCAAGCCCAGCGCCTTGCTCAGGAAAAAATCGTGGGCCACGGCGGGCCGAGCAGCCCAAAAAATCACGAAGCCGGCCGCCAGGAAACTGATCAAGAGAAAGACGTTGTTCCAGCCGCCGCTGCCATCCCGGCTATTGCCCCAGCCGAAGAGAGCGCCGCGATTCAACTCCGGCAGACGCTCGCCGCCGATGGTTCGCAAGCCCGAGAGCGGCTGGTCGCCCGGATCGGAATTGCCGGTCCAGTTAGTCAACAACTTGAAATAGCCGGGGATCACTTCCTGTTCGATCCCGAATTGGCCCGGCGCCGGATAGAGCTTCGCGAAAACGACGTACTTACTCGCCTGGTCGGCCGCGAAGCCGACCAGCGCCAGGATTGCGAACATCAAGAAAAAAGGGCGTTCCTTGAGAAACGTCATGCGATCCTCGTTCTTGAGGAAAAAAACTCGGCAAGTCAGCGAATGTACGATAGCCGAGACCGCCAAATGCGTCAAGAAGAGCTGACCGGCCGTTTAGCGTTCGCGGTGCAGGACCAGGCAATTGGCGCTTCACTCCGAGCGCCAAAACCGCAAATGGCATTACGATTGCGCCGCCAGCGCCAGGGCAAACGTACAGCCGTCGATGAATTCGCCGAGGTCGGCGTATTCGTTGATCGTGTGGACATCGTGCTGCCCGGCGCCAAACGTGATCGCGGGAATACCGTGGCGAACGAGCCAGTTAGCGTCGAGGCCGCCGTTGGACAGCTTGAGCGTCGTCTGCCAGCCGAGACGCGCACCGACGCTTTGTGCGGCCTGGACGACCGGGCTGTTGTCTTTCAAGTGATACGGATAGTAGCTACGTAGATTCTTGAACTTCACTTTGGCGCTTTTGCCGTGGTCGTCGCGCACTTCCTTGGCGGCCTTTTGAAACGCGGAGCGGTATGCCGTGGTAATGGCGGTGATGAACTTGGGATCATGGCTGCGCGATTCGCCTTGCACCTTGACATAGTCGGTGACAACGTTGGTCGCCTGCCCCGCGGATCTGCCGATCGCGTCGCCGACGGGGCCGACGTTGGACGTGCCTTCCTTACCCGATTTGCGAATCTTCCCGAACCAGCCGGCCTTGTGAACGTCCGCCAGAGCGCGGGCGGCAACGATGGTGGCGGAGATGCCGCGTTCGGGGTGAACGCCAGCGTGCGAAGCCTTACCGAGAATTTCTACCTCCCAGCGTTCCGCTCCGACGGCGCCGATGGTAATGGTCTGGGCCGCGCCGCCGTCGATATTGAAGCCCATGACGGGATTGCCGAGGTCAGCGGGATCGAGAGTGCGCGCTCCCCACAGGCCGCTTTCCTCGCGCACAGTGAAGAGGACGGTCAACGGCGCATGGGCAATGTTCTGTGCATGCAACTCGGCGAGCATGGTGACGAGAGCGGCCACGCCGGTGCGATTGTCGCCGCCGAGCGCGGTCTGGCCTTGCGGGACGATGCGTTTTCCCTTGCGCAAAGGCACTGCGCCGGCGCAAAGCGGGACGGTATCCAAATGGGTCGAGAAGAGCCGGCGCGGGCCTGGCGCGGTTCCGGGCAAAGTGACGATGAGATTGCCGGTCTGCGTGGGCAGGGGAATCTTGGCATTGGCGTCGTCGAAGCGGATCGAGATGCCAGGGATGCCAATCTCGCGAATCACCTGGGCAACGTCTTCGCCGATGGCTTTTTCCTGACCAGTAATGCCCTCGACGGCCAGGAAGCGCATGAGACGGGCAAAGGCTTTGTCATGATCGACTTTGAACATGCGTGAGGCTCCTCGGTGAATTGAATTGATGTATGAAGGGGACAAGCTCAAGGAAAGAAGTGCTGAGTGCTGAGCTTGTCTGTCACGCGACGATCCTCTGACTGGATTTCACTCAGCACTTCTTTCCTGTTTGCTCTTGCAATTTCCCCGACGCTTTGGCATAAGCTTCGCCCTTGCGATAGGGAGTACTTTTATGACGCGATTATTGCGGCTCGTCGCACTGGCGGCGCTGACTGGGCTTGGCGCCAGTTGCACCAACTTGCAGCCGGCGATGGAGTTGACGCCCATAACACCGATCGGGGCCAATCCGATCCGGTACGAGAACCCGGTCTACATTGCGCAGCCGGCCAAGGCTTATCGGCATGTGTTCGAGACGGCCCTGCAGGTGGTGGGTGATTACGGCTTCGACATCGTGGAACCACATTCCTATAGCGGGCATATCGAAGCGGCGCCACGCGTTGCGCCGGGAATTGGCTTCTTACTCACGCCAGGGAGCCCAGATCTTTACGAGCGATTCCTCGCGTCCTTTCAAACCTATCGCCATCGCGTGACCGTCAAGATTCAAACTGCTGATCCGAATCCGGCCGATCATGGCGGCTACTTCGTCGAATTCATCGTCCGCAAAGAGCTCGAAGATCTGCCCAAACCGATCCGTTCGACCGTGGGCGGAGCCACGTTCCGCAGCGAAAACTCCGTGGAACGGCAAACCGAAGTGATTGACTCTACCTTCTACGACCCGACCTGGATCTATCGCGGCCGGGACACACTCATGGAGCAGGAGTTGATTCGGCGTTTCAAGAACGCTCTGTGATTCGTATAGCGATCACGCGGGGCCGCGCGAACGCTAAGACGACCGGCAGGAGCTATCATACCAACCCGAAGCGTTAGCGAGGAATGCTGTGGCCCTCGCTAACGCTTCGGGTGTGCGCCGTGCAAGTGTTGGTGATCCAGTGGGTGCGAAACCCACGCCGGTATCTTATTGTTCCGACCGGAAGCAGTCGAAGTCGCT
>SYHD01000161.1 GCA_005799265.1 Planctomycetia bacterium | reverse complement strand
GCCGTCGGTTATCAGCCGACTCTTGCCACGGAGATGGGCGAGTTGCAGGAACGGATTACCTCGACGAGCCGGGGCGCCATCACGTCGGTGCAAGCCGTCTACGTCCCCGCCGATGATCCGACCGACCCGGCCCCCGCCAACGCCTTCCAGCACCTCGACGCGTTCATCTATCTCGAACGCAAGATTTCCGAGAAGGGCATCTATCCCGCGGTCGATCCGCTGGCGTCGTCGAGCCGAATTCTCGACCCGCAGGTACTCGGCGATCGGCACTACGCCATCGCCCGTCGGGTGCAGCAGATTTTGCAGCGCTACCGCGAGCTTCAAGACATCATCGCCATCCTCGGCGTCGAGGAATTGTCCGAAGAGGACAAGAAGGTCGTGCAGCGTGCGCGCCGCATCGAGAAGTTCCTGTCACAGCCGTTCATCGTCGCGGAGGCGTTCACCGGCAAGGCGGGCAAGGTGACGCCGCTGGCCGAGACGATCCGCAGCTTCGAGGAGTTGTGCGACGGCAAGCATGACGACTTGCCGGAGGCGGCGTTCATGTACGTCGGCGGCATCGATGAGGCGGTGGAGCAGGCGAAGAAGATTCAAGGGTAAATGACGTTTAGCTCCGCGTCGTAGACGCGGGTGGGCGAGGCCGACAACTGGGTGCGGCGTCACAAACGAGGTATCCGATGGCCGAGTCGTTGAAATGCGTCGTCGTCACCCCCGAGAAAGCCGTCCTCGACGAGCCTGCCGATTTCGTCGTCGTACCGATGGTTGACGGCGAACTGGGCGTCGCCAAGGATCGTCTGCCCATGATCGGCCGGCTCGGTTTCGGCGAGCTGCGCGTCGTCAAGGGCAATCAAACACTGAGCTATTACCTGGACGGCGGCTTCGTGCAGATCCGCGCCAACGTGGTCACGGTGCTGACCTCGAAGGCTATCCTGGCCAAGGACATCAAGACCGCGGCCGCTCAGGAAGTGCTGGGTTCCGCCAAGACCGAATCGAATCCCGAAGCGCAGGACGCGCAGCAGAAGGCCCAGCAGCGTGCCCGTACTCAGATCCGTATCGCGCAAAAGCAGAGCCACAACTAGCCGTCTTGCATGTCGGACGCCGAGCCGCGCGGCGGCAACGACGATGGCGGCAGCTTTGGAAGCGACGACCGGCTCTTTCCCGGACATCGCGAACAATCCGCAAACTCGGTCCCTTGCGCCCTAGACGCCGCAGATTCACCGCATTCTCGTCAAGAAATTGTTGTGTTCGGGCTTTCCATTCTTCTACAATGTTGGCAATCCCAGCGAACTTTCATTCGCAACCCTAACGTCCATCCTAGGGCGGAGCGACTATCGCATGCATTCCATAACGTGCACCAACTGCGGCGCGGTCTTGAAAGCCAAAGATCCTGTGCCACCCGGCAAGAAGGTCAAGTGCCCCAAGTGCGCCGAGGCATTCGTCGTTCCTGATCCGGACGAAGAGCCCGAACAGGACACCGATGCCGCGCCGCCGGAAGACAACGAAGAAGAAACGGCAGAGGACGAGGACGAGGAAGACGCCAAGCCCGCGAAAAAGGGCAAAGCGCCCGCGGACGAAGACGAAGAACCCGCCGAGGGCGAAGGCGAGGATGAAGAAGAGGACACGCCCAAGAAGGGCAAAGGCAAGTCCGACGATGAAGATGAGGATGAAAAGGAAGACGAGCCCCCCAAGAAAGGCAAAGGCAAGTCTGACGATGAGGATGAAGAGGAAGACGAGCCTCCCAAGAAAGGCAAGAAAGACAAGAAAGGCACAGGCGGCGACGAGAAACCGAAGAAGAGCAACACCATGATGATCGTGGTGATCGTCGTCGCGGTGCTATTGCTCTGCTGCTGCCTGCCTTCGATCGGCAGCTCACTCTTTTGGTGGTTTCAAAGGGCCCCATGAGGCATCGCGAATAATGCTGCAAGACGAGCCGCGGCCGTTAGGTAGCGGTCCTTAACGGCGCGGCCCATGAGCTATTCTATTCCGTGCGTTCACTGTCAAGCTATGCTGAAATCGCCCGTGCCGATCCCCGCGGGCAAGACGGTGAAGTGCCCCAGTTGCAAACAATCATTCACGACCAGCGCAGCCCAGCCGGCCCCACCCGTCAATCCGATCCCGAACATGGAAATCCCGGAGGTCGATGACGATCTCGTCGCCCCCGATGAGGAACTCGTCGAGCCGGACGAGGACATCTCCGAAATCGAATTCGAGGAGGAAGCCGACGAGGAGCCGCCCGCCAAGAAGAAAAAATCCAAGGAATCCGACGAGCCGAGCGCAAAGAAGAGAAACACGAAAAAGGCCGGCAGCCCGATGATGCTGATGCTCATCCTGGGTGGCGGCGTGCTGGTGCTGTCGGTCTGTTGCCTGTGCGGGGGTGGCGGCGCGTATTTCTACTTTTTGTAACCGTTGGCCGGTCGCTGGGAACCTGTCGGGGGGGCGGGCCCATCCCGGCTACCAAGTGGTACGTCGAATTCGGCAATTTCGGAACTAATTTCGAGGTGAAAGACGTCGGTGCAGCGTTGGGCGGAAATGTGCCGGGCGCCACTGCCGCACGCCGTTGCGACGGCAGAACCGCCGGCGTAGTGGAAGCAATGGCTCGGTAGTGTCTCAGTTTCGACCGTAGACCTCACGCTCCGCGTGAGGATTCCTCACGCGGAGCGTGAGGTCTACGATGGTCGTGCGAAACTGAGACACTACCAATGGCTCGGGTGGATGTGATCGAAAATTCGCTTCACTTGTTCCCAAACTCCCTTTGGGAACGAGTAATGAGGAGTTTACCATCATGATTCGTTTCGTATTCGCAGCCATCGCGCTGCTGGCGCTCTCGACCGCGTCCTATGCCGACAACGTCATCAAGCTCGGCAAGGTCGAACTCTATCCGACGCACGCCGCCGTCAGCATCGAGGTCGCCTACAGCGACGACGACAACGGCAACGCCACCGCGGACTTCGTCTGGCGCAAAGCCGGCGCAAAGGACTGGCACAACGGCGTCGATATGACGTTCGACCGCAAACGCAAGCTCATCTGGGCGAGCATCTGGCCGTTTGAACAGGGCGAGAACGTCGAGGTGAGGATCGTCTTTCACGATCCCGACCAGCCAAACGACGCCAAAAACATCTGGACCGGCAGCGTCATCACCCGCAAGTTCAACTTCACGCCCGGCGGCCGCACGCTGCACGTGTCTCCCGGCGGCGACGACGCCAACGCGGGCACGAAGGACAAGCCATTCAAGACCTTCGCACACGCCGCCAAGCAACTTACGCCCGGCGACACGCTGCTGGCCATGACCGGCGTCTACAAGGAAGCCAATCTCTTCCAGGGCATGAAGGGGACCGCGGACAAGCCGATCATCATCGCCGCCGCTCCAGGCGAGAAGCCGGTCATCGACAGTTCTCTCGTCATCGCGGCCAAGAGTGGCGGCTTTCGCAATGCGGGCGACGGCATCTTCGTCGCCAAGCTCGACGATTTCGCCAACTATGTCGCCCAGGACGGATACCGAATGTTTCCCTATCCGTCATTCGCGGATTTCAAGGCCGACAAGCAAAAGGTCAAGCGTGCCTACTTCTGGGACGCGAAGGCGAAACAGCTCTTCGTCCGCACCGGCACCGGCATGCCCGCCGACGCGCACACTTACAACATCGCCCAGCACGACTACGCTGCCCATCTGACGAAAGCGCAGTACGTGACCTTGCGCGGCCTGACGATGCGCCACTACGGGACCGTCGCGGTGCGCCTTTCCGAAGGCGCGACCGGCTGCGTCCTCTACGAGAACACCATCCACAACTGTCCCGGCGGCATCTTCATGAAGTCGGAAACCACGCGCGAGAACGCCATCTGGAAAAACGAAATCTACGAGGTCGGCGCCGCCGACTTCGGCTGGCAAGCCCACTACGCGATCGAATACGGCAACCAGGCGATCTACTGCGACAAGGCGGGCCGAGGCAATTCGTTTTGCCACAACACCGTGCATGGTTACTTCGATCTCATTAGCGTCGAATCGTGGAAGAACCCCGACAAGCTGCAATACAATCGCGATTGCGACATCCTGTTCAACACGCTCTACAATGCCTCCGACGACGCCATCGAGATCGACGGCGGCGGCGTCAACATGCGCATTCACGGCAATACCATCCGCAACTGCCACACCGCGATCTCACTGGCGCCTGTGGAGCGCGGCCCCGTCTACGTGACGCGCAATCACGCGACGTTTCTCGCCCTCTTCATTAAGTTTAACGTGGGCGGCACGGTCTCGCACGGCTGGACGTACATCTACCACAACGCCGGCTACTGCCTGATTCGCGGCGACGACGGCGGCACCGGCATCAGCTTCGCGCCGACGCTCCCCTGCACGAACAAGGTGCTCAAAAACAATATTGTGGTCGTCAACGAATGGTGCGTCCGAGCCTGGCGCAAGGACAACGTCTTCGACTACAACTGCTACTACAACATCCCTGAACGCGCCCCGCGCCGCTTCCAGGCCGACAAGAAGGGGTATGGCACCATCGCCGAATTTGCGCAAGCCGTCGGCCAGGAAACGCACGGCCTGTACGCCGACCCGCTGTTCGTATCGCAGGAGGGCATCGGCAAATACGCGTCGCTGCCGCTGAGCGCGTCGTTGTCGCAATACGTGTTTCTCAAGGACGCGAACTCCGGCGACTTGCGTCTGCAATCAGCCAGCCCCTGTGTCGATCGCGGCGTCGTCATCCGCGGCGTCAACGAGGACTTCCGCGGCAAAGCGCCCGACATCGGGGCGTTTGAGCGTGACCCGTCTGCGAAATGACGATATGATCGATCCAAATACCTTTGTTTAGCCCCGCGTCGTAGATGCGGGTGAGTATGACGTTCGCAAACACTGCCCGCGTCTACGACGCGGGGCTAAACAAGATCTGGAACTAAACATGATAACCCGAATGTTTGTCGGCGCGGCCCTTGTCATTTCACCGTTACCCGCCTTCGCGCAAGACAAGATCGCGCCGGAGCAACTGGAATTCTTCGAGAGGAAAGTGCGGCCCGTCCTCGTCGAGCATTGCTTCGAATGTCATTCCGCCAAGGCGACAAAGCCCAAGGGGGGCTTCCGGCTTGATAGCCGGGCCGGCATGCTCGACGGCGGCGATCTCGGGCCGGCGCTTGTGCCGGGGCAGCCCGACAAGAGTCGAATTCTTGAAGCGATCAGCCACAAGAACCTCAAGCTCAAGATGCCGCAGAAGTATAAGTTGCCGGACGCGATCGTCGCCGACCTGAGCGCGTGGGTGAAGATGGGCGCGCCGTGGCCCGAGGAGAAGCTCGTCAAGAAAGGCACGTCTAGCGATTTTGACCTACAGAAGCGCAAGGCGGATCACTGGTGCTGGCAGCCGATTCGCGTGCCTGAAATTCCGAAAGTGAAGGATGACACATGGGCGCGGAGCGACATCGATCGCTTTCTGCTCGCGAAGCTGGAGGCAAAGGCGTTGACCCCGGCGAAGGATGCGGATGCGCGCACGTTGCTTCGGCGTTTGTATTTGGATTTGGTTGGTGTGCCGCCGTCGCGTGATGAGGTTGAAGAGTTTGTCAAAGCATACTCCGTACTCAGTACGCGGTACTCAGTACTCGAAAAGACGGTGGACAAACTCCTGGCGTCGCCGCAATTCGGGGAACGCTGGGCCCGGCACTGGCTCGATCTCGTGCGCTATGCCGAGAGCCGCGGGCATGAGTTCGATTACACGATCCCGAATGCGTATCACTATCGCGATTACGTCATCCGCGCCTTGAATAACGATGTGCCGTACAACCAATTCGTCAAGGAACATCTCGCGGGCGATTTGCTGAAGACGCCGCGGCTATCTCTCCCCTCTCCCTCTGGGAGAGGGGCCGGGGGTGAGGGCGGGTTCAACGAATCGATCCTCGGCACCGGCTTCTGGTTCCTCGGCGAGGAGTGCCATTCGCCGGTCGATATTCGCCAGGACCAGGCCGACCGTTTCGACAACCGCATCGACGTGATGACGAAGACGTTTCTCGGCCTGACGGTGAGCTGTGCCCGTTGTCACGATCATAAATTTGATGCGATCTCGACCAAGGATTATTATGCCCTGTTCGGTATTCTGGAGAGCAGCAACTATCGGCTCGCACGTTTCGACACGATCACGCACAATCGCAAGAGCGCGGAAGAGTTATGGGCATTTCGCAAGAAGAGCCGGCCCGAACTCGCCAAGGCACTCGCCAAGGCCGTGACGCCGACGATCGACAAGCTGAATGCTTACTTGCTGACCGCGGCCGGCATCGAGGATCGATCCAAGGACCTCGATCCCGCGCTCCTGAAACGCTGGCAACAAAAATTGGCGCAGGCCGCGAAAGACAAGTCGGCGCCGCTGCATGTGCTCGCGGTGGCCAATGCTGATCGAAAACGCTCCGTCATGGACGTGTTTTCGGCCCTCAACAAGGATGCGCTGCCGAAATTCAACCCGTCCGCCCCGCCGAAGGTGGTTGTCGATTACGGCCTGCGCGATTCGCCGTGGAAAAACGCCACGTACCGCGAGTTGCTGGAAAACTTGAACAAGCTGGCGCAAAAATCGGCGCCGCCATGGAACGGCCCGTGGTTGCCTGACGATCTGGCGTTCGGTCCCGGTCCGGTCGAGGCAGGGGAGATCATTCTCGGCACGTCGCCGGGCCGACCAATTGCGCGTGTTGCCGAAGTTGCGGCGGCGGAACGCGATCGAGCCTTCGATGGCCTGCGATTGGCGGTTGGCGCGCAGAGCGAATCCGGGGCGCTTGGCGGCGGGCAGCGTCCCGGCCGCACGTTGCGCACGCCGGAGTTCACGCTCGAGCAAGGCCGCGCGTTTGCCCTCGTCAAGGGGAGCGGCATGATTTACGCCGGAGTCGGCCAGCACATCATGCTTGCCGGCCCGCTGCATGGTAGTCTCATCCAAAGGTTCAAGACGGGCGATGGTTTTCAGTGGGTCGCGGTCAACTTGATGCCCTACAAGGGGCAGCGCGTGCATCTGGAGTTTACGCCGGACGGCAACGCCGAATTCGCTTTGGCCTGCGTGATCGAATCAGCCGATACACCGCCGGCGCTGGACATGGATTGGCCTGTGCGCCTGAATTACTTCAGAGACGCCGAATCGCTGGCCGACGTCGTGAAGAGCACGCAGCAGATGTTCCGTGTGGCCACCCATTATTTGGAAGTGAATGGTGAGATGAAGGAGCCGCCGCTGCCGAGCCTGCGCGTCGCCAACTGGATCGTGCAGAACAGCGAGCTGTTTTTTAACCCCGATAGCAATGAGGCGAAGAACCTCGCCGAGACTGCCGCGCCGATGATCGAGCAACAGCAGAAGCTTCTCGCCCAGCTTAGGCTCGACTCGCGCCTCACCCTTGCCATGCAGGACGGCAGCGGCACCGACGAGCGGGTCTTCATTCGCGGCAATCACAAGACGCCCGGCGAAGTCGTGCCGCGGCGATTTTTGGAAGCGCTCGCGGGGCCGAAGACGATGACGGTAGCGAAAGGCAGCGGCCGACTGGAGCTTGCGGACTTGATGACCGACCCGGCCATGACGCCGCACATCAGTCGCGTTTATGCCAATCGCATCTGGCATCATCTGTTTGGCCGTGGCATCGTCGGCTCGGTCGATAACTTCGGCGTCCTGGGCGAGGCGCCGACGCATCCGGAACTCCTCGATCATCTTGCGGCGCAATTCTCCTCCCCTCTCACCACCGGGGGAGAGGGGCAGGGGGTGAGGGGGGGATTCGGTTGGTCCACGAAAAAGCTCATCCGCGCCCTGGTGATGACGCGCGCCTATCAGATGTCGTCCGCCTCCGACGCGAAGGCCGACGAAGCCGATCCGAGCAATGTGCTCTTGCATCGCATGCGCATCCGCCGGCTTGAAGGCGAAGCGATCCGCGATTCGATCCTCAAAGTCTCCGGCCGTCTGAATAGTGCGATGTATGGCCCGTCGATCCCGGTGAACCTGACGCCGTTCCAGGACGGTCGCGGCAAACCCGCCAGCGGCCCGCTCGACGGCGACGGGCGGCGCAGCGTCTACCTTGCGGTGCGGCGCAACTTCCTGTCGTCGTTCCTGCTCGCGTTCGACACGCCGTCGCCGTTCTCGACTGTCGGCCGACGCACCATCTCGAACGTGCCGGCCCAGGCGTTGATCCTGATGAACGACCCATTCGTTCATCAACAGGCGGAGGTATGGGCCAAGCGCGTGACGGCGGAGCAGGGGAGCGTCGAGGACCGCGTGCGCGGCATGTACCTCGATGCCTTCGCGCGTTCCCCGACGCCGACGGAGCTGCAAGCGTGCCAGGCGTATCTCGGGGCGACGCCGGATGTGCGGCGCTGGGCCGATCTCGGGCATGTGTTGATTAATACGAAGGAGTTCTATTTTGTGAATTGACATACCAGCCCCATGCGCAAGCGTGGGGATTTGCGCTGTCCAATGCCCACGCTTGCGCATGGGGCTGGTATGTCATCTTGAACGAAGGAGATCGCCATGGTCGACGAGCCGCTCGCGTATCTCATCACCTGGACAACGTACGGCTCGTGGCTACCCGGTGAAGAGAAAGGCTGGGTGAATCGCGACAGGCCCGGTATTCAGCCAGGAAATCAAGCGCTTTGGAACAACGCTCACGTGCGCCTCAAGCAAGAGCCCGTAACCCTGACGTTAGAACAGCGGGCTCTCGTGGAGCGAACGATTCGCAAGCATTGCGAGATTCGAGGATGGACGCTGCACGCCGTGAACGTAAGAACCAATCATGTCCACGTTGTCGTCACGGCCCCGGTAGCGCCCGAGAAGGTCATGGGCGAATTCAAGGCATGGTGTGCGCGCAGACTAAACGAACTGGCCAGCGCCAAACAGGAATGGTGGACACGCCATGGCAGCACGAAATGGATCAACGATACGTCGTATCTTGAGAATGCGATAACATACACAGTTGAAGGCCAGTAACTTACCAGCCAGCCCCATGCGCAAGCATGGGGATTCCTAAAGCAGTCCCCACGCTTGCGCGTGGGGCTGGTATGGATGTGACATGCACCACTGCAACCGTTTCCAACCGTATCCGTTGACGCGCCGCGAGATGCTGGCCACCTGCGCCGGCGGCTTTGGCGCTATTGCCCTTGCGGCGCTGCATGCGAGTGCCAAACCGCAAGCGAGCGGCACGCATCATCCGCCCCGCGCCAAAAATGTCATCTTCCTCTACATGGACGGCGGCGTCAGCCAGGTCGATTCGTTCGACTACAAGCCGTTGCTCGAACGCTATCATGGCCGCGATCCGCACTCCGTGTTTCAAGTCGAGCCGACGCAGTTCAACAACGTCGGCCGCGTCATGATGTCGCCGTGGCGTTTTCGCCGTTATGGGCAGAGCGGCCGTTGGGTCAGCGACTTGTTTCCGCACATGGCCCGGCACGTCGATGAGCTTGCCGTCATTCACTCAATGACCTCACGCTTCCCAGAACACACCAGCGCCAATTATTTCCTCCACACCGGCTCCGGGCTGCAAGGCCGGCCGAGCATGGGCGCCTGGCTTAGCTACGGGCTCGGCAGCGCGAATCGCAACCTACCTGGCTTCGTCGTGCTCAATGGCGGACTCGTCCCGCCCGGCGGGCTCGACAATTTCAACAGCGGTTTCTTGCCCGCTGCCTTCCAAGGTTCCGTCTTCCGCGCCGGTGATCCTCCCGTCGCCAACATCCGTCCGCTCGAAGCGAATCCCGAACAGCAACGCGCCAAGCTCGACCTGCTGCGGCAGCTCGATCGCGCGGGGCAAGAGCGCATCGGCCGCGTGGATGAGATCGACTCCGCCATCGCCAACGCCGAGACTGCGTTTCGCATGCAGTCGGCCGTCCCGGAGTTGATGGACCTCACCGGCGAATCGGCGGCGACGCGTGCTCTCTACGGCATCCCATCCACCTTCAACGGCACGCGCATCTTCGGGACGCAATGCCTGATCGCGCGCCGGCTCATCGAACGCGGCGTTCGTTTCGTCGAACTCACCTGCCCAAGCATCGGCCACGATCGCTGGGACCAGCACGGCAACCTGCGCCGCGGCCACGAGGACAACGCACGCGCCGTCGATCAGCCCATCGCTGCCTTGCTCCAAGATTTGCAGACGCGCGGCCTGTGGGAGGATACGCTCGTCGTCTGGACCGGCGAGTTCGGCCGCACGCCGTTCGCGCAAGGCGCCGACGGCCGCGATCATAATCCGTTCGGCTTCACCATGTGGTTGGCCGGCGGCGGCGTCAAGGGCGGCGTTTCCTACGGCGCCACTGACGACTTCGGTTATAAGGCCGTCGATGGCGTCCGCGAAATTCACGACCTGCACGCGACGATGCTGCACATCCTCGGCGTCGATCATACGCGCCAGACGTTCCGTTTCGGTGGTCGCGACATGCGCTTGACCGATGTACACGGCGACGTGATCGAAGCAGTGCTGGCCTGAAATCTGCGCGCATCATCTCGACATGGCGTCAGCCTCTCGTCTCGATGAACCGAGAGTCTGACGCCGTTTTGTTGCGCAATTCACCTACCGGCGGTAGTAGGCGCCATACTCGCAATTCGGATATCCGTAGCCGTAATTCTGCACAGGCGGGTAGTAGCTTTGATAAGAGCTGCCCGAATACGGTGCGAGATAGAACGGTTGCTGGTAGGCGTAAGGGTTGGAGCGGTGGTCATGGCACACGCCGTCATAGCGTTGACGCTGCCACAGGTCCGCCGGATACGTGAATGCCTGTGGATAGTACTGGGACTGATACGCCTGGTAACCGTACAGGGCGTAAGGCTGGTACGAATACTGTTGCCGATACTGCGCCTGTGCCGACTCCGCGAACAAAGCCAGCCCGGCCATTGCCAATACGCCTGCGCCGCCGCGCAACGAGAATTGCCTCATGGTGATCTCCTCGGTGAAAGAGTGCAACCAGACTCATTCAGATCCGCTCAGCGATCTTGTCGAGCCACGGATCTTCCCTTAGCTGATACGAGGATTTGCTGAGAACTTGCGCAATCAGTAACGAATAACGGGAACGCACGCAAACATCTGTTTTCTCCCACGTTTCCTTTTCATTGCAGACGAGCATTGGCCCCGCAAGCAGTGACCGCCCATCCGCACCTCAATGGGCCGGCCCAATATCTACGTGAAGTTCGGGCTGGGATAGGATACATTTGTATTAGACAGCGGCGAATCTGCTCGTTGTTTATTGCAAAGTTTATCTAAACAACCTATCTTACCTAAAATGTCTAACCGTAAAGGAATCAACTACAGTAGTTAACAATTGTTCGGCAATCAATCGGGTGGGAATGACCAACGCGCATTCTTCCCATTTTACATGTTTCCCCTTTTTCTAATGGAGAATGCAAATGGGAATCACTGTTACAGCCTTGAGCCTCACAGTCTTACTGCTGTCTCAAGCGCACCTTCAAGCCCAAGGTAGCGGGAAGAATACCAAACACTATGCGCCGGCGCCCCCGGTCTACCCACCGCCTCCGGTTCACGTGCCTGCGCTGCCGCCGACTTATGGCCCCGGCCCGGTATATGTGCCCGGACCGGCGTGTCCGCCCGCGCCGCCTTGTCGGCCTGCGCCTCCGGGTTTTTATGCCCCGCACGCTTATTGTGTTCCCGCGCCGTTGAATTGCCTCCCTTCAATTCCCTCGATTCCCTCGATCCCATCGCTCCCCTCGAATCCCTCGATTCCGGCGATGCCGCTATATCTGCCCGGTCCGGGTCGGGCCCCCTTGGCTCCAATCGCGCCCGTGGCGCCTTATGCGCCCTATGCACCGTTCCCGCCCGTGCCGCATGTTTACGCGGCGCCAGTTTGTCCGCCCGAATTGCCGTGTCAGACGCCAGTTTATAGGCGCCCCATTATGCCCCCGGTTGCTACACCCGCTCCGCTGATTCCCCCGCCCGCTCCATTGCCGTACGCCCCAGCACCTTATCGTTCCAGCAGCTATCAGCGCTGATTGCTGGTTAGATGGACGCGCCTGACTCATGCCCGCTGAGGAACAGGAATCCCTTGGATTCCTGTTCCTCTTTACTTGCGCGGCCACGGTTCGTCGGCCCCCAGATCAAGGCTTGCGTCCGCTCGGCAAGAACAGCTCGTTTGTTTTAGTCTGAGCCACTTCGGGAGGCGTGCCGGCGCTCCAGGCGGGGATGGTGTTCTTGCCTTCCTCGTAAAGCGATTCCATCGGCTGCCATACTGCATCGACCCGCTCGGTGAAGAGATCGCCGATCAAAAGATCGGTCACCGCGTTCTTGAGCTGCGGAAAGGTGCGCACGAATTTACCGAAACTGAAGCCGTCGTAATATTCGCACACCAGACGGCGCATGCGATCGACGCCGGCGTTGAACATGTCGCCCCATTTACCGAGTTGGGCCGCGGACACGTCGCCTCGGCTCAAGCCGTCGGCGATCGCGTCGGCCGCCAATTCGCCCGATTTGAGCGCGAGCAGGACGCCTGACGAGTAGAGCGGATCGAGGAAGCCAAAGGCGTCTCCCACGAGCACCCAGCCGTCGCCAGCGACTTGCTTCGAGCGATACGAATAGTCCTTCGTCGCGAAGTAGCCCGTCACGCGCTTGCCGTTCGCGACGCGCTCCTTGACGGCGGGGCAGGCTGCGACTTCCTCGTTGTAAGTCTGTTCGTGGCTGCCGCGCCCCTTGAAGAGATAATCGAATGGCCCGACGACGCCGACGCTCATCACATCGTTGTGCAAGGGGATGTACCAGAACCAACCTTGCTTGTTCGGCGTTTGAATAACGAGGGTGGCGCCCTCATCGCGTCCGGTGTCGCGGTAGGCGCCTTCGAAGTAGGTCCAGATGGCGCCCTTGTTGAGGACGGGATCCCAGAGCCTGAGCTTGAATCGGCTCTGCAGCAGCGCGCTCTGGCCGCTCGCATCAACGACGACTTTCGCCCGCACTTCCTCGGTCGTGCCGTCCTCTTTCTGGATGCGCACGCCGACGGCCTTCCCCCCTCTCCCCTCTGGGGGAGAGGGGTTGGGGGTGAGGGGGCCGTCCTCGAAGAGCACTTCCAAGACGCGCGTCGACTCGTGGACCTCGACGCCTTGCTCGGCGGCATTGCGCAGCATCATCAGGTCGAATTCACTGCGGGCGACTTGCCAGGTTTGCGAGCATTCGTGCGGCTTGTTGTCGTGAAAGTAGAACGGGGCCGACAGTTTACCGTTGGCGTTGACGAACTGCACGCTGTACTTCTTGATGAAGTGGCTCTTTTTCATCTTGTCGAGCATCTTGAGACGCTGGAGCACCCAGTAGGTTTCGGGAATCAGCGATTCGCCGATGTGGAAGCGGGGGAAGTGTTCGCGCTCGAAGAGCTTGACTTTGCAGCCGTACTGGGCGAGCAAGGTCGAAGTCGTGCTGCCGGCGGGACCGCCGCCGATGACGATAACGTCGGTGGTGCTGGGGGTGATTGCCATGGGGTCTCCAATCGTGTTCGCGACAGGCGTTTAGATGGCGCCCAGCGAGCGCTAAACAAAATTACCGTCTCAGGTCTTGCTCGACGCCGCAGGCTGCGCCCGTTTGAAGATGCGTCGAAATTGACGCTTGCCCCACTCGAGGCTGCGCGCCAGCCAATCGGTCTCGGCTGCAATGGGGGGAGGCACGCGGTCTTGCATGTTCGGCCGGAAAACCAAAAGCAGCATGAGCGGCAGATACCAGAGTACATAGGTCCCGCCTTGATCGGCGCACCACCACTGCAAGCTGATGAACATGGCAGCCGACAAGGCGATCACGTGGGCCAGGTTCTTCGGCGTCGGCCAAAACATGGTGACGCCGACAAAGCTGAGGAAGACGAGAAACACGGGAATGCGATAGGCCCAGTGTAGCCCGGTCCAGAAGCCTTCGGTCGAGGCCGGGGGGATTTTCCACGGCTGCCAGGCTGCGGAATCCAGCGCCATCTGGAGGCTCGGGGTGAGCTGATCGTGCAGCGACAGCGTCAGCGCGAGATTGGCCAGAAATATCGTCATGGCGGCGAGGAACGCGCCCAGGAAACGCCCCATGCCGCAGCCGCGGTAGAAGCTGAGCCAGAGCGGCAGCACGAATACGGGAAAATAAGTAGCCGCCGCGGCGAGGCCAAGAATGAAGCCTGCGAGGGTCGGAGAACGATACGCGACAATAGCGCCGAGGAAGAGGGCCATGGGCAGGACGTGCTGGATTTGCCCGACCTGCAAGCCCGTGTAGGGGAGCATCAGGTAGAAGGTCCCCGCCGCCATTCCCGCAGGCAAGTCCTGAAAGTGCCGCCAACCGATGACGATCAGACACACAAGCACCGCGACCTGACACGCAAAGGCCAGGGCCGCGATCGCCCAGGTCGGCCAGTGCCGCCACAGTATCGTGATCGCGAATACGGACTCCTCCACCGGTGCGTGCACCTGCGGCAACGGGGCCGCCTGGCCGTTGGTCGGCAGCGGCGCCAGATGCCGATCGACCTGCCGATACGCCACTGCCAGCAAGCAGATCAATAACGCACCCGCCAGCCAGGCCAGCCCGCCCATCTGCAGATTCGGCGCGAGGGCGGGTCGTTGCACGAGAATCAAGTCGAACAAGCAGCGACAAAAGAAATAGACGCTGCCCAAGAGCAGCCATATGTAGCCGTACTTAAGCCAAAGCGGCGCCTCAAGGGCGGGGCCGCTTTGTTGCACCACGCGCGCGATCGGCGTCGCCAGGGTCCCGGGAGCGTCCGCGAGCGCCGCCTGCCCGATCAGGGCCGTCAGTTGCACTGCGGGCTGCTGCTCGATCGGAATCGGGTGAGGCCGAGCCGCCTGCACGAGAATCAAGCCGGGAACCAGAAGAAAGACCATGACGACATCGAGATTGCGCACGCTCATCAAGCGCGCGAACTTGAAGAACGCCGCCATCGCCAGCAGAAACGAGAAATAGAACCACGTCGTCGGGTTTGGAAGATTGAAGTCCAGAAATATCAAGATCGGGGCCGGCATGGAATCTCGATCACATGAAACGCTAGCCTGGCGAAACAATAGTGATATTATCTTACCGACAGGGGACCTGAATTCGCAGATGTTATCTTCACTTTACCGCCATCTTTCAACCGCGCAGCCGGTACGGGACCTCAAGACCATGGGCGGACATGAGCCCGGCATCTCCGAGAATGGCCGGTGTCGCACCTTCAGCGACGAGCCGGCCTTGATCCAGCACGACCACACGCTGGCACGAATCGAGAATCATGTCCAGATCGTGGGAGGCGATGATCTTCGTTAGTGGGAACTCGCCAAGCAACTGAATCAATTCGCGCCGCCCGCGCGGATCGAGGAACATCGACGGCTCGTCAAGCAAGAGCACCTCCGGCTTCATCGCGAGCACGCCGGCGAGGGCGGCCCGGCGTTTCTCGCCGCCCGACAGATGGAACGGCATGCGCCCCTCGAAGCCGGCAAGGCCGACGCGTTCGAGTGCCTCCGTCGTGCGCTTGCGCACTTCGTCCGCGCCGAGGCCGAGGTTCAGCGGGCCGAACGCGACGTCGTCGCCGACAGTCGTGCTGAACAGCTGATCGTCGCTGTTCTGGAAGACAATGCCGACGCGTGCCGGCAGCCGGCGTCGGTCCGCGTGCTGGCGCGGATCGAGCCCCACAACACGCAGCGTCTCGGCCTGGGCCGTCAAGACTCCCGCCAGGCACAAGAACAGAGTGGTCTTGCCCGCGCCATTGGGTCCGACGAGGCCGACCGATTCGCCGGCTTTAACCTGAAAACGCAGCGCTTCGAGGGCTCGCTTTCCGTCGGGATAGATGAACGACAGGCCGAGCGCCTCGATGACCGTTGGCGTATTCACGCGTCTCCTTTCCGACGGCTACGCCGCAAGCGGCATCGCGAGCCAATCCCAAACCACAAGGAAGGCAGCATAGCCGACGATGACGGCAAACGCCAGCACATCCGCAGGGCGCGTGTGGAAATCGTGCAGCGAACGGAATTGTCCATCGAAGCCCCGGCAGCGCATGGCCTGGCTGACGCGCTCCGCCCGTTCGCCGCTGCGCACGAGCAACGTTCCCGCGACCTGGCCGATCGTGCGATAGCCGTGCGCGTCCGCCCTGGCGCGAAACCCGCGCACCCGCAGGGCATTGCGTAAACGGGAGAATTCTTCGCTCAGCAACAAGACGTAGCGGTAGGTCAGCACCACGAGATGAATCACGATGCCCGGAACGTGCAGCGAATGAGCAGCCTTGAACGTGTCGTGCAGCGGCGCCGTCGCCAGCAGCACAAGCATCAGGGAAATCATGGCGCCGAGCTTGGCGGTCAGGACGACAAGTCTTTCGAGTCCCGTCAGGGAGAGCGTGACGAAACCGAATTCGCACGTCGCATGGCCGTCCTCGACGACAAGCGGCAACCAGATCAAGAAGAGCGCGAACATCGTTAGGGCGATACCAAGCCGACCCAGATACCATCGCCACGGCAGCCGGCCCAGGGCGACGAGCAGGAGGGCGCCGACCAATCCCGCGAGTGCCGGGCTCCAGGTGCGCACCGGCGCCAGAGCCACCGCTGCCAGGAGGACGCCCGCCAGTTTCCAGCGGGGATCGAGCCGGCCGACCAGCGACGACGGACATTCGGGGATGTCAAACGCGAGGGTCATGACCGTGCTCGGCACACCTGGAAATCGGCAAGGGCATCCTATGCGCGGATCGCACCACGAACCAACGGAATCGGTTCTGCCGATGCCGGTAGGTAGTCGGACGACCCTGGAATCGGGTTGTCCAAGATGCCCAGATCCCGATCCGGAGTGCATTACAGGAAAAATCCCTACGATCGGCACCGCTTGCGCAGTGTCCCGAGCCAAGTGGGAAAAAATTCATTTTGTGCAAAGTTATTCGTTGACAGCGACTATTACTACGGTTAGGTTTATAACATGCATGGCGCAAGCAACGCGTTGTCCGACTAGATCGGGCGCTAACCGGTCCACGGAGGGCAAGGTTTCTTCTTCCACACTGGCAGGAACGGTATCTCGTGGAAGAGCACGCGGGGAAAGTTTGAGTGACTCCGCATCCTTGACCACTCTAAAGCACAGCGCGTTCTTCACCTGGGCAGACCACCCATCACGGTTGGTGGGTTTGTTCGTTTTCTCTCCTAAGGCAGGGTTTGAAACATGAGCACCAACGCACTCGCAACAAGCGTCCTCTCGGAAGAGGAACGCCTGGAAAACATGCTATTGCGCCGCCTGGGCAATCGCATCCATGACCTACGGGTCATCTTGCTGCCCGAAGGGCTCATCCTTCAAGGCCGCACCGGGACCTATCACGCGAAACAAGTCGCCCAGCACGCGGCCATGGAACTCGCGAACCTGCCGATCTTGGCCAACGAGATCAAGGTGCTCTAAACGATTGAACACGCCAGAATTTTGGCGAAGGATACACGGCGAGGGAGAGCCTGAAAGAAGTGCTCTGTCTCGCCGTTCCGCTGCGCGGGAGCTATTGCGGACGCTCTCTCCCGCAATCGGCAGCGTTTGCCCAGGCGTCACATGATAAGATTGGTCGAAGGGGGATTGCCCTACAGCCCTATCGGAATCCATTCGATAGGGATAGAATAGTGTGGTTGGGTGGATTCTATCGCTCCTCTTTCATTTCCGTCGTGGTGATATTGGTTCAGGGATTTCGCGATGGCCCAGGCCTACTACACGCTTCAGGAAGCATCTTCATATCTCGACATGCCGGTCGATGAGCTGAAGCAACTGGCGCAGAAGGGGCAGATTCGCTCATTCCAAGACCGTGGCAGTTTGCGCTTCCGCAGTCAGGACGTTGAAGAGCTTTTGCGCCAGCGCGGCGGCAAAAGCGAGCCGGACCTCGTGCTTGGCGACGCCAGCACCGCTGCCCCCAAATCCGCCGCCACGCCTCCGTCCGGCGCGAAGAAAGCGCCCGCGTTGCCAAAAACGTCGGTCGCCCGGGAGGATGCCCCCGAGGTATTCGAATTCGTTTTTGACGCCGACCACATCGACCTCGGCGCCGACCTGATCTCGCCCAAGAGCGGATCGAAGGGCCAAAGCGGGCCGAAGAGCGCGAAGCAGCCCGCGCGGCCATCGGTCCCTCCCGCCGGCAGCGACAGTGATGTCCGCCTCGTGGCCGACGGCAGCGACGTGACCTTCTCTCTACACAAGGACAGCGACATCAAGCTGGTCGATAGCCAGGTCAAAGTAACGCACGATTCCGGCAAGGTGAAATCTAGTCCGTTGCAACCGTCCTCGGGACCCAAACGCCCGTCGCAGCTGGCCCTGGATTCCGCCGTGAAGCCCGCTGGAACGCCTTCCTCCGCCGCCAAGCGCGTATCCCCCAAGCCAGGCGCCATGCCGCAGCCCGTCGATAGCGGTGTCCGCTTGGTGCCGATGGACAGCGACAGCGACGTGAACTTGGTCGGCGCATCGGTTGACATGCCGCTGGGCGAGAGCACCAAACCGTCCGCGACCGACAGCAATGATCGCCTCGACCTGGTCAAGCAGCCGCCCGCTGATTCGGGCGAAGGGGGCTTGCACCTTACCGAGGAGATCAACCTCGACGAGGAAATCCAAAAGGAGCAAGCGAAGCAGAGGCCGTTGCCGCCGACCATGATGAAAGCCAAGTCGGCGTTGAAGCTGCCGACCCATTCACCGTTCGAGTTGTCCGATGACGACCTGAAGCTGCCGGCCGAACAGGAGGAGGACTCCGGCCCGCGTACCCCCGTCACGTCGCAGAGTCCGCCGGCCGACAGCAGCGATTTCGAGCTGGCCTCGCAAAGTTCGTCGCCCCAAGAGGGGAGCAGTGATTTCGAGTTGACGCCGCAGGGATCTCCACGAGACAGCAGCAGCGATTTCGATCTGGTCCCGGCCAATGACGGAACGGTCCTTACCGAAAACGACAGCAACGACTTCAGCCTTGAAGCGTCCGCCAACAACGAACAAGTCCTCGCAGAGCAAGGGACCGAACTGACGAGTTCCACCAGCGGCATCTCGCTTGACAATCTTGCTGATGAGGGCGTTTCTCTCGAGGATGATGGGAACAGCGATTTCGATCTGAGCCTCGAAGTCGAGGATACGCCGCGGCCGGGTGTCTCGCAACCTGCGGAAGACTCGCAGGGCGACTTTGAACTCAGCAGCGAAAGTGCGCCTAAATCAACGAAGCTCGGCGCCGAAGCCGCCCCGGATGAGTCGGAAGACGATTTCGACCTCTCGCTCGATTCCGATAGCACGGACGCCCCCCTCCCGGATTCGGAACTCGACTCGGATTCCAATTTTGAATTGAACCTGAAAGGCAGCGCCGAAGGCGACATCGCCAACTCCGCCGAATCCGACAGCGAATTTGAATTAACGCTCGATGATTCGGGAAACATCGCCGCCGCTGGCGACGAGGACGCGGCGCCGCAGGTCAAGGCCAAGACGAAGCAAGCCAAATCGTCCGAGGACCAGGATATCTTCGAGGCTGAATTCGAAGTCCCCGCGCTCGACGAGAGCGACGATGCCACCGTCGCCGATTCCGAATTGGAAAGCTCCGACTTCGATCTGGCCCTGGACGATTCGGAGCTGGCGCAGGACGAGGAAAGCGGCAGCCAGGTGGTGGCGCTTGACGAGGAAGAAGATGAGGTCGAGACCGTCGCGGAATCGGACAGTGAAGACGCGGTCGTCGATGATGTCGAAGAAGAGGAAGAATCGAGCGATTTCGCGGATCTGGACGCCGACGTTCAGGTGGAGGACGATGCCGTCGTCGAGGCGGAAGAGGAAGAAGAAAGCGAAAAAGAAATCGTCGTCAAGGATCGCCTCATTGAACCGGCCCCGTGGGGCGTCATGCCGGTCATTTTCATGCTGCCGTGCGTCATCATCATGTTCCTGGTCGGCATTCTCGGCTACGAGTTTTTGCAATCCGCCAGCGGACCCAGGCCCCCCGGACCGTTGACCGTCGCGATCGGTGAAATGATCGGCCAGCCCGTCGTGAAAAAATAAGCCGAGCATCAGCGCGGCGTCTTGCCGCCGCGAATCTACTTGAAGCGATCGTGATCGAAGAACTCGCGCAGCTCGGGATCGTCTTCCACGTCCGCGAATTCCGTAAGCCAACGCTTCATCTCCTCGGTCGTCAGATCGGGCGATTCCGCATCGCCTTGTGGCGGAACCTCCTGCTTCGTGCCGACGCGTTTCTTGTCGATGAAGTCCAGCAAATCTTCGTGTGTCCACGATTGGGCGCGGCGCCGTTTGGCGGCATTCTGGATGCGCCCGTCGTTGGAGATGACCACCAACCGGCGCGGTTCGCGGGCTTGTTCGATCAACTCCTCGATGCGATCGTCGGCACTTAGCTTTTTCGGCGCGAAGTCCACGTGCAAGCCGTGAAACACCTGCTGTCGTTTGACGCCGCGCGGCGCCTGCTTGGCGTCGAACACAACCGTAACGCGCCCCGCGTCCGCGGCAAAGGACTTGACGAGGAATTCAAGCAGGCGTCGCCGCGCCGTCTCCAATTCGCCTTCCGCCACGCGCCGCTGGATCAAGCCGAGGGCGTGAATGAGATTGTAGCCATCGATGAGGTAGAAGTCGGACATGGTCAGACTTCAATTGGAGATGGATCAGGGATCATTGTCAAGCGCCAATGTTCATTAGGTGGAGGATGACCGGGCGCAAAAAAAGAGAGGCGCAGTTGCCTACGCCTCCTCTCTATGGGGATCGGCCGAAGGAGCGGCCGGCTTAAGGGAGTCAGCCAACGCTGCGAACCCCTCAACATCCTCCGCTTTGAGCGGAGAGTCGATGTGGTAGGTTCCACCCAGCCAGCGACCAAGATCGACCATTCGGCAGCGTTTGCTGCAAAAAGGCCAATCCGGCCATTCCTTCGGCCCATGCTGATCCATGGTGCGTTCGCAGATTGGGCAACGTACTTTCTCCATCGGCCGATCCTCGTCAAGACTTAGGCTTTTTTCCTACGGACTGCTCCTTGGCAGGCGCACTGCCGCCGCCGGCAGGTTTTGTATCGGCTGCTTTGGACGTAGCGTCCGCGCCGGTTTTTTCGGCAGGTCTGGTTTCATCGGCTTTGGCGGCGTTTTTGTAGGATTCGCTGCGGTAATCGGTCTGATAGAATCCCGAACCCTTGAAGATGATGGCCGCCCCCGTGCCGATGAGCCGCTGCAGCTTTTTCTTCTTGCACGCCGGGCATTTCTTCAAGGGCGCTTCGCTGAAGGATTGCAGCTCCTCGAAGCGATGCTTGCAGGCGTTGCACTGATATTCGTAAGTTGGCATTCGTTTCAGCTCCACGTTCGTTGGTCACGGAAAATAAAGGCGGCCGGCGCTAAGCCGCAACCTGCAATCAACTTGCCGCAGATACGATCACTTTTGCCGGCCGGAGCACGCGATCCTGGTTCAAGAAGCCTTTCTCGATCACTTGCAGGATCGTGTTCGGCTCAACATCCGTGCTCGCTTGCTGCATGACGGCTTGATGCAAATTCGGATCGAATGGTTTGCCTTCGCAGTCGATGCGCGTGATGCCGTGCCGCTTCAAGAGTTCGAGAAACTGCGCCACCACCATCGCGACTCCCTGCACCAGCGGCCCGGTGTCGCCTGCTTGCCGGGCGGCGGCGACGGCGCGGTCGAGATTGTCGAGAATCGGCAGCAGGTCGAGCGCCAGCGGGCCGAACGCATACTTGCGATCCAGTTCGCGTTCGCGCTGCATGCGCTTTTGATAGTTCTCGAATTCCGCCTGGGTGCGCTTGACGAGATCGAGGTATTGATCGCGCTCACCGGCGGCCTTTTTCAATTTCTCCACGTCCTCCGCCGCGATCATCGTCGTGTCGGCTTCGTTCGTGCCGTTGGCGTCGTCGCTCATGTCGCGTCCTCCGTTCATTTCTTGTAACCATTCACCCCTCTCCCCTGTACTCAGGGGAGAGGGGCTGGGGGTGAGGGGTTGGGGCGCCGCGCACCAGTCTGTTCCTCCCCCTCACCCCCGGCCCCTCTCCCCCTGAGTACAGGGGGAGAGGGGAGTAAACGGTTATCATTTCTTTTCCTTGGCGTTCGCATCGGCGCCCGTGAATAGCACTCGCAACTTCTCGAAGAAGCTCTTGCGCCGCGCTGAGACGTTTTTGTGGTCGAGTTCCGCTAGCTCGCGCAGCAACTGTTCCTGCCGTTCCGAGAGATTCTTCGGCGTCTCCACGATGACGACGACGCGCATGTCGCCGAATCGTCCGGCGCCGTGGATCGGCATCCCTTTGCCCGGCACACGCAACACATCGCCTGACTGCACTCCCGCGCGGATCGTGTGCGTGAATTTGCCATCGAGGCTCGGCACTTCGATCACCGCGCCAAGGGCAGCCTGGCTGAACGTGATCGGCACCTCGCAGATCAGGTCGTCTTCCTTGCGCGTGAAGAAGGAATGTTCGCGCACGTGGATTTCGATAATCAAGTTGCCGCGCGGCGCGCCGGCATCGCCTGTCTCGCCTTCACCGCGGACGGTCATACGGCTGCCGGTGTCGGCGCCGGGCGGGATCGCAATCTCCAGTGTGCGCGTGACTTTGACCAGTCCGCGCCCCCGGCAGGTGGGGCATGGATCGGTGATGACCGTTCCCTCGCCCCCGCAAGCGTTGCAGGGGGTGCTCATCTGGAACGGACCCATGCGCACCGCCGTCGTCCCGGCGCCGCCGCACTGCCGGCAGCGCGACGGTTTGCTGCCGTGCCTGGCGCCGGTCCCGGAGCACTCGGTGCAATAATCATGTCGCGGAACCTTGACTGTCTTCTTGCAGCCGCGATAGGCCTCGATTAGATCGATCTCCAGGGCCATGCCGAGATGGGCGCCTCGCTGCGGCCCGCGCGATCGGCCGCCGCCGAACAATCCGCCGAGGATGTCCCCCAGACCGCCGAACAGCCCGCCGAGATCGCCGAAATCGGGCATCGGCACGCCTTGCAAACCCTCGAAGCCGTGGCGGTCATAGATCTGGCGTTTTTCGGAATCGCTCAATACCGCATACGCCTCGGCGGCCTCTTTAAACTTGGACGCTGCCTCGTCGTCGCCGGGATTGCGGTCGGGATGATGCTTCATCGCCAGCGTGCGGTAGGCCGTCTTGATCTCGACCTCGGCCGCCGTCTTGGTGACGCCCAGCACTTCGTAGTAATCCCGCTTGCTCATTTCTGCTCCGCAGAAGGAAAAAGGAAAAAGGAAAAAGGAAAAAGTGAAGGGAGCACGCACCCGTTCACTTTATCACTTTTTCCTTTTTCCTTTTCACTTTTTCCTTGCCTAACGGATCGCCCCGGCGACCTTGTTGCCCGGTTGTTCGGCGTCGATGCGGGTAATCATGACCTCGGTCGTCAGCATCAAGCCGGCGATGCTGGCGGCGTTTTGCAAAGCACTACGCGTCACTTTGGTCGGGTCGATGACGCCGGCCTTGATCATGTCTTCGTATTCGCCGGTCAGTGCGTTGAAACCGATGTTGAAGTTCTTCTCGCCGCGAATGCGCACTTCGTCCGCGATGACCGCGCCGTCCTGGCCGGAGTTTTCAGCCAAAATGCGCATCGGCTTTTCAAGAGCGCGAGCGACGATCTCGGCGCCGGCCTTGTCGTCGCCGTGCAGCTTCTTGGCGAGGTCATGCACCACGTCAATGGCACGGATCAACGCCACGCCGCCGCCGGGGAGGATGCCTTCCGCCACTGCGGCGCGAGTCGCATGGAGGGCGTCCTCGACGCGGCCCTTCTTCTGCTTCATGTCGGCTTCGGTCGCCGCCCCGACACGGATGATCGCGACGCCGCCGGTCATCTTGGCGAGACGTTCGCTGAACTTTTCCTTGTCGTATTCGCTTTCGGTTTGGTTCATCTGGGCGCGGATCTGGTCGATGCGGGCCATGATCTTGTCTTTCTTGCCCGCGCCGTTGATGATCGTGCAGCCTTCTTTCTCGACGATGATCTGCTTGGCCTTACCGAGCTGGTCCAGTTCGATGTTCTCGAGCTTCAGGCCCAAGTCTTCGCTGATGAACTCGCCGCCGGTCAGGGTCGCGATGTCACCGAGCAGAGCCTTACGGCGATCGCCGAAGCCAGGCGCTTTCACGGCGCACACCTGCAGGCCGCTACGGAGCCGATTGACGACGAGGGCCGCCAACGCTTCGCTCTCGACGTCATCTGCAACGATGAGCAGAGGCTTGCCGGAGTTGAAGATCTTCTCCAGCAGCGGAATCATGTCGCGCACGCTGGAAAGCTTCTTCTCGAAGATGAGGATGTAAGCATCTTCGAGAATCGCCTTCATCTCGACGGCGTCGGTGATGAAGTACG
>SYHD01000160.1 GCA_005799265.1 Planctomycetia bacterium | reverse complement strand
TCATCAATCGGTTTCTTTTTATCGCTTGAATTCAAGTCCTGCGGCTTATCGCTTGGTTCCAAATCCTGCAGCTTATTGTTGACTCGTTCTTCGATCTCCGTCAGTTCTTTGTCGGTCCGCTCGATTATAGAGATGACGAAAGCTTTGGTGTCGATGTGTTCTTGGAGGATATTCAGTGCACGAAGCTCTTCGAGATAAATCGTCGATTCTTGCAAGTCTTCTAGTTTCTTCTTGAGCCCGTAATAGCGATTGGTTACCCGGCCTCTCAGGTCGTTCCGGTAATTCTGTTCTTGGTGCAGGTCGTCTTGGAGCTTTTTCAGGTGTTCTTCAAAGTCTTCAGTTCCTACAATCTTCTCAATTGCAATCGCTCGTTCAGATAGGGTGTTCACCATCAATCGTTCACCAACGGCCATACGCTGGAGTTCGTTTAGGCGGACCAATCTCGAATTCACTTCGCCCTCATCAATCGGTTTCTTCTTATCGCTTGACTTCAAGTCCTGCGGTTTATCGCTTGATTCCAAATCCTGCGATTCTTTTTTTATCTGCTCATTCATTTCCAAAAATTTGCGGAGGCGCGTCAGCGATGAGTCGGCGGCCATAGTCATTTCGATGGGGGAAAATTCGTCGTCGATATATTTTTCGATCCAAAGCAGTTGTCCAGCCGCCCGCGCCTCGTCGTTATAATTCAAAAATACCTTCTTGGCCACATACGCCTTGGTCTCGTTGTAGCGTTCGGCTATCTGGTCTTTCAGGACTTTCCGTTCTTTGCTCTCCATCTCCAAGTCGTCTTCGAGTTTTTTCAGGTATTCTTCAAAGTCATTAATTGCGACAAGCGCTTTGAGTGTTTGCAGTTGTCCGTCCAGGCTGCCGTTTAACGTCAAACCTTTACTATTGGCCATAAGCTTGAGATCGAGAAGGCGTTTCAAGTTCGCTTTCACTTCGCCATCATCAATCGGTTTCTTTTTTCTAAAGCCCAGCGTTTCCAACAAACTCGTCTTTTTCTTGCCCATGTTTACATCTCAGTGGTCAGTAGTACAGCGCGGCTTTAGATGGCGCATCTATGCCGCCGCTTTTTGTGAGAGATCGTTGCTTGCTGGTTGCGTCGTTGGTGGTATCCTTAACCCAGCGCCGCCGCGATCTCGCGCAGCTTCGCCTGCACCGGAGCGGTGATCAGGGTGTCGGGGAGGACTTCATTGCCGTCCAGAGCCGCCATGATCGGGTCGCTGTCAATCTTTTGCATGAATCGCTGCATGGTCGCTTTCACGGTCGCGGCCGTTTTCCGCCTCTCGGCTTCATCCTTGGCTTCCAGCACGGAATCGAGTTGGTTGCCAAGCTCCTCATTGAAATCGGTGATGAAGGCATCCAGTTTCTTCAAGGCCGAGCCGAGTTGCGCCTGCTGCTCGGTGTCGTCAGCGAATAACGATTGCAAGGCGGTTTGCAAGCGTTTGATGCCCGCGACCGCGCCGGCCTGGATTCCTCGCCATTCGAGGCGTGCTTTGCTCAGTTTCGGGATCGATACGCCGCCTGCCTTCGTGCCTGAGAGCGCCTGCGTGAGCAACGCTTCCGCCCGGTCCAGTGCTGCGTTGGCGTCAACGTATTGCTTGGCGACGAAGAGCTTGTTCGCCTCGCTGATCTGGACCTTGGCTTGCCGGCCGAAATCACTGCCGGTCGCCTCTGCCTTGGGGACGATTGGGGCCAGCGCCTTGAGCCGATTCGCGAAACGCGCCGCATCGGGATCCTGCTGCTTGGTCAGCGGTTCGTCCTCCTCTTCCTCCTCCAGGTCCGGCGCGAGGCGCGTTTCCACCTTCAGAATTATGCCTACCTTCTCGTGGATCACTGCCTTCAGCGTTTTCGCAAGCGTGCTCGGCGGCTCCTTCGCCACATCGAACACGAGCTTGCCGTCGATCACCTGACAGAGGCCGCGGAAGACCTTCTTACCCCCTGACTCCGACTTGGCCTCGTTGACTTCCTTGATCGGAATCTTCTTCTTCGAGACGATCAAAATGCCCTCGCCTTGCCCGGCGAGAACGAACGCAAATCGCATCGGCTGCTGCTTGGCCAGCCGCAGCGCGGTCTTGAGCTTGGTGTCTTTTTCTTCAGCCATGGTGAGCACGGTGCCTTTCTGTTGTAAAATCAAAATCTACACGCGCACGTTTCGTTCGGAAGTTGGTCTGCCGCAATACATCCGGACCCTAGTTCCCGAATTATCTGTATCAGAGGGGGGGGGCATCGTCAATTGGTAGCAGTTGTAGTCGGCTCCCCAAAATCTGGTCCAGATGTTATGGTAGTCTCCCTGGCATAGTCCAGGGAGGGACACATGAGCAAGCGAAGGAGCGCTGGCACTGGACTACTTGGTGGGCCTTGTGGCAGGTTGCACAGGCGCCGAGGGGACCGTCTTGAAGGCGGTCCTTGCCGGCAGCGCCGCGGTAGTGGCGGCCGCCGAAAAGAAGGACGTGGAGGCACCGTGTAAAAGTGAATGACTGTCGCTGGCAGGGATGTGTTCTGGTCGTTTCCATTGACTTCCCAAACGATGGCTTGACCACACAGAATTGACACGGGCCGCTCGAATCACGGCAACTCCTTGATGCGAATGCGGCGGAACTCGAACTTGCCGGTCTCGGATTGCAGGCCGACGCCCCCGCCCACGCCGACCTTGAGGTTTTTTTCGATCACTTCGCCGTTGCACTTGCACTCGGCGGCGGCGCCGACGGAGAGCGCGATGGTGCTGAAGTCGAGCGGGGTGTTGTTCAGCCGCGCGGCCGGCTTGCCGTCCTTGACGGTGAGGTCGAGCACGTCCTTTTCGCTCACCGCCTTGCCGTTGACGGTCGTGGTGTAGACCGGCCCCTTGACGGTGATGTCGAGCAGGTTCCAGCCGCCGTCGTTGAACTTGACTTTTTTGTACGGGCCGGCGGTTGGGTAATCGCGCACCTGCAACTGGACGCCGCGGACGTAGACGCCGCTGTCGGCCTTGGGAGAGGCGCGGAATTCGAGTTTGAGGTTGTAATTCTTGGTGAAGTCCTGGGCGGTATAGATGTCGCCGCCGCCCCCGCCGTCAATGACGATGGCGCCGTTCGTCACATGCCATTTCTTGTTCTTGGTCTCGGTCTGGCCGTTCAAGATCTCTTTGCCCAGACGCCAGCCAGTCAGGTCCTTGCCGTTGAAGAGGCTCGTATAGCCAGGCTCCGGCGTGAAATCGTCGCCGGCGCGGGTCGAATGAGTCTCAAGACAGAATCCAAAGACCAGCGCCGCCGCCAGGCACATTCCCGATGTCAACTTCATGGCATCCCCCTTGAAAAATTGTGTCGTTGTTCCCGAACGCGGGCGACTTCATTGCATCATTGCTGCTTTCGTTCCAGGACCCAGATGTTGCGATAGACGTAGTGCCTGTCGTCCGCATGGCTTTGGAACTGCAACGGCCCCCCTTGCGGAGACAGAGGATCGGTCCCGCCGCCGCGATAGAACGGCGGCATGTCCGGCAACTCGACGCGATCGTGGATCAGGACGCCGTTTTGACGGACGGTGACGATCGGTTTCTGGACAATCTTGCCATCGCCGCCGAAACGGGCCGCGGTGTAATCCACGTCGAAAGTCTGCCAGGTCAGCGGGGGGAGGCACATGTTCTCGTCGGGCGCGCGCACCCAGCGTATGCCGCCGCAGCCGAGATCCGAAACGGCGCCCGTGCCAAACGAGCGTCCGGCCACCGCAAGGTGATAGCTGTTTTGTAAAAAGACCGCGCTATGGCCGGGGCTGCGCAAGTAGGGAACTCGGAACTCCAGGTGCAGGGAAAACTCCGTGAAGCTCTGTTTGGTTCGCGCGCCGATCATCAGCAGCTTGTCGTCGGTCATCTTGGACCGGGGGAGCACGAAATGATCCAGACCGTTGCCGTCAAAGAGGACGACGGCGCCCGGCGGCGGTTTCGCTCCCAGCGTCGGGCTTTGGCGGATGACGCGCTTCAGTTCGCCGATCGTGTCGCCGCCTGGGGCAACGACCGTCATCACTCCGTTGCGCACGACCGCACTGCCACGGAGAAACTTGGGGAACGCGGTTGAGCCGTCTTTGGTCTGTCCGGACCATTCGACAAGCCGCTTGTTCTTTTCATCGAAGAACTTTTTGTCCCAGCCCGCGCCCGGCAAGCCGCCGCGATAGGCGATCGCCTTGAATTCGCCGACGTTCTGCGTGATGCCGACGCGCACGCCGTACTTCTGCGCCTTGCCGTCTTCGCTGATAGCGCCGACGTATTCCCCCTGTACGTCAAAGTCCGCGTCCACCTTGGTCGGGTCAATCAGGGCCGGCTTCTTCTGCTGGCCCGCCGCCGTACCAATGAGGACGAGCCACCCGAACAGGAAGCAAAACAATGATGTTCGCATGGCTCTCCTTTCAGGAGACTTGGATGTCGTCTACAATAATTCCGCGATCGGCTCCCCGTTGGGCAGAAGCGGGATCGGTCGGCCTTGAGGATTGACGAAGGCGCGGGTGTGGTCGATGCCGAGATGGCGGTAGACGGTGGCGAGCACGTCGTTGGGATGCAGCGGGCGGTCCTGAGGGCGTTCGCCGCGGGCGTTGGTCGAACCGATCGCCTGGCCCATGCGCATGCCGCCGCCAGCGAGCATGACCGACATGCTGCTGGGCCAGTGGTCGCGGCCGCCGCGATTGATGCGCGGCGTGCGGCCGAACTCGCCCCAGGCCAACACGAGGACTTTTCGATCGAGGCCACGCGCGTGCAGGTCTTCGATCAGGGCCGTCACGGCGATGTCGTAGATACGCGCACGCCTCGGCAGGTTTTGCACCAGCGCTTCGCCGTGATCGTCCCAGCCGCCCATGCCGATGCCGACGAAACTGACGCCCGCCTCGACCAGGCGACGCGCCAAGAGGCAACTCTGGCCCCACGGTTGCGCACGCTCGACGGAGGCGCCGTAGCGATTGCGGATCGCCGCCGGTTCGCGGCTAAGGTCGAGGGCCTCACGCGCCCTCGGGCCGGTCACCATCTCAAACGCCTGGCGCGTGAAGGCGTCCATCCCTTCCATCATGCCGCTGGTATCGACGTCGCGGCGCATGCGATCGAGCGACGAGAGGAGCGCACGCCGGTTTTGCAAGCGCGACAATGACAGGTCGGCCGGCGGAATGAGCGCCCCGGCGCCATCGCCAGGGTTGGCGGCAAACGGATCATATGCGCTGCCCAGGTAGGCGCCGCCGCCGACATCGCCTTTGAAGATGCCCGCAGTCGGCACGCAGACATAATGAGGCAGGCCGCGCCGTTCCTGCTCGCGCGCCTTGGCCACGATGGCGCCGACGCCCGGATAGAGGAATGTCCCCTCGTTGGTTCCCGGGGGATGAGGATAGCCGGTGTTCAGATTCTTGACCGCGCTGCCGTGGCCGCTCTCCCGGTGCGCGACGGAGCGGATGACGGCAAACTTATCGGCGCTCTGCGCATGCAGCGGCAGCGTTTCGCAAAGATCGAGACCGGGCACGTTGGTCCGGATCGTCTGATACGGCCCGCGGTATTCGGCCGGCGCGTCGGGCTTGGGATCGTAGGTCTCGAACTGCGACGGGCCGCCATCCATCCAGAGCAGGATCACCGCAGTGTCGGACGTTGCACGATCTTGCGCCCGCAAGCGCAACAGGTCCGGCAACGTCAGGGCGCCTACCCCAAGGGTACCGAGTCTCAAGAATGAACGACGCGAAACGCCTTCGCAGTTGCGCGAGGATTCGCTGAACAGGTTGAACATGGCTGAATCTCCCCCCTCGATGGTAATACTTCTTGTTTAGCGTTCGCGGTTCCCCTTGTTTCATTCTAGAATCGGGAACCTGCGAACGCTAAACAAAGATAGCGGCTAATGATTGAACAAAAATTCCTTGGTATTCAATAACGCCCACAGAACGTCCTCATACGCCTCCTTGCGATTTCCGCCAGCGTTCAGAAATCGCTCGACGGTCTGCAACTCCTCGGCAACAGGCGGCCGGGCGTACACCCAGAAGTAAATCTCGCGAACTTTCTCGCTCACGGGTCGTGTATCCGTCGCAAGCTGGGCGGCGCGGCCGCTCTTATCCTTCAGCTTGTTGTGCAACTCGGTCGAGCCGATGAGATACAGACTTTGGTTGAGCGTGGCGGCCCCGCTGCGTTCGCATTCGCAAGCGGAACTACGGTCGGGTTTCCCAAACGCCATCAACAAGGGCGTCTTGACCGCTTCGTCCGGCAGCTCGATCGCGCGCGTCGCAGGAGTCTTGGCCGACCCTGCCCCCTTGGTAGAGACGAACTTGACCGAGGCGCCGGTCACCTGATCGAATGCGTCGAACAGCACCTCCGCGGGCAAACGTCGAGGATAGAAGCGCGCGTGGTTCTGCTTGTCCTTGTGGTTGTGTTCGTTGGGAAGCGACGACATCTGATAGGTCGTGCTGGCGCAGATGGTACGGATCAAATGCTTGAGGTCGAACTTGTGATCGATGAAGTCCTGCGCCAGCGCGTCGAGCAGCGGCTCATTGCTCGGCGGATTGCTGACGCGCATGTCGTCCGGCATGTCCACGATGCCGCGGCCGAAGAAATGGGCCCAGTAGCGATTGGCGATCGCCCGGGCGAAATACGGGTTGTCCGCTCGCACCATCCAGTCCACCAGCTTTTGCCGTGGATCGTCCGAGCCGGGCACGTCCAGCTCCTTGCCGTCGAGGGGGCGCGGTTTCGCATAACTCTTGCCGTGCGGTCCGGTGACGCGGCCTTCGGAAACCAGCACGAGTCGGGTGTCGTTGGCGTTGGCGTTGGCCTTGGCGTTGCCTTTCTTGGCCTGAACCGGGTTCTTGGGATTGACGAGCTGGACGCGCGCGAAAAACGCGGCCAGGCCCCAGTAGTCGTCCTGGCTCCACTTCTCGTAAGGATGATGATGACACTGGGCGCACTGGATGCGCGTGCCGAGAAACACCTGGGCCGTGTCATCAACAAGGGCTTCCGGCGTGCGTAGCACGTTGTACCACCCGACCGGCGGCTGCGCTTTCGGCCCGGAGAAATCCCCCGTGGCGGTGAGGATTTCGCGCACGAACTGGTCATAAGGCTTGTTCGCGGCCAGGCTATCGCGAATCCAGCCGTGCAGGGCGTGCGTGCGTTCTTGCTTGCCGCCGACGCCGACGATGCCGTCGCGTTTGTTGCGCAGGATGTCGCCCCACTTCAGGGCGAAGTAGCTGGCGTAGGCAGGCCGGTCGAGCAATGAATCCACGAGTTTCTCGCGTTTCCCCGGATCCGTATCGGCGAGGAATTTCTCGGCCTCTTTCGCGGTCGGCAGCGTGCCGGTGATGTCGAGGCTCGCGCGGCGGAGAAATTCGCTATCGCTGCACAATGCCGACGGCGGCAAGCCGAGTTGCTTCAGCTTGGCGTGGACGTGTCCGTCGATGAAATTCGCCGGTTTGGGAAACGTGTACTTCTCCAGCGGAGCGCCCTGCGGAACGGTGGCCCGGAACACGCCGACGTGTCCCAGGTAGCGCACCATGATGGCGCCGTCGCCAGGAACGTCAAGCGTCTCGACGAGGCCGCCTTCCGCGACGGCCGCGATCTCCGGATTGTTGCTCGAATACTCGGCATCGGCCGTGACGTCGCGGCGCGAGCCGTCGCTGAGAAGCGCAGTCACGGTGATTTGCAGCGCCGACTTGGACGGCGCCAATCGCTGAGCCGGCGCGACCGTCAAGCCGACGACCTTCGGGTCGGTGTCGTTGCCGAATGGGGCGCCAGCGCGAATCCAGCGTAAGAGCGTCTGGTAATCGCGCGAATCAACGCTCAGGCGTCTACCGCCGCCGTGAGGCATCAGGCCGGTTGGCTTCTGCAACAGCAAGCTGACCTCCGGCGCCGAGGGAATGATGCGCCGTCCACGCGCCTCGCGCGTCAAGGCCTCGAAGTCGATCCGGGGTTCAAAGCCGAGCAGCGACAGGCGGAAGCCATTCTGCCCCGTCGATTTGCCGTGACAGGCGCCGCTGTTGCAGCCAAGCTTGCTGAAGAGCGGCACAATCTCATTGGTGAAGTTAATCGGTTGTTCGCGGTCCGCCCCCTCGACGGTGACGCCGATCTTGACCGCCTTGCCATCCACCTCGGCAAGGATCTCGGTCGTCCCGTTCTTGAGCGCTGTCACCAATCCGTGCGCGTCGATGGTTGCCACCTGCGGGTCGAGGGTACGGTATTTGACCTGTCTCGTTAGATCGCGGATGCCGCCGTTGGCGTGGTGGCCGGTGATGACGAGTTGCTGCAACTGGCCGGCGCCGCGTAGCACAACTTTTTCGGAGAGCGCTGAAAGTGAACGCAACTCGCCCGTGCCGATGAGGTGGGTCTTTTCCTGCGCGCCTGCGACCGTCGTCAATGCCAACACCAAACCGATGACAAGGCAAAGTCGATTGTGTATCACGATCATCGTCCTCACTTTATTGTGGCACGACGCTCCGCGTCGTGAATTGCGACGCGGAGCATCGCACCACATTACCCCAGGTCGGTCAACGTGCCGGTGCTGGCGCCGAACTCGCGGCGTTCGATCCCGGCCAGTTGCGCCAGCGTCAGCCACAGGTTGGAAAGCGAGACGCCCTGGTTGCGCATGCCGTGGTACTGCAGCACGCGACCCGGCCGCCGCAGGAGTCCACCGCCGCCGCCGGCGATAAGGCACGCAACGTCGCGCAAGCCATGGCCCGGCCATCCACCTGGCGCAGTCCCACCACCCGCGTTGGTCGATCCGTAGACGACAATGCTGTTGTCGAGTAGCGTCGCGCCCCCTTCGTTGATCCCTTGCAGCCGACCCAGGAAATAGGCGAGTTGCTCGACGTACCAGTAGTCCATCGCCTGGATTATCGGCAGCGTGGGTCTAGGGTCGTGGCTGCACTGGTGATGGCCCCAGTCGAGATACCGAGCCTCCACGCGTCCCGCCAGCGTCGCGCGATCGATGCCGAAATCAACCAGGCGGCGGTTGTACGTCGTCCCCGCCGCACCTTCGCTTTCGTCCCCCAGTGCGCAGGTGGCGACACGCGTGAAACCGGTTTGCATCGCGATGACCAGCAGATCGAGCATGAGCCGGACGTGGTCGCGCAAGCTTTCCGGCATCAGTTCGGGCACATTGAGGGGAGGCGCCGGTTGGCGATTTGTGTCGTTACGGGACGCCGCGATGCGCCGTTCCAGCGAGCGCACCGATTCGAGATATTCATCGAGCCGACCCTGGTCGGCATTCCCGACGCGCGAACGCAAATGGCGCGCGTCCTCGCCGACAATGTCGAGGATGCTCGCGTGCCGCTGGTCTTGCTGGGCATCGCCGAACATCCGGGCGAAGACGTCGCGCGGCCGGCTCTCGGCGCCCACCGGCGCGCCGGGGCCGCGCCAGGACAGATTCATCGCGTGCATCAAGTTGCCGACGGTGGTGCAGCTCAGTTCGAGCGATTGCTGCCGGGCGCCGCGGCTCAACCGCGGCGCCAGCACTTGATCGAGCGTCGCATCCGTCTCGGCGCCCCAGGTGTCGCGGCGGCCCGGCGCGGCGCTGCTCAGCCACAGACAGGCGGAGCGATTATGGCCCGAAGTCGGATGCCGCCGGCCGTTCAACCCGTCCAGAATAAGCAGCTTCTCTTTGAATCGCTCCAGAGGCCGAAGGGTTGGTGTAAGCCGCATGTCCCTGCCTGCACCGGTCACTCCCTTCCAGGCGGTCGTTTCAGCGCCGAGAGGATGATAAAGGAAGATGGTGCGCAAGGGATTCCGATTGACAGGTTCCTGAGCGGGCGTCATCGCTTCCAGCCAGGGCAGTGCGACAGCCGCCCCCAACCCTTGAAGCACCGTTCGCCGCGTGATTGGCTCACCCTTGGGCATGATTCCCCCCCTTTTTATTCACGACGCGGAGCGTCGTGCCACATTGTGGTGCGACGCTTCGCGTCGCAATTGGTCATTTCAATTTCGTATCATTCGCCCGGCAATTGCGGAACGGGTAGCTCTTGGCAACCTCGATCACGACCCGTGAAAACCGGTAGCCGTCGTCCTTCACGGCCTGTGTGATGCGATTCACGGTCGCGACGTCGTAGTAATCCAACTGTCGGCCCAGAGCGTAGGTTAGCATCTTTTCCACGAAACCGCGAGTGAATTCTTCCTTGCGAGAGACAAGCACTGCTTTGAGTTCCGCGATGCCGTTGAACTTCGTGCCGTCCACCAGCTCGGCGCGCGTGTCGATCGGTTGATCCTGGTCCTTGTCGCGCCATTTGCCGGTCGGGTCGAAGCTCTCGAAGGCTATCCCAAGCGGATCGATCAACTGGTGGCACGCGAAGCAAGACGGGTTGTCGCGATGCCGGGCCATGAGCTGCGGCACGGTCAGCTTTTTCTTGCCATCCGGTTCCTCTTTGAGAACGTTGTCCACTTCCGGAGGCGGCGGGGGCGGCGGCGTTCCCAGGATGGTCTCCAGTATCCACTTGCCGCGATGCACCGGGCTCGTCCGGAGCGGTTGCGACGTGCCGGTCAGCACTTTGCCCATCGTCAGGACGCCGCCGCGCCGCTTGTCCGCATACTTGACGCGATACCAGGGGGGCTCGTCGCTGGTCGTCTTCTTGCCGGGAAAATCGCCGACGCCATAGTGCTCCGCCAGAGGGTAACAAAGGAATCCCCAGTCGGCGTCAATGAACTCCAGGATGCTGCGGTCTTCCACGACGATGGCGTCGGCGAAGAGCATCAGTTCCTGCTTCATCAAATCGCCGAGGTTGTTCTTGAAATACGCGGGGTACTTCTCGGCATCGGGAGCGGCGCGATCGAGCCGGTCGAGCTGCAGCCATTGCATGAGGAACCCCAGGAGCAGGCCGTCGCGCGAGCGCCAGTCGCCCATCATGCGGCGAACCTGCGTGTCGAAAACTTTCTCGTCGCGTAGCTGCCCCTTGTCGGCGAGTTTGACGAGTTCCTGATCCGGCATCGTGCTCCAAAGGAAGTACGAGAGCCGGGTCGCGATTTCATGGTCGTTCAGGGCGCGAACCGGCATGTCCGCGTTCGCCTGTCCCGGGTCGCTCCACAGCAGAGTAAAGCCGGGTGCAACCAAAATGGCCTGGAGCGGCATCCGCATCGACGATTCGAAGTCTTCGCCTTTGACCTGGGCCTGATCGAAGAGCTTGGCGTACCTTTCCGCTTCTTCCGTCAGCACCGGCCGCCGAAAGGCCCGACTGGCGAAATCCTTCAGAAAAGCGGCGACCGCTTGCCGTTGGGTCATCCCCTTCGGATGTGGGCCTTTCTCCAACTTCAACACGCTTGCATAGAGCGGCCATTGATAGGAACCAGGTCGTTTGACATTGAGGGTGACCATGTCTTCGAGAAGAACCTTGGTCGCGCGCAGGTGCTTCTCGACATGGAATGGGGGGATAGAGAGCCCCTCGGCAATCGTGTCAAAACCGCCGTCATTGGTGTCCTGCGGCAAGAAGCGAACGACGAATTGCGTGGGATGCTCCGGCGGCGGAAACATGCGATACATGCTGATGCGGCCATCCTTGAGCGGCGCGAAGGAGGTATTGCGCACCGACGATCGGGCGCCCGTGACAAACAGATCGCGAATCGTATTCGCATACTCGCGCACGTTCAGCCGGCGCGGACGCAACGGCCCCGGGTCGGCATGGCCGGCCAGCGTCGCATTGGCGAATACGCTCTCGATCCATGCCAGCAGCTTCTCCCGCTCGGTCGCGGTCGGTTGCGGCTTGCCCGAAGGCGGCATGTGCCGGCTGCGCAGGCGTTCCCAGGTATCCTTCCAGTGATCGGGCTTCTCTGTGCCGTTGCGTGACGCCAGGTCAAGCCCGCCTTTGGGTTTGGTCGCTCCGTGGCACGAACCGCAATACTTGGTCAGAAGAGGCCGGATCGCGCTGCCGTACTGCGCGGCCAAGGGAGATTTCCCTTTCTCCTGAGCGGACAATGGCCCCGTCATGGCGAGCAATGCCGCTAAGAAGGCCAGACAACGAGAAAGCGTCCGACTCATAAAACGTCACCCCGCATGGCAAGCGCCGGCGTGAATCACCACGGGCGCTGCCAGAAACGCAACAACCCTCAGTACCATGACTTCCACCTGCTTTTCGTTACGCCGGTATTTTCCCTGCCCAATTCACATGGGTGTGGCAGGCGTATATGGTTTGTCATGCGAACACGGCCCGAACCGGGGAGCCTTCCGGCATCAACAAAACGGGGCGATTCTGACGATCGTGGATGTCCAGGTCGGCGGGAATCCCCAGCCCATGGTAGATCGTGGCGACGATGTCGCTGGCGGTGACCGGACAACTGTTGGGATAGGCGCCCCGGCGATCACTGGACCCGTAGGTAAAGCCGCCCTTGGTCCCGCCACCGGCCAGCATGACGGAATAGCAGAACTCCCAGTGATCCCGGCCCGCGCCGTTGTTGATTCGGGGCGTGCGGCCGATTTCCCCCATGACGACCACCAGCGTACGTTCCAGAAGGCCGCGATCCGTCAGGTCGCTCAACAGACTGGAGATGGCGGCATCGAAAGGCGGCAGCAGTTGATTCCGGAGTTTGACAAAGTTGCCGCCATGGGTGTCCCACGTCGCGTTCGCATCGGGTGCCCAGGAAATGCACGTGAGCCGAGTGCCGGCTTCCACCAGGCGGCGGGCCAGCAGCATACTTTGGCCGTAGATGTTACGGCCGTAGGCGTCGCGCAACTGCATCGGTTCCTGATCCAGTTGAAAAGCTCGCTGTGCCGCCGAGGAGGTGAGAAGGTCGCAAGCCCTCCCTTGCAGGCGCTCCATCTCCTGAGCCTGGCCGGCGCGGACGGAAACGCCCGTTTGATTTAGCCCGGTCAGTAACTGCCTGCGTCCCTCAACACGCTCCAAGGTCATGCCCAGGCCGGGAGAGAGCGTGGGCAGGTTGAGTCCGCCCCCGTTTTGCAGTACGAGGAAAGGATCATTCGTTCGGCCCAACCAGCCGCCCAGGAACCCAGGCTGTGGCGGGCCCCCGGCGCCCTCCGCTGTCAGGTGGGGCAACAAGACATACGGCGTGATCTGAGAACTCGGCGGACGAACGTGGCCGACGACCGAACCGATCGCGGGATGGTCGGTGGCTTTGGCGCCAACGATACCGGCGCGCACATTGCTCCTGATGCCGGTGAGAGCGGTGTAAACGGCGGGCGCATGTGCCACCTGGTCGTGGTGAACGGAACGCACGAGCGTGCAACGAGACATCAACCGCGCGAGCTTTGGCAAGTGCTCGCAAACCTGAACGCCTGGAACCGAGGTGGCAATGGGCTGAAATTCACTGCGCATTTCCTGCGGCAAATCCGGTTTCATGTCCCACATATCCAGATGGCTGGGGCCGCCATTCAGGAACACGAGAATGCACGAATCCGCCTTCGGAGTCATGCCACGCTGCGACAATCGTTCGCCAGCAGCCAGCACCTGGGGCAGTGCCAGATTCAGGGCGCCGATGGCTCCGATTTGCAGCATATTACGCCGGGAAAGGCCCACCGGGCCTTGACATCTCACGGGTGGTTTCATGGAAGCCTCTTTTTCCCTTTATCACTGACAGGCGGGTTTGTCACAACGGAGCCAGAGCGGCCTTCAAACGTGCCGCTTACTGGTATGTGGGGGGCGTTATTGTTTCATTCATGGCCGTGCGGAGTGTTGCTGGCCTCAAGCGGGTCGGTAGAAACGCGGAATTCAAGGCAGTGGCTATCCTTGCTACTTTACCCGCTTTATGTCCGGATGCAACGAAAATTAATGAGATCCCCAACCAAGTACCGCAAGGGCTTCAAAAAGAAGGCATAGGGAAATGTATGTGGACATTTCAAATGCAGCCAAAATGAGGACATTTCTATTGCGTCATGACAGAATCGGCTTTTTCCTTGCGTTCTTGTTATGCCGCGAATACCATTGCTGGGCGCTAAAGGCAAATCTCACAGCTCCGCAACCGGAGGTCGACCCATGCCCCGCGAAGCCTCGGATCGCAATCTGCTGTTCGGCATTCTCGCCGTGCAGATGGACTTCATCAGCCGCGACGCGCTGGTCAACGCCATGCACGCCTGGGTTCTCAAGAAGGCCAGGCCGCTCGGCCAGATTCTTCTTGAGCAGAACGCGCTGACGAGTGAAACGCACGCCTTGCTGGAAGCACTGGTGCAAAAGCATCTCGCGCTGCACGGCAACGATCCGCAGCAAAGTCTGGCTGCGGTCTCGTCTGTCGGCTCCGTCAAGAAGCACCTGGAACAAATCGCCGATCCCGACGTACAGGCCAGCATGATTGCTCTTTCTTCTCCCGCCAAAGAACGAGAGGCCGGGGGCGCGGCGGCGGAACTCGACGACCTGTACGCCACCGTCTCGATCGGCGCGCCCACGGCAACCGGACAGCGTTTTCGCATCTTGCGCCCGCACGCCAAGGGCGGCCTCGGCGAGGTCTTCGTCGCCCACGACGAGGAACTGCACCGCGAAGTCGCCCTCAAGGAAATCCAGGACCGCCACGCCGACAACCAGGAGAGCCGGGCAAGATTCATGCTCGAAGCCGAGATCACCGGCGGCCTCGAACATCCGGGCATCGTGCCGGTCTATGGTCTCGGCCAATACGCCGACGGCCGCCCATTCTACGCCATGCGTTTCATCCGCGGCGACAGCCTGCAAGATGCAATCGAGAAATTCCACAATCCTCCCCCCTCTCCCCGAGGGAGAGGGGCCGGGGGTGAGGGTGAACGCCAGCTGGAATTCCGCAAGCTCCTGGGCCGTTTCATTGATGTTTGCCAGGCCATGCAATACGCCCACGACCGCGGCGTCCTCCACCGCGATCTCAAGCCCGGCAACATCATGCTCGGCCGATACGGCGAGACGCTGGTGGTCGATTGGGGCCTCGCCAAAGCAACGACCAAGCCCGATCCCGAGCTCCAGCGAGGGGGCGCCGAGTCCCCCTTGCGCCCCGCCAGCGCCAGCGGCAGCGCCGAAACCATCGCCGGCTCCACCATCGGCACTCCCGCCTACATGAGCCCCGAACAGGCCGCCGGCCGCCTCGACCAGCTCGGCCCTGCCAGCGACGTTTACAGCCTCGGCGCCACGCTCTACGTCCTGCTCACTGGCAAGCCATCAATCGAGGACCGCGACATCGGTGTCGTCCTGAAAAAGGTGCAGTCGGGCGACATCCGCCGCCCGCGCCAGCACAAGCCCGCCGTCAGTCCGGCCCTTGAAGCAATCTGCCTGAAGGCCATCGCGCTGAATCCGGGCGACCGTTACGCGACGCCGAAAGCGCTGGCGGACGATGTCGAAAAATGGCTGGCGGACGAACCGGTGAGCGCCGCGCCGGAGCCGGTGCTGGTTCGCGCCCGCCGCTGGATGCGTAAGCACCCTGCCGCGGTGTCGGGCATCGCCGCCGCGGTGCTGGTCGGCGTGGTCAGCCTGGCCGCCCTGGCCGTGGTGCTTGGCGCCAAGAACGCCGAGATGGAGAGCGCCAACACGACGATTGCCGCCAAGAACACCGCGCTGAAAGATGCCAACGCGGCCATCGGCAAGGCCAACGACGACCTCAAGAAATCGGTTGCCGCCGAAACCGCCGCCCGCCAGGAAGCTCAAACAAACGAAAAGCTCGCCGCCGAGCAGCGCACTCTCGCCTTGCAAACGCTGCGGCTGGTGGTCGATGACATCGACGTGCAGCTCAAGAACAAGCCGGCCATGCAGGAGCTACGGCAAAAGCTGCTCGACAAGGCGCTCGAAGGCCTCAAAAAGGTGGCCCGCAGCGCCGACAACAGCAAGGCGATCGATCACCACACGGTCTGGGCCCATTTCGAGTTGGGCGACCTGTTCCTGAATCTCGCGGGGGCAGGCGTTGAACAGGCGCACAAGCAGTACGAGCGAGCGCACGCGATCGCCGCCCAACGGGTCGACGTCGAATCCGAAGACAGCCAGGCGCAGCGTGACTTGGCCATTTCCTTCAACAAACTCGGCGACGTGAGCCTCCAGCTCGGCCAGGTGCAACCGGCGAAAGGCTATTTCCAGGACAGCCTGGCCATCGGCAAGAAGCGGGCCGACGACGATCCCAAGGACAGTAAAGCCCAGCGCGACCTGTCCGTTTCCTTCACCAAGCTCGGCGACGTGAGCCTCCAGCTCGGCCAGGTGCCAGCGGCGCAGGGCTATTACCAGGACAGCGTGGCCATCCGCAAGAAGCTGGCCGACGCCGATCCCAAGGACATTCAGGCCCAGCGCGACCTGGCCATTTCCTTCAACAATCTCGGCGACGTGAGCCTTCGGCTCGGCCAGACGCAAGCGGCGCAGGGCTATTACCAGGACAGCCTGGCCATCTTCAAGAAGCGGGCCGATGCCGATCCCAAGGATCTCACGGCGCAGGCGGCTCTTGCGGTCTTCCATTTCAAGCTGGCAACGACCGCAGTTGAGCTGCCTGATCATACCCAGGCGCGGGAATCCTTCGCCGAGGCCCTCAAGGTGCTTGAGGGACCACAGAAACTCGGCATGCTCAAGGGTACCATCTACGCCGGCTGGCCCCAATTCCTCGAATACCGTGTCGCGGTCTGCCGGCGCGTCGAGGAAGCTGTGGCTGACCTGAACACGGCATTGAAATACCCGCCCGAAACCACGCGTGAACTTCTTCTGCTGCGGGCCAAGGAACTGGCGCGCATGAAAAAGCTCGATGATGCCGCCGCTACGACCGAGTACCTCGCCGGTCTGAAGGACGCGTTGGGGGAAGCGCAATTCGCTGCCGCCCGTGCTCACGGCTACATGGCCGGCGTGGCAGACGCGCTGCCCGCAAAGCATACCGAGCAGGCGCTGAAATTGCTCCACGCAGCGCGTGCCAGCGGCTGCTTTGATCTGCCTGTCAACCGCAAACAGCTCGAGACGCACCGTGACTTTGAGCCGTTTCGCAAGAACGCCGACTTCACCAAGCTTCTTGCCGAGATCGACGCGGACACTGGCAAGCTGGTACTGGAAATGAAAGCCGATTTGCTCACGACCGATCCGAAAGACCGCGCGCTGAAGGAATCACCGAGCCAGGTCCACGAGATCAAACTGACGGCAGGCAAACGCTACGCCGTCGCCCTGGACCGAGTCGGCGGCGGCAAGTTTGACCCGTTCCTGCGTCTCGAAGACGCCGAGCGCAAGGAACTGACCCGCGATGACGACTCCGGTGGCGACCTGAACTCCTTCCTGGTCTTCATCCCGGCCGAGACCGCCACGTACCGTCTCATCGTCACCAGCTTCGACGGCAGCACCGGGACGTATGTCCTCAGCGTGCGCGAGCGCGCCGGCAAGTAGTTTGAACCGTCGCGCAGCCCAAGGCGGCGCAGGAACTGGGCAAATGGATGGGGCAGCGTTTCGCCGCCGGGGTGCTTGCCAGAGCGTGCGCAATACCCCGATGCCGCAGACCGTGCAGCATGACCGCCCCTGATCTCTAACCGTCTCATCTGGAAGAATATCGCTGCCCCATCGCCTAAACCAACTCCGCAATCGGCGTACGGTCTTCGAGCAATGGCAGGGGTCGGCCCATGTCGGGGAGCGTCTGCGCTGGGTCGATCCCCAAAATATGGTATAGCGTGGCGAAGATGTTCTGATAGCGGATCGGCTGGCCGCGCGAGCGTTCGCCGCGCCTGTCGGTAGAGCCGATGACTTGTCCCATGCGCAGGCCGCCGCCCGCCAGCAGCACGCAGCCGGCTTCGTTCCAGTGATCCCGACCAGCGTTGTTGTTGATCCTGGGCGTCCGGCCGAACTCGCCCATGACGACCACGGCCACATCCTGATCCAGCCCGCGCTCGCGGAGGTCGGTCACCAGGGCAGCAATGCTCCGATCGAGCAAGGGGAGCATCCCATCCATGGCTCGGAAGAGACGCTCATGCTGGTCCCAGGAGCTAAGCCATGTGGTCACCACGCGGACGCCTCGTTCGACCAGACGGCGGGCCAATAACAGATTGCTCGCATTCCAGGTGGATGGACGCGAGTAGGGCGTGTAGTCGATGCCCGTGGGGTAGCTTGCGCGAACTCGGTCGGGTTCCTGGTCAAGATCGAACGCTTCGCGGGTCCTGTCGGCCGTGAGAATGTCGAAGGCGCGCGCGGTGTACTGGTCCATGGCGGCCATGGCGCCGTCGTCAAGATCGCGCCGCAACGTGTCGAAGCCTTGCAGCAATGCCCTGCGGTCCTGAAGATCGGACAAGGGCACCGAGCGGCCCAGGTCGGCGATGGCCTCTTGACGGAGCCGAAACGGTGCGTGCCTGGCGCCGGCATACAACGGCTGCTCGGCCGCCAAGGGACGACTGAGGCCGACGTAAGCCGGCAGCCCCGAGGCGGGCGCCGAGCTGAAACGGCTCACCAACGAACCGAAGGCGGGCCGCCGTGTTCCTCTGGGGAACGCGGTAAACACTTCGTCGTAGACGTGATCGGGGGAAGCCGCACGCACGCCGCGCAGCACGCTCAGATGTTGCGCGATTTCCGCCTGCCGGGGCATGAGCTCACACATTTCGAACCCGGGCACGCTGGTGCGGATGGGGCTGTACTCGCCGCGATATTCGGCGGGCGCCGCGGGCTTGAGATCATAAGTATCGAGGTGGCTGGCGCCTCCTTCCAGGAAAATCAAGATCACCGACTTGCGGTTCGTGCGAGCCGGCGGCTGCTCAGCCTCGAGGCGGAGCACGTCGGCCAACATCAGGCCGCCCAGGGCGCCTATCTTCAGGAAAGCACGCCGCGGCATGCGATCGCACAAGCGGTGTTGATCGCACCCCAGTGTCAACATGGTCTCCCCCCATTTTTCTTGCTACAAGTTGCAGACGACTGGTCAGAGAATCTCACTTCAAAATCCGTATCGCCAACGCCGGATTATCGCGCGCGATGGCGGGTCTGTCAAGGAATTTACAACACGGGTGTCATACAGAATTCGCCGGGCGTGGGAGTGGTCAATTGCTTTCGCAGCTTGTCTTCCGGTTCTTCCGGGCTCTTGAGGCTGCTCTTGGCACTGTTGCGGCCATCGAACCTCGATAAACCGGTCGGCCTGCTCAAACACTTGCAACGCCTCGTGGCCCATCTGCGTCAGGTGTGGCCGAACGTGCAGATTTTGGTTCGTGGTGATAGTGGATTCTGCCGCGAACATTTGCTGCGTTGGTGCGAAGACCACCGCGTCGATTTTCTCTACGTGCTTGCGAAAAACACGCGTTTGAAGCGGATTCAGGGCGGCGAAATGCATCAGGCCAAGACCCAGGTCGAGGCCACCGAGGAAGCGTCACGCGTGTTCAAAGATTTCACCTACCAGACCCAAAAGACCTGGAGCCGAGAACGTCGCGTCGTCGGGAAGGCCGAGCATTTGACCAAGGGTGAAAATTCACGCTTCGTGGTCACATCGCTGAGTTCCGAAGCGTTCGACGCCAAGACGCTGTACGAGCAAGAGTATTGTGCCCGGGGCAACAAGGAAAACCGCATCAAGGAAAAGAAGCTCTACTTGTTTGCCGACCGCGTCAGTTGCCAGACGATGCGTCGAATGATCACTTGAATCGTAGCTTTGGGCGCGCTGACGACGTGGGGAACTCAGAGACCCTACCGAGGTGGCCGGCCTTCTCTGAGAAAGGAAACGCATCATGGCCGAAATCTTCCGTCCCGCTTACCATGTCGATCCCGCCACGGGCAAGCGCGTCAACGTTGGTTTTCCCGGCGCGATTCGGAAGAAATCGAAGCTGTGGCATATCCGCTACTACACTCCCGACGGACATGCGCAAGAGTTTCGATTCGCTCGTCGGTCTGGTCGAGCAGCAGCTCGGCCAGGATCCGCTGTCGGGCGATCTGTTCGTCTTTCGCAGCCGACGCGGCGATCGGCTCAAGCTCTTGTACTGGGACGCGGACGGCCTGGCGATCTGGTACAAGCGGCTCGAAGAAGGCACGTTCGTGTTCCCGGCCGCGGACGGCGAGCGCGTCCAGGTCGGCGCGCATGGCCTCGCAATTCGGCCCGCAGAGTTGGCGATGCTCTTGGACGGCATCGATTTGAATGGCGTCAAGCGCCGCCAACGTTATCAGCGGCCGCCGGCGAGCGCGGGATCCTAAACCAGCATCGCCCCAGCTCGACGCGTCGAATCTCGACGCGTCTTTTTTTTTTGCTTTTCGCACAATTCAGCGATACGTATTTCATCGTTCGGTGTTTATTCTTATATGAGCACGAAGCGTTCCAACGCGACTGTCAACTCCCCGCCGACGCCGGCCGACGCTTCGGCTTCGCCGGGCAACGATCTGCCGCCGCTGCCGAACGACTTGTCTGTGTGCCACGCGCTGATCCGCGAACTCATCGCTGCGCTGCACCAAACGCAGCGCCATGCCGAAGGCATCCAATAACGCCAGCGCCAACTGCAAAGATTGCGGATATGTCAAACCTCTACGTCCGGAACGAGATTCTGCTCCGACTTCGGCGGCCGCACGTAGGCGACGTCCGCGGGCTGGCGAGGCGACAGCTTCAAGGGGGGCGGCGTCACGTCCTGGTAGGGGACCATGCTCAAGAGATGCGCGATACAGTTGAGGCGCGCTTGCCGCTTGTCGTCCGCCTCGACGGTGTACCACGGCGCCTGCTTGATATCGGTGTGGCGAAACATCTCGTCCTTGGCTTTGGAGTATTCCACCCATTTTTCGCGTGACTGGATGTCCATGTCGCTCAGCTTCCAGCGCCGCGCCGGGCTGCCGGCCCGATCGTGAAAGCGGCGTTCCTGCTCCTCGTCGCTGACCGAG
>SYHD01000159.1 GCA_005799265.1 Planctomycetia bacterium | reverse complement strand
GATCGGCGCCGCCGCCGAACCACCACTTGTCTCCCTTGGTCAGGAAGCGGAAGTTGGCGTGCACGGTCGGAACCTTGGGATTGCGCGGATGCAAGACGAGCGAGACTCCGGCCGCAGTGAAGTCGCGCCCCGTGCCGGGAATCTGGCTGGCGAATTCCGGCGCCATTTGGCCGAAGACTTCGGAAAAATTGACGCCCGCTTTCTCGAAGACGCCGCCGTCGATGAGGACGCGCGAACGTCCACCGCCGCCGCCTTCGCGTTGCCAGGAGTCCTCGCGGAAGTGTGCTTTGCCGTCTGCCTTGGCAAGCCCTGTGCAGATGCGATCTTGCAGGTCGCGAAAGTGCTGTGTCGCGCGGCTGTGGAAGGCTTCAAATTGGGACATACGCGAAAGACCCGAAGCGGGTTGTTCAAATGCAGAAAACCACGAAACACACGAATGACACGAAAACGAAACCGAAATTGAATACCAATCCTTTTCTCTTTTTCGTGTCGTTCGTGCGTTTCGTGGTTATCTGCGTTGGGTTTAACGCCATTAGCTTACGGATCGAAGAGAGCGAGAACAATCATTGCGACTTTCAGTTTATCCGGGGAGGTTGTGCTGCCGAAGATAGGTCCGTATGCAATTACCGCTCACCCCAACCTCTTCCGCACTGGAGGAGAGAGGGCGCGGTTGCCTGGAGGAAGTCTCGTGGCCGAGATCTCCAGCGGCCTGGTGGTGGAAACGGATCAGCTGACGAAGATCTACCAAAACCGCCAGATCGCGCTAAATGACGTCACACTGAAGCTCGAACCCGGCAGCGTCCTGGGTTTGCTGGGGCACAATGGCGCCGGCAAGACGACGCTGCTGCGCCTCATCCTCGGACTGCATTGCCCCACCGCGGGCTGGGTGCGTTTGTTCGGGCAAAAGATGACCCCGAACGCGGCCTCCTTGCGTTGCCGCATCGGCTACATCCCGACCAATCCGCAGTTTCCCAGCGGTATGACGCCGATCACCTACCTTGACTACATCGCCCGTCTCTTCGGGCTCCCCGCCGAAGCACGCAAACCACGTCTCGCCTCGCTGATTCGCGCGGTCGATCTTTTGGGCGCTTCGGGGGACCGCATCGAGAATTTCTCCAATGGCATGATCGCGCGACTCGCGGTTGCCACAAGTCTTATCAACGAGCCAGACCTGTTGATCTGGGACGAACCGACGCTGGGCCTCGATCCCGAAGCCCGCCGCAGCATGCTGGAACTGATCAAGACGCTGGCGCGCGACAAGACGCTCATCATCGCCAGCCACAACCTCAGCGACATCGACGAGGTGTGCAATCACGCCGCAGTGCTCAGCCACGGGCATCTGATTTATTTCGGCTCGCTGCAAGACCTCAAGGGGCGCATGAAACGAAATCACTACGAGTTCGAGCTGGAAGGGGATCAAAAAGCGATCACCAGGGCGCTGCAAGCCCTCAAAGGCATGTCCGACTTCAAGTTCGTTAACCTCAAGCAGCGCCGCCTGGAAATCCGCATGAGCGAGGAAATCAACAACACGAATGCGCTGGCGAACATCTTCATGACATTTGCGGACAGCAAGGTCACGGTCATCAGCATCCGCTCTGTTGGCATGCAGACGGAGCAGGCCTTTCTCGATCTAGTCGAGGAAGAAGCGTCGCGAGGATTCACCAGGGCGTACAAGAACGCGGCGTAATCGGCCGCTTGCGGCTTAGCGCTCACTGCCATGCGCCGAGCACCTTGGCGCGTGGCAGTGAGCGCTAAGCCGCAAGCGGCCAAACCAATGCGGGGACTTTTATGGACGCAATCACCGCCATCGCGCCGACGCGCGTGAGGATTAACCGCCTGCTCCCCTATTGGGCGGTATTCCAGGCCGATCTCAAGGCGACCTTCAACAGCTGGATCTACCGCGTCTGGCTCTTGCTCTCCTTGGGAGTCCTGGTCGGCTATCTGCTCTATCGCTTCGGCGCGCGTCACATCGCCGGCATGATTCAGTCCGCGCCCGACACCATGGGCGATCTCATGCACTGGGTCATTTACGGTTCGCTCACCCTCATCATCGCCATCACCGCGGGGGCGATCTGCTCCGAGCGAGGCAGCATGGCCGACTCGATCCTTTGCCGCGGCATCAGCCGATATCAGTATTTCTTGGGCAAATGGCACGCCCGGCTGGTTCTCATTCTTGGCACTTTCTTCGTCAAGAATATCCTCGCGATGATCGGCGCCTACTTCCTGCTCCACAGCGAGGCCATCACCATTCATGGCAGCCTCGTCGCCATGCTGGTCGTCGCCTCGATGCTCGTGTTCGTCATCACGTTCGGGGTCAGCGTCAGTGCGATGTCGAGCAACACGCTGGTCAGTATCGCGGTGGTGTGGATGACGATCTACGGCGGCGGTTTTCTGCTCGCGCAGCTACCGAGCATCATCCCGTCGCCGGAGCGTGCTCTGCAGGCGTTGCCGAACGTCATCAAAGGTTTCTACGATTGGAACGCGCTGAGCCGCACGATGCTGATCAGCCTCGGCGTGTCGCTGGGAACGGCCATGGTAGGAATGTTCTACTTCGCGCGCCGCGATGTGTAATACCGCTTGCGGCTCAATCGCCGAGCGCTTTCATCGGCGTCACTTGCGCGAGATCCTGGATGGCGGCGCGGCAGGCACGCTCGATCGCGGCCTCCCACTTCGGCTCGTCGGGCTTGAAGCAGGCGGTGATGCCGCGCGAACTGTTGACGATGGCACCGGCCCCGTCAGCGCGGAATGCCGCGGCTGTGTCGGCGGCGGCCCCTCCCTGAGCGCCATAGCCGGGCACGAGGAAGATGACCTGCGGAATCCAGGTTCGCACGAGCGCCAGCTCCGCGGGATGCGTCGCGCCGACGACCGCGCCGACATCGCCGAATCCGCACGTGCCGATGTTCTCCGCCGCCCAGGCGCCGACCGCACCGGCAACGTGCTGATAGAGCGGTTTGCCGTCGCACGACAAATCTTGAAACTGCCCTGACCCCTTGTTGCTCGTCCGCACGAGCACGAACACGCCCGCTTCAGCTCGCCGCGCGCTCGCCAGGAACGGCTCGATGGCGTCGCGGCCCAGATAGGGATTGACCGTCAGCGCGTCCGCCGACCATACCGCATGGCGTTTGCCTTCGTGAAGCGTCCCGGCGAGAGCGGCGTCGGCGTAGGCTTCCGCGGTCGAAGCGATGTCACCGCGTTTGGCGTCGAGAATCGTGAGGAGGCCGAGTTGTCTCGCTTTGACCAACACTTTCTGCTGCGTCAGCATACCCGCTGGGCCGCACGCCTCGAAGAACGCGCTCTGCGGCTTGACGATGGGCGCAAGCGGCGCGACGATGTCGAGCACGCGCAGACTGAATTCCTCGAACGCCGACGCCATCGCGTCGAGCGTCCCGCCGGCGTGACGGGCGCGAATCTCCCGCGGCAACTGTTCCCAGCGTGGGTCGATGCCGACGCACAGGGCGTTTTGCTTTTTTCGGCAGGCGTCCAAGAGTCGATCGGCGAAGTGCATGGGTTTGTTCCATCCTCGATTTGTTTAGCGTTCGTTTTCAAACCACGCCATCGCATGGGATACGGCGAGCGCTAAGCCAATTCCGACTGTTTTTCAAAAAGTGCCCGGTAGATCGGCCTGCCCTCTTGCCGATACTTGCGTTCGAAGTTGGTCACGGATTGTTCATCCGCAACAGGGCTCGGCAAACTTCGCAAAGCCGCAACATCCTTCAACATCGTCAGCGACTCCTCGTAATACTCCGCGACGTCCGTCGCGAAGCGCAGTCGACCCCCTGCTTGCAGCACGCGCCCGACTTGCTCCGCGAAAGCGCGCGTCAGCAGTTTACGTTTCTTGTGCCGCTTCTTCCACCACGGATCGGGAAAGTAGACGTGTACGGCCGCCACGCTGGACTCCGCGACGCGTTCTTTCAGACACCAACGCGCGTCGGTGCACGCGAGCTTGACGTTCGGCAGCTTCTGTTGAGCGATCTTCGTCGCCGTGAGGAGCACGTATTTGCGTTCGATTTCGATGCCGAGGAAGTTCGTGTCGGCGCGCGCCTGGCCTTGGGTGAGCAGGAACAGACCCTTGCCGAAGCCGACTTCGATTTCGACCGGATGCTCATTGCCGAAAAGGTCGCGCCATGAGATGGGGGGGCTGGGAGCGAGCGCGGGCGAATCAGGAGGCAGGCGGCCTGGGTGCGGCACGTCAAGCAGAAACGGCGTGAGCTCCTCCGAGGGGATGCGAGTTGACGCGCGCACGGGTTACACCTCGCCACGACGCAGTGCCACGCCAATGATGTCGCCGTGGAAGACCATGCGATCCTTGACGAAACCCTGGACGTTGTAAATCGTCTGCCGCCGGCGAAAGCGGACTTCCTTGCCGATCAGGACCAGCCGTTCGCCCGGATGGACCGGACTGCGAAAGCGCACCTCTTCCATGCCGCCAAAGCCGAGAAAGTCACCCTCGGCCAGGGTGTGCTGCGACATCGTGTAGTAACTGCAAAGCTGGGCCGACGCCTCGCACATCAGGACGCCTGGCATGAGCGGATAGCCCGGCATGTGGCCGCGCACCCAAAATTCGTCGAAGCGAATGTCCTTGTAGCCGACGATGAGCTTGTTGGCCGGATCGATGTGAACGATGGCGTCGATTTGTTCCATCTCGAAGCGTTGTGGGTTGACTTTGCGAATTGCTTCACGATCCGCCACGACGTTTGTGAAATCGATTTTGGTCAAATCGAAATGCAAATCAGGCGGCATGAAGGTCGCTCCCGAAGACAAAGGATGAAGGCAGAAGGATGAGGGATGCAAAAGAGGAGGATCACTCGGAATCATCCTTCATCCATCATCCTTCATCCTTTCTCATCCTCCCACGATCTCGGCAATCTGGCTCAGTTCCGTCACCATGACATCGGGCCGGGTCGCGCGATCCTTGAATTGCTCGGGCGTGGCCTGAACGGATTCCCTATCCCCCACGTAGAGCGCCGTGCGCATGCCGAACTTCTTGGCGGGGGCGAGATCCTGGGCGATGCGCGAACTCACGTGCAACACCTGCATTGGCGCAATACCCATGCTCGACAACTGCGTCAAGCAATGCTTGAAGAGCCGTTCGGAAGGCTTGCGACCGCCGACCTCGTGCGACAACGAACGCAGGGCGCCGTGGAAAATCATGTCGATGGCGAGGCGGTCGTGTTGCGCCGCCAGACCCCGCTGTAATTGTACGAAGCTAAAGCACTGCGTGTCCGCCAGCAGACCCTGTTTCAGTCCGAATTGCTGAAGGCGCTCCAGCGTTGGCGCCGCTCCCGCGTAACACGCGGTCCCTTGCAGGCTGGCGTGAAAGAAGTACGCGATCTTGCGCGAAAAATCGGGGAGAGGCCCGTACATCGCAGCGTCGTATTTGTAATCTTTTTGATTGAGTTTATTGACGATGGCCTCCCAGATACGTTCGGAACGAAGCTCCGGGTGCTTCTCTCCCGGCGAGGCCGCCAGACGCAGATCGGTGAGCACCCTGCGATAGATCTCGCCCATGTAGTCGGCAGGCTGCCCCGGCTTGCGCGTCATCGATGCCCACATTTTGAATTCTTGCACCGTCTTGTCCAGGGCGATGTCCATCACGAATTTCTGCGGGTGCTCATGTAAGATTTGTCCGCTAAGGACGTTCAAGAGCGTGCCGTAGATATTCCACAAAACGACGCGCACCTGCGGCAGCGGCTGCAATTTCGGCGTCGCCTTGGGCGCGTGCACCACCGGCGGCGCGGGCCAAACCAGGTTGCGCGAATCCAGATAGACCGCATATTGTTCCAGCGTCATCGGCATGGGCAGCTTTCTGGACGTTTCAGTAAGAAGTACTCAGTATACCCTAGCAAGCTGCCAAGGTGCGCGTCAAGACGGTTGCGGCATGGTATGTTGACAGGCATGGACTCTGGTTTGCCTCCACTGTTTCACTAAAACCAACAAGGATAGTCGATCTCCTGACCTTGGTGCCTTGATGGATTCCGCCGCGCCGTCTGATCCTCCGAAGTCTGACGCGGGACTGCCGCCGGTGCAGCCGCCGTCGGGGCGATTCATCGCGCAGCTCTTTGTCATCCCCGGCTTGATTATTCTCGTTCTCGTGCTCGTGATTCTGGCGGCCAACTTTCTGGTCAATCGCGATCAGGATCCGGCGCATTTCTTACAGCGTCTGGACAGCGAAAACGCGGACATCCGCTGGCGCGCCGCCAATGACTTGGCCCAAGTGCTCAAGCGCGGCGAGCCGGCGACGCTGCGCTGGAAGGCCGACCCTGGCTTTGCGCTCGATTTGGCCGAGCGTCTCGACCGGGCTTTCCAAGTGCTTGTGGAGGACGAGAAGCTGCTCGGCGCTCGCATCGCCAAGAGCACCGACAAGGACAGACACCTGCAATGGCGCAAACTCCGCAGCCAACGCGATCACGTGAGCTTCCTGGCCGCGGCGCTCGGCGAATTCCACATCGCCGCCGGTGCGCCGGTCTTGTGCGAACTTTTGAAGCACGATAATTCACCCGACCTTAACGGCAACACCCAACAACGCCGCATGACGCTGTGGGCGCTCATGAACCTCGGCGAGAACCTCAAGGGCTACGCCAAGATTCCGTCCGAGCAACAGTCGGCAGTCGTCGTGACGTTGAAGGATGCAGCGACGGGAAAGACTTCCCGCGCCGGTTGGGCGAGGACCGCCCTTCATTACATCGACAAGAGCAACGTGTCGAGCCGCGACATGCCCTTCGTTGTCAAGGTTGATGAGCACCTAATCGCGACCGCCAAGGCGGACGATCAGTTCCTGCGCAAGCTCACTGCAATGTCATTCAATTTTTGGGGCGAATTAGGCGCTGTCGAGGGTGCACTGGTTGACCTGTCAAACGACAAGGGACGCGGCACGCTGGTGCGCGTCGAGGAAAACGACTAGAGCAGTGGTCAGTGGTCAGTGGTCAGTGGTC
>SYHD01000158.1 GCA_005799265.1 Planctomycetia bacterium | reverse complement strand
GGCCGGCGATTCGACGATCACCAGGTGCTTTTTCTTCCTTGTGGCCATGGTGCGTTTCCTTTCGTGCCGCTTGCCGTTTCGCGCTCGCGGACAAATAACGACAACAAACGCGCCCGGTCCGCGAGCGCTAAACGGCAAGCGGCGGCAAGCGCTTGCAACCGAGTTTACAGCTTCATTGTCCAAGTGTCCAGCGTGAAGCGTGGCCCGCCTCTTTCCCACGACCCGCTTTTGTTTACCATTATCTATGGGAAGTCAAGCAGGGCTTTCCCTACAATAGAGAAAATCGCGATCCGCCGGGCGTGTTCCGCCGGATCGTTATTGGTTGGTACCCGCACCCAACACCGAGGCTTTCCATGGCGTTCAATCCCTTCACCACCTTTCAAAAGAACAGACGCTTCTGGATGGCCGCCATCCTCATGATCTGCATGGTCACCTTCGTCTTTTGCACGGGCGGCATGTCCGATGAAAGATGGGGGAAATTTTTCAGGCGGAGCGGCCCACCCATCGCCAAGGTCCACGGCCGCGCGGTCACCAGCGAAGATTTGGCGCAGCTCAAGGCGCAGCGCAACTTCGCCAACGAGTGGATCATGGGCTGTTGCGAAATCGCCTTCAAGAAGCTATCGAAACGCTGGTTCGACGAAACCGTCAAATTCGAAGGTGAAAAGGACAAAGCCAAGGACGTGCAAAAACGGGCGTCCCAACTCGCAGGCATGAAGCTGATGATCGACACGATCGCCTATCGTAAAAACAAGCCGCGCTACTTCGACGGCGGCGTCAAGCTGGACGATCTTCTCGAGTTCATGCTGTGGCAGGCCCAGGCCGACAAGATGGGAGTCCATCTCGAAGAAAGAGACGTCGATCGTCTGTTCCAGGCGGAGTTCTTCCATTACCCGGAAATACACGAGGTGCTGACTAGAGACGAGTTGCGCTTGGCCGAAGGGCAAGCGATGCGCGGCGGCAGGCGCGACGGCGGCCACGTCTTCGCGCGCCAAGCGATCACCGAGGAATTCCGCGTCAAGATCGCCCAGTACGCGGTGCTCGGCGTGCAGCCATCCCCCTACCTTTTTGGCGACCGGCGCGAGGGGTTGCCGGGGTTGGAGAAGTACGCCAACCCGGAAGTCCCGGACGAGATACGCGCGCCGATGGCGCTGGCGCAGCTCAGCGACTTCTACAGAAAGCAACGTGCCCTGTTCAACGTCACCTTGGTCCCGGTCAAGGTCGCTGACTTTCTGGACAAGATCAAAGACACGCCCAGCGACATCCAACGCAAGGAATTCTTCGACCTGAACAAGAACAAGCCGGCAGACCCAAGCTCCGACGAGTGGGGCCTGGAACGACAGGCCAAGATCCAGATGAAATACCTGATCGCGGATCCGAAGGCGCCGGGCTATCAGGACCTGGCGCAGTTGATTGCCCATCTCAACGTGCTCAATCCGATCGCGTACGATCCGCTCTCGCCGATCGTCACCGCGACGCGCTACATGGCCGTCGCGCAAAAGCATCAGATCGACCTGGATAATCATCACCAGGCCATGCTGAGCAACGTAGGCCGGCGCGGCGCGGCCCTCTACAGCGAAAAAGACTGCGTAACGCCGATCCTGGATCGATTTGCCCAGAAGCATCCCGAAGCAATCGCGAGCCTGGTGGGCGCTGCGGCACTGCCGAACTTATCGCCGATTGCCGCGTTCGACGTTCACGGCGCGACGGCAGGTTATCTCGCCTGGGGCGCACTCAAGCACGGCTACGACGGCGCTCCCGCTTACAAGGAAACCGATGGTTATCTGCCTGCGAGCGAACTCGAGATGGCGCTCCACTCCGAGATGCGCCGCCGGGCTCCGGCTTATGCCCAGCTTTTCGCGTTCAGCGCGGGCTACCAGTCGCCGTTCGAGATGATGGGGCCATTCGTGGGCCTGGACAAGATCGTGTCAATCCATCCGCTCTTCGGCGTCTACGCGAACCCGCAATACACGACCGAAACGATCCAGCGCGAGATCAAGACGATTCTCGCCCGTCAAATCGCCGAGGAATGGGCCCAGGCCAACATCCAGAAGATGCGCCGCGAGCTGGATAAGGCCGTCGGCGATGCGGAGAAATACAAGAAGGTGCTGCGCGAAAATTTGAAAGAACTGTGGCCCAAGGAGCTTCAGAACGACCCGAAGCAAAAAGAGAAACTGCGCGATTTGAAGCTAACCTATGGCCCGCCCGACGGTAATGACTCGGCCGGCTACACGAAATTCACAGTGCAGAGCGCGCCCGAACTGGCGCCGTTGCGCGACGCGTTCAGTGAATATGCGGGCAAGATCAACGGTTACGAAGCGAGGGACGTCACTCCTGAAAAATTGCTCAAGCCGACCGATTTCCACAAGATGTTTTTCGATTCCTCCGAGACGTTCTCCGCGACAGCGCTGCACCGCGCCATGATTTGGCCCCCCGAGGTGAAACGCAATAGCGCCCGCATGTGGAAGAAAATCGATCCGCGCCTGGTCCAGGGCATCGATCAAAAAGAGGAAGACCAGCTCATGCGCGAGTTGCTCGCTCAGGACGGCGTCAAACAGGCCGGCCTGGTCGACCACCTTTTCATCACCGCGACCAAGCCCATGCTGTTTTGGCGCACTACGGAGTCCGCCCCGGTCCGCTACTCCGACTACGACAGGCAGCTCGTTCGCGAGTATGGCAAGTTCAACGCCGATCTGGCCGTCGTCTTGAAGGACAAGGAGCAGGAAAAGAGCGCGGACGCGCTGGCACGCCTAAACGAGCGGGAAACCGATCTCAAGAGTAAGCTGGCGGACCTGGAAGAAGTCGCGAAACGCATCGTCGACGGCTGGAAATTCGAGCGGGCCCGTACTACCGAGGCGCTCCCCGACGCCAGGAAGCTCGCCAACGATGTGCTCGTCAAGCTGAAAGACGCCCACGACGACGGAGCGCGCAGCCAGCTGTTGCTTGGCCTGAAACGCGATGTCTTCAATGTCGCCGAGAAAAAGACGGCGAGCAAGCAACGTGAATATTTCGATTTCGACGGGATGAGCCTCATGCACGCGGAGTCGTTCCAGCAATTCCGCGATTACTCCAAGTACCCTATGCCCAAAGGCAAGGTCGAGTTCCCGCGCGACGACATGGTTGATCAAGCCCTGAAGCTGGTTGACCTGAAGGAGCCGATCAAGATCCAGCACAAGGACGCCGACAGCAAACCGAAAGAGCTCGACACCTTGGGCAAACAACTGGATGAAATCAACAAGGAGTTGTTCGACGAGGCCAACAAGCTAAACAAGGACGTTTTCGAAAAGGACAAGAAGGTCCCCAATCCCGCGACCTATCACGTGCAGATTTTGACGGACAAGCCGCGCAGCACCTTTTTTGTCGCCTTCATCACCAAGGCGCCGATCGATCCGACATGGGCCAAGGCCGACCCACTGGCGAAGAAGGAATACGAGACCTTGTTGCAGGAAGCGTTCCTGGGCGCGAGGCACAACAAGCAGGGGGGATTCCGCGACCTTTTCATCGAGCGCGCCCAGCAAGAGCATGCCAAGACGATGCGTGCGGAACTGGTGGGCAATCTCCAGAGGGTCTTCAATTTCGACCCGCCGAGTGCGGAATCCCGCAAGAACTTCGACGATCGCGCCGGCGATTGAGGCCGGTCCGATTGCCGTAGGTAAGGCTTTCGAGCCTTGCGTGCTGGTCTACTCGAGGGTCGCGGTTCATCGCAGACATCACGCTCGGCGTGATGGAATTCCATCACGCCGAGCGTGATGTCTACGATTTCCCAATCGTCGCAAAAGAACGAGAACAAAAACTCTGCCCACGTTTGACAACGCCAAAATCGCGACCTAGGGTTGCGTAGCAGTATGGTTTGGGCGGTTCACGGCAGCCCTCCCCGAGGCCGAGTGACACGCCCATCTTGACGCTATACTGCGCTCGGGCGGAAATGACACATTTGCCTCACTAGCCCGCAGCGCTAGCAAGGGCAACCACGGACATCCCTTGCTGGCGCTGCGGGCTAGTGAATGAGTCAATCCTGACCGCGTGCAG